>NZ_CP012600.1:2481635-2791816 GCF_001278705.1 Bacillus gobiensis
ATGTACTTGATGATTTTATAGGATGTAATAATCGAGCTGAAGAATTATTTATAGCAAACACATTAGCCGAGCTTATTCATGAGTTTGTTTTAAGAACAAATGGCCATTGGATAGGTTCTTCGAAATGGATGATTCGTGCTTTGAAGCATTATGATATAAATTTCGCTGAAGAATTTGTTGAAGCCTTTGACGTTTTTTATAGAACAGGTGATAAAAGCAAAGTTATTCTAATAAGTGAAATGGTTTTAGAACCGCACGGCGGACGATTGTTTGAAGGATTTTCTTTAGGGAAATGAAGGTTAGACACCAAGTTTCCAACAACCGAAACCAAGGTTGCAGCGTTCTCCCTTTTGCCAAACTTATCTAAAAAAGTGTATTTAGTCGAATGAGAAAGCCTTGCAAATGCTCCATCATTACATTTAGAGGCAGATGACAGTTTGAAACGGGGCACATTTCCTTTAGTCTAATTATTTATCAAAAATAGAGCCCCGTGATTGTTATTCCTTTCCATTCTTCCTATGCTCTTCATTCAACGTTTTGATATGGTAGATGACTTCTTTAATTTCTTTCTTAGCATCAGGATAGGTTCCGTTCCAGTGCTTGGCAAGAGCTGGCATGCTTTTTGCGATATGAGTGTAAATAATCCACATTTCTACTTGCTTTTTTAAATCTTCATCTGTTTCGCCAAGCAAGAGTTCCGTGTACTTTTCTAGAAGACCATCGATTTGTTCCTCTAATTTATTTGACAACGAATTTCTCTCCTTTTCTCATTGAAACATTTTACGTCTGCACCGTAATACTATGCATTTTGCTCCAAACTGACCTGTCTGACAATACATCTGCCCCGTCCATGAGGAATGCAAAGCGGAGTACCAAACAGCGGATCACTTGTTACTTGGCAGTTCATTCCAAACACTTCCTGAACAAGATTACAATTCATAATTGTTTCAGGTCTCCCCTCAGCATAAATCTTCTTGTCTTTTATGGCAATCAGATGATGCGCATATCGGCAGGCAAGGTTCAAATCATGCAGAACCATAACGATGGTGCGCTTTTCTTTTTCATTTAATTCAAACAGAAGGTCGAGAATTTCAATTTGATGAGTCATATCTAGATAAGTCGTTGGTTCGTCAAGCAGGATGATATCCGTTTCCTGTGCTAGAGTCATTGCGATCCAAGCTCTTTGCCTTTGGCCGCCAGAGAGTGAATCAACTGTTCTTTCTGCTAATTCTTTCGTTCCTGTGGCCTCGAGTGCCCGTTCAACTGCTTCTTCGTCTTCTTCCGACCATTGCTTCAGCCAATTTTGATATGGGTATCTGCCTTGTTTTACAAGCTGAAGAACTGTAAGACCTTCCGGAGCAGCAGGTCCTTGAGGCAAGATGGAGAGCTCTCTTGCAACCTCCTTAGTTGGAAGCTTTGCAATGGACTTACCTTCCAAAAGAACAGATCCTCCTTTTGGTTTCATCAGCCTGGCTAAAGACCTTAGAAGGGTTGATTTGCCGCAGCCATTGCTGCCGATGAATACTGTAATTTCACCTTTTGGTATTGTTACGTTTAACTCATCAATAATCAAACTATCTCCATATCCCAGGCTTAACGTGTTTGTTGATATAGCACTCATAATCTGAATCCACTCCTTCTATTGATTTCTGCTTTTATAAAGCAAGTAGATAAAATAAGGTGCGCCGATCGCCGCTGTAAATACTCCAGCCGGAATTTCCAAAGGGGCGAATGCGCTTTTTCCAATTAAGTCAGCTAGAACAACTAGTAAACCGCCGAGCAATGATGCAGATGGCAGCAATGCGCCGAAGGAAGATCCGACCAGCCTTCGCGCGATGTGCGGAGCAATAAGCCCGACAAACCCAATGGCTCCTGCAAAAGATACAGCGCAGGCTGTCAATGCTGTACTTAGAAGCAGCAAATACAAACGGTGGAGCTGAACCTTGCTCCCCACTCCTTTAGCTACTTCTTCACCAAGCCCTTGAATATTCACATGGCGGATAGCAAGAAAAGAAAGGAGTAACAGTACAACTGCCGCAACACCTAATACGTAAACCTCACTCCAGTTTGCTCCATAAACTGATCCTGTGATCCAAATATTCGCTTGCTGTACTCTGTGGATAGGCCCTTTTATCATCAAAAGTGTGGTCAATGACTGAGCAAGCATTGACGTTCCTATCCCAATTAATATCAGACGAAAAGTAGATACTCCGTTTTTATAAGAAAGTGCGTACACTACCATGCCTGTTATTGATGCACCGGCAAATGCGGCAAGGGGCTGCCATGCAATATTGACGGTTAAAGCGCCGCTGCTCGTTGAAAAAAGCAAAATAAACAAAACTATGGCTACAGATGCACCGCCGGTAACTCCGATGATATCGGGAGACGCCAGCGGATTGCGGATGAGCCCTTGAAGTATGCTTCCTGCAGCTGCCAGACAGATTCCCGCCAATAGGGCAATAAGTATTCTTGGCATTCGAAAGCTTTGGACGACAAGCTGATCAAGTTTTGAACCAATTCCGAGCAGCGATTTGCCAACGTCAAGAGGAGAAATAAATCGATCTCCGACTCCGGCGCTCACAATAATTGACAGAACTGTTATGCACACTAATATGAGAAAGGTGATAACGGCTCTTTTATCTAATAAATATGAAATGTTTCCTTTATTTACTCTCATCGGACGATAATTCTTCATCGCTGATCCCCTTTTCTTGCTATGTAAATGAAGACAGGGGTGCCAATAATAGCAGTCATCACACCGACTGGTACCTCTTCAGGCATAATAATGTACCTGGCTCCGATATCTGCTGTGATCAGTAGTATCGCTCCCAAAAGAGCGCAATATGGCAAAATCCAGCGATGGTCATTGCCGACAAGATATCTTGCAAAATGCGGAACTACAATTCCAATAAATCCTATTGGCCCTGCAATGGCGACTGCTCCCCCAGCAAGAATAATGATGGACACGGCCATCATCAGTTTGATTAAGCCTGTTTTTTGGCCAAGGCTTTTCGCTACATCCTCCCCCATGATAAGCACATTAATTTTCCTGCCTAACAAAAAGCTTCCTATTAATGCAATAATCAGATAAGGAGAAAGAGAAAGAAGTAGCTGCAGGTTACGGCCTTGGACAGATCCTGCAAGCCAAAATAAAACCTGCTCCAAAGCAGCTTCATTCACGGCAAGCATCCCCTGGGTCAAAGAAGAAAATAATGCCGCGATTGACGCTCCTGCAAGGGTAAGCTTTACCGGTGTAAGGCCATCTATGCCTATTGAGCTTATAAAATAAACGATAAATGCCGCAATTGCAGCCCCAGCAAATGCGATCCAGACGTTGGCTTGTAAGGATTGTACATGAAAAAAAATCATTGATACTACTACAAAGAATCCGGCTCCTGCGTTGACACCAAAAATGTCTGGGGAGGCTAATGGATTTTTCGTCAGCGCCTGCATCAATGCTCCAGCTACAGCCAGCGCAGCACCGACAACAGCAGCGACAAGCGCTCTTGGCAATCGGACATTCGTAATAATAAGATGCTCGTTTGATCCATTAAATGCTTGAAACGCATCAATTGCTGTCTTCCATGATGTATCTGTATACCCATATACCACGCTGCAGCATATGGCAGCCAATGAAATCAAGATTAAAAATAAGGAGACCCAGATTTTTTGTCTATTCGTCACTAAAAGCATGTTTTGTTTCTCCTGATTGATAGAAATATTGCCTGCTTCTATAGTAACAAATTTTATTGATCTTGAAAATCATTTTCAATTAAAGATTGACATTATTAATCCTTCACATTATGATCTAATTGATAATGATTTTCATAGGAGGATTTTACATAAATGAAAAATAGAATACTATTATCTTTATTTACTGTTATACTATTACTCATTCTTGCTGCATGTGGCGGCGGATCGTCTGAAGACAGTTCACCAGATAAAACTAGATCCATAGACCACGCAATGGGAACTGCTGATGTTCCTTCTGAACCTAAAAAAGTCGTTGTTTTAACAAACGAAGGAACAGAAGCTTTGTTAGAACTGGGGATTACACCTGTAGGGGCTGTCCAATCTTGGACCGGAGATCCTTGGTATGACCATATTAAAGACAGCATGAAGAATGTCAAAAACGTGGGGACAGAGAGCGAACCGAACATTGAAGCGATTGCCGAATTAGAGCCAGATTTAATCATCGGAAATAAAATTCGTCAAGAGCAAGTCTATGAACAGCTTTCCGAAATCGCGCCAACAGTTTTTTCCGAAGAGCTCCGCGGTGATTGGAAAGTAAATTTCAATCTCTATGCAAATGCAGTCAATAAAGAACAAAAAGGAAAAGAAATTATCGATCAATTCGATAAGCGAGTGACAGATTTAAGTGAAAAGCTTGGAGATAAAAAAGAGAAAAAGGTTTCCGTAGTCAGGTTTATGGCTGGCCAATCACGGATTTATTATAAAGATTCTTTTCCTGGTGTAATATTGGGCCAGCTCGGATTTAAATATCCTGCAAATCAGGACAAAATATTTGAATCTCAAGACGACAAGTTTGCATATATGACTGAAAGCAAGGAATCAATCCCGGAGATGGACGGAGATGTTCTATTTTACTTCACTTATAAACCAGCTGAATCTGAAAAAGATGCGAGTGAGTGGGAGAATAATTGGACGAACGATCCGCTTTGGAAAAATTTAAAGGCTGTTAAGTCAGGAAATGCGCATAAAGTTAATGATACAGTTTGGACAACTGCAGGCGGAGTGAAAGCTGCGAATCTGCTGCTTGACGATATTGAATCTTACTTCCTGGAAAAGTAAAAAAAGCAGTTTAAAGAAGAGCCCTCACGATTTGTGAGGGCTCTTCTTATGATAATTTAATTGGTTTCCGTCCTTCATCGTTATTTCCAAATCAAGCTTTTCGTAATCTTCCTCTAAATTAAAGGAAGATAGGATGTCATGAACTAACGAATCCTCTGATTGATTATTCTCCGGCTGCAGCTCGTCAAGCATCATTTTCATTTCTACTAACGCTTCGTCCCCGATATGATTGACTCCACTAAGGCCGTCTTTAATTTCTGCTGTTTCTTCTGGCGAATTGCGATAAATGGCTTGAAATGAATCCTGGTTTCCTTGTCCGTAGTAAACCGCAAGCTTGAAGCTTTTAAATGGGAGCGTCGATTGATCAACATCAACGGCATCCGCAACATTTAACGAACGGTCTTCTGTTTTTTCAAAACCGGCTAACCCGCATCCCGAAGTAATGGCCACACAAACAATCATCATCATCTGCAAAGACAGACGCATGCTATTCAACTCCCATACGAACACTTTTTTCCTTTAGCATGCTCCACATGTTTGCAGGTTATGCGTGTCTTATCCTGCGGTTTAAGTTAAACGCAGAAATTCTTCAGCATCCTTTATAGAAAGCTCGATTGCATCCTCCCAAAACTCACGTTTTGTCAGATCAACGTTTAGATGCTTTGACGCCAGATCTTCAACTGTCATTGAAGCGGTATCCTTTAATAGCGCTATATACTTTTCCTCAAATCTCGCTCCTTCCTTCAATGCTCTTGCATAAATACCCAATGAAAATAAATATCCAAATGTATAAGGAAAATTATAAAAAGGCACAGATGTGATATAAAAATGAAGCTTTGAGGCCCAGAAATACGGTGCATAGTCGCCTAACGCATCACAATAGGCTTCTTTTTGCGCCTCAACCATCAATTGATTTAATCTCTCCGCAGAAACCATTCCTTTTTTTCTTTCTTCATAAAATCTTGTTTCAAACAGGAACCGGGCATGGATATTCATATAAAATGCGACACTTCTCTGAAGCTTATCTTCAAGCAATACCAATTTTTGTTCGTCCGAATCGGCTTGCTTTAACGCCGCATCAGCGACAATCATTTCCGCAAATGTAGATGCAGTCTCGGCCACATTCATTGCATACCCTCTATTTAAAGGGCGGACATCGAGCATTGCCTCCTGATGATAGGCATGCCCAAGTTCGTGGGCAAGGGTCGAAACGTTTGAGGCGCTGCCAGAAAACGTCATGAAAATTCTCGATTGTTCGCTTTCGGGGAAGCTCGTACAGAAGCCGCCCGGGCGTTTGCCATCCCGGTCTTCCGCTTCAATCCATCGGTCTTTAAACGCTTTTTCACTAAAAGATGAAAGCTTAGGAGCAAATGACTTGAACTGATCGACAATAAAATTAGCCGCTCTATCATACGAATACTCCCCTGCATCGGTTCCGATCGGGGCTTCCAGATCACACCAATCGAGCTTGTCGAGCCCTAAAAGTTCTGCTTTTCGATTTAAGTAATCGACAAACGGCTGTTTGTTATCGCTGATGACCTCCCACATGACATCCAATGTTTCTTCTTTCATCCGATTGATTTCAAGAGGCTCCTTTAAGACGTTGTTCCAGCGTCGTGCGCCATAAACATTTAACCTGAATCCGCCAAGGTGATTCAGTGTTCGGCTAAGGATATCAGCATCCTGCTCCCATGCGCGATTTAAATTTTCTGTAATTATCTTTCGCGTATGGCGTTCCGGCCTTGCAGTTAGATTAGAGGCTTGGCCAACCGAAAGCATTTTCGTTTCTCCGTCGTCTTCATACGGAATTTTAATTTTAGAAACGATTGCATTGTACAGATCTCCCCAAGAATGATAACCATCAACTGCAATCCCTTGAATAAGCGTCTCCTGTTCGACCGAAAGACGATCTTTTACCTTTTCTCTTCTTTCATTTAATATGTATGAAATTTCTTTTATTTCTTCCTGCTGCAGCAGTTCGTTCCAAAGGCTTTTGTCAATTTCCGAGAGCTTTTTATCGAATAAGACCAAAGAGTTATGAAATGTTGCACTTAACTGTGTGATCTCTGATCGTTTCTGATTTGCCTTTAAGTCTTTCATATTTTGAGCCTGTAAGCAGCTGACAAATGCTCCAGCCTGTCTTGTCTTCTTCACGACACTTTCGAATAAGCTGAGAATGGCTGACAATTCATTTATATCACCGGTATGCTTAGGACTGGTAAAGGACTTGACCTGTTCATGAAAAGCAGACAATTCTTCTCTGATCATATTCAAATAGGAAGCAAACTCTTCTGAATGGCTCCCTCCTTTAAAGAACACATCCAGATTCCAGGTTTCTTTTAAATTATTTAGTGTCATACCTATTCTCCCTTCTCGACTATTCTTTTTATTATAAGCTAATTATGAAAATATTGTTAGAAAGAAAAAGAGCCTCCGACTAAGTCAGAAGCTCAACTGTTTCTTAATTTTTTTACAAATCTGTCTGTCGCCAATAAACCCAGCAGGCAAAGAACCATTAAAATGGGCGGCAAATACCGATTGATTTCTCCATCCACATGCTGTGTCTGTTGAATCGGATCTTCTTCTTTCGGTTCATGTTTATTGTCAATTGCCAGCTGCATCGAATTTATTATCCGGCCATCTTCTCCCAGTATATTCAGCTTACCAGAGCTATCTACACGTTCGGAAAGGGTTTCGTTTTTTTTCTTCGTGATCATTAAATCACTTGGCAGTTTGGCGCTGTCTGCCGATTCTGTCGAGAAGGATTCACCTTGAACATATTTTTTGGTTTCAAAGCCTTTGAAGCCGTAATCAAGGAGCTGCATCGTATCCTTGTACATGAAGTTTTTTTGATCAGCCTTCAACACGACTGCGATGAGATCTAAATTGTCTCTTTTGGCTGTCGTAACAAGGGTGTGCTTAGATTCGTTCACAAAGCCATTTTTACCGCCTGTAATTCCCGCATAAGAAATTTCCCCTGTAAGCATCCGGTGGTGATTAACCAGTGTCGTATCCCATGATTTTCCGTTCCATGGGAGTTTTTTTGTTTGAAAAATTTCTCTGAACCCGTCATTTTTCATTGCATACGCGGTGATTTTCGCCATGTCTTCTGAGGTTGTATAATGATCTTCATGAAAAAGTCCGCTTGGATTCATAAAATTCGTCTGAGAAACGCCTATTCTCTCATGGAGGTAAGCATTAATATCTTTTGAAAATTGATCAGGATTACCGCTGACATATTCCGCTACGGCCATTGCAGCGTCATTGCCTGAGTTGATCAGCATGCCTTGAATCAATTGCTTCAATTTCATATGTTCTCCTTCTTCAAGATACACCTTCGTTCCATCCATATTTGCCGCATTGGCACTCACGGTAACTTTATCTTCAAGATTCGCTTTTTCAATAGCATAAATAGCCGTTGCAATCTTAGTTATACTCGCGGGGTACATTTTTTTTCCGCTGTTTTTTTGGAATATAATATCCCCTGACTTCGCATCCATCAAAATAGCAGATTCACTTTCTAACACAGGCTCTTTCTCAGCTGCACCTGCCTGCTTTTGAATTCCTGCTGCAAATAGTAGGACGATAAGTAGAAGAATGGATCGTATAAAGAACATGGAATCACCTGTATATGTAAAAGTTTCGAAAAAGTCTATATTTCCCTCTTAAATCTTATCAGTCCCGAATGGTAGATTTCAATGGAATTCGGAAGTTTTATAGGTCTTTTACCAGGAATCAAACATGCAAATTATAATAACATAGTAAAAAACGACCTATAAAGGCCGTTTTTACCAATTATATTCTATTTTAAGACTCCTCTTCTTTTTGACTAAGCGTAACACTGAATGTTTGTTTCTTGCCTTCACGAAGAACATCCATCGTGACCTTATCGCCAATTTTAGTTTCTTTATATAAAATATTTTTTAAATCACCAGTGTTTGTGACTGATTTGCCGTTAATTCCTACAATAACGTCGCCGGACTTAATTCCTGCTTTTTGAGCCGCAGACCCGGACTGCACATCATCTATATACGCGCCTTTATTCAGCTGATCCCCAAAGAGGCCGAGTGTGCCTTCTTGATAGTTTTGCGGAACCCTCTCCATATCTAACATACTTACTCCAAGAAACGGCCGTTCAACGTTTCCTTTTTCAAGGAGTTCATCTACAATTGGCTGCAGATCATTGCTTGGAATAGCGAAGCCTATCGACTCTACTCCGGTTTCGCTGATTTTCAAACTGTTAATGCCAATGACCTGTCCATCGCTATTAATCAAGGGACCTCCGCTGTTTCCAGCATTAATCGCCGCATCGGTTTGCAGCACGTTCATTTCCCAGCTTCCTTGCGAGGTCGAAACATCCACCGACCGGTTGATTCCACTAATAATACCTTCAGTTACAGTTCTGGAAAAGTCGTGTCCAAGCGGATTTCCGATGGCAATGACTTGATCGCCGGGTCTCGCTTTGGAGGAATTTCCGAAGCTGGCTACCGAATCAATTCCTTTTGAGCTTATTTCAAGAACAGCTAAGTCGGTTAACGCATCACTTCCGACTAATTTTGCTTCCGTGTCGCTGCCATCAAAAAGAGAGACTTTGACTTTGTTAGCTCCTTCTACGACATGGTTGTTTGTAACAATATAAGCCTTATCGCCATCCTTTTTAAAGACAATGCCAGTTCCCGTTCCACTTTCTACACCTTTGTTGCTATTGTTTTCAAATCCGAAGCTGCTTTGTTGGTTTTGGATGTTGCTGATACCGACAATAGATGGTGACAGCTCTTCCACCATATCCGCAATTGAATCGGAGTTGTTTTTAGAAGCAGATGTCTTTGTAAAATTAGGAGACTGCTCCTGTCCAGAGCTTGCATTCTCCGTTATCGGGGTATTTTCCTCTTGTTGATTTGGCAAATAAGGGAACACGCCAAGCACCAAGCCGCCTCCAATGACACCTCCGAGGATGGGGCTCAGCCAAGAAGCTGCTCTTCGTTTTTTTGTCTTATTGTTATTTTTTTCTCTCGATTCTTCAACGGAAGCTGCTGTTTCACCCGCTTCGTAAATTGTTTGATTTGGTTGAGAATTTTGTTTCGATATGACCGGAGCGTCGACTTTGTCTGAATCATCTCGTGTATCGTCACTGTTCCAAACAACACGGCGTTCTTCTTCCTGTTTGTAAGAATTCGGCTCATCGGCTTTCGAGTTGTATTGATTTTGCTCGTTTGAGTTATTGTTCTGTTGATTATTATTTTCTTGGTTTTGGTCTTCTCGTCTGTAATCCATGAAAAAATCACTCCTTCTTTCATTTCTATCATGGTCTGGTGCACAGCTTTCCAATCATCTTGCTATGTACCAAAGAAATAACTTATCATCCAATCATTTCCTCATTCTCTTTCTTCCCTTACGTGTATAATACGCAAACATTGTGGGATAAAAATGAAAAAAATATGTGAAATTGTGAAAAACCTTCTTGAATACATATTAACCGTTTATAATGGCGTAAGAAAGGATGTGACTCATTTTGTCCTACACAGTTAACCTTGTGGAAGATGAACAAAGCTTAAATGAGCTGTTAACGAAATACTTACAAAGCGAGGGCTGGATCGTTACGTCTTTTTTAAATGGAACAGATGCAATCAACAAGTTAACGCCCTCTCCTCATATTTGGATCCTTGATATCATGCTCCCTGATATTGACGGCTACACGATAATCAAGGAAATTAAAAAACAAGACCCGGCCGTTCCTGTCATTTTTATATCGGCAAGAGACGCCGATATTGATAGAGTACTCGGCCTTGAACTGGGAAGCAGCGATTATATTTCAAAGCCATTCCTGCCCAGGGAACTCATCATTCGTGTAAAAAAACTACTTGAACTAGTATATAAAAATGACAGGCCAAAAGCTTCCCCTCTCCTTTCTCCGTATGAGGTTTACGAAGAGCTGAGAGAAGTCTACAAAAATGGTGTATCGATCACTTTGACATCAAAGGAGTTTGACCTTTTGCTATTATTTATTAAAAACAAAGGCCATGCATTTTCCAGGGAAGATATTTTGGTGAAAATTTGGGGAGATAACTATTTTGGCACCGATCGTGTCGTCGATGATCTCGTTCGGCGATTAAGAAAAAAAATGCCTGAGCTTAAGGTCGAGACGATCTACGGGTTTGGCTACAGGATGGCAAAAGGATGAAAAACAAACCTCTCGCCTTTCAAATTTGGTTATCAATAGCAGCGATTTTATTTGTTATTGCCATTTTGTTGATGATTTTGCTGCTCACGACGTTACGAAACTTTTTTACGGATGAAATCTATACGACGATCGAAAATGAGCAGCACATTTTAACTGAGTTTCGAGTGCCCGGTTCTCTGGAGAGACGCGATTTTTCCAAAGATGCCTCTGCACCGAGCACGGAACGATCGGTGCAGCACATCCTGCTTCCAGAGGATATCTCCCTGTACCGAAAACAGCAATTTGTTCCCGACTCGTTCATAAAAAAGGTCTATGAATTGGTCAACAGCCAACACACAAAGACGAGAAGATATTCTGAAGATATAGGCAATACAAGAGTTTTCTTCGTCGTAAAAAAAGTGATCGTCAATGACCAGCCGGGATACCTGCTTTCCTATGCATTTGATTCGTATCGGGACACACTGTCATTCACACTGTTTAAAAGGCTGCTTTACGGTTTAGCTATTGTACTGATATTAAGCTGGATTCCTTCTCTTTGGCTGGCGCGTTATTTATCAAGACCCTTGGTCACTTTGGAAAAGCACGTCAAACAAATCAGCAAACAGGACTGGCACGATCCTGTGACCGTCGATCGGACGGATGAAATTGGACATCTCGGCCAAAGCATCGAGGATATGAGGCAAAAGCTTATTCATAAGGATGAGACAGAAAGAGCATTAATGCAAAATATTTCACACGACTTAAAAACACCAGTAATGGTCATTCGCGGGTACACTCAAGCAATAAAGGACGGAATCTTTCCGCAGGGTGATTTAGATAGTACAGTGGATGTCATTGAAGCGGAAGCTGAAAAATTGGAGAAGAAAATCAAAAATTTATTATACCTGACAAAACTGGATTATCTTTCGAAACAAAAGCAAGTTCGGGAAACATTTCATTTGAGCGAAACGATCCAATCGGTTGTGGATCGGTTAAAATGGTCTAGAATCGATATAGATTGGCTGACCTCTTTAGATGATGTATCTATTGAAGGGGATGAAGAACAGTGGAATAAATTGGTCGAAAACATTTTGGAAAACCAAATACGCTATGCGGAACAAACCATAGAAATTCAGGTTCGCACAGGAAATGCAAATGAAGCCATTCTAACGATCAAAAATGATGGACCGCATATTGAAGAAAAGATGCTTACCAGCCTATTTGAGCCTTTTAATAAAGGGAAGAAAGGCGAATTCGGAATAGGGCTTAGCATCGTAAAACGTATATTGGAGCTTCATAATGCAAAAATCAAGATTGAAAATAAAGAAACAGGAGTGTGCTATACAATCATCGTTCCAAAAAACAGGCTGTAATCTGCGCAGTCTGTTTTTTTACGTAAATGAATATCCGTTTAAATCACGATAGCCTTTTGTCACATGTCTTTTCGAATGCTGTATCCAGCGTTTTTCTTCGACCATTTGCTTTGGATAACTGACTTTTTCAGCTTTGATTCCCTGGCTTTTTAAACGGGAAATGATCTGTTCCAATTCTTTCATGGCGATGCACCCTTTCAGTTAATTTTGACCATACAGTCACCTTACTATATAATATATAAAACAAGAGTATGAATTACAAGTTACAATCTTGTTAAATTTTCGGTTTGACCACTTGGTCACTCCTTTAGCCAACGTCAACATGGAGGATGGGCATTCATGAAGCAAAAAGAAATAAGCATCATTAATCAAGCAATTAAATTGTTCGCAGAAAAAGGATATAAAACGACCTCTGTTCAAGAAATCGCTGATGAATGCGGAATATCCAAAGGCGCTTTTTACATTTACTTCAAATCGAAAGACGCATTATTGGTAAGCATCCTCGAATACTATTATCACAAAGTATTTACCCGAATTGACGAATTGAAAACCAGCCATCTCCCCCCCAAAGAAGTTTATCGGAAGCAGCTTGCGGTTTATTATGAAAATATTCTTGAACACCAGGATTTTATTACGATGCAAATGAAAGAAAAATCAATGCCTGACAATAAGGACATTCGTACGATCGCCAATCAGTTCAAAGCGACATCACTTGAACTGCATACACAAAATGTAAAGCACATTTACGGTGAAGGCATTGCCCCCTATCTGGCCGATATTTGCTTATTAATTGAGGGGCTTACCCACGTCTATTTGGAGCTGATCATTTTATATAAACTTCCATTAGAAATCAGCAGGCTGACATCCACGATTGTCGACAGGGTCGATGACCTTGTCCAAGGGATGATTAGAAGAAATGAAAAGCCGCTTGTGACAAACTTGACTGCTAGCAGCTTATTTGAATGGCCGGATATGGAGCATAAACCGGGACATTCAATGATCAAAAAAATTAAAGAAAAAGCCTCACGTCTACCCGACCGCTCTCATCATCAAGAAATCATGGAAAGCTTGGAGCTGCTTGAAAATGAACTTAGGCATCCAACTCCGCGAACTGCAATTATTAAAGGCATGATTGCCAATTTAAAAGCAGTAGACGAAATTAAAGGAGAAGCTGAAATGCTCGATCATCTGATAAATGAAAGAAAGAATGGTTCCAACTTCATCTAAAATGGGGGGAAACGGCTGAATGACAGCCGTTTCTTCCGTATGTTAAGCCTTTGAATTCACCATATCTTCCGGCTTCACAAACCGATCAAACTCTTCCTCAGTTAATAGATTTAATTTCAAAGAAGCCTCTTTCAATGTCAAACCTTCTTTATGGGCAAGCTTTGCGATTTTCGCCGCATTTTCATACCCGATATGCGGATTCAATGCAGTCACCAGCATAAGTGATTCTTCCAAATTCCGTTGAATAACTTCTTGATTCGGTTCAATTCCAACCGCACAATTGTCATGGAATGAGTGAATTCCTTCAGCAAGCAGCTGGACGGATTGCAGGAAGTTATAAGCAATCACGGGCTTGAACACATTTAATTCAAAATTCCCTTGGCTTGCAGCAATTCCAATTGTTGCGTCATTCCCCATGACCTGTACAGCAATCATCGTTAATGCTTCACATTGAGTCGGGTTTACTTTTCCCGGCATAATTGAGCTTCCCGGTTCGTTCTCAGGAATCACCAGTTCGCCAATTCCACATCGCGGCCCGCTCGCAAGCCATCTTACATCGTTCGCAATTTTCATTAAATCAGCTGCCAACGCTTTTATTGCCCCATGCACATAGGTTAATTCGTCATGACTCGTTAGGGCATGAAACTTATTCGGCGAAGAACGGAAGTTGTGCTTCGTCAACTGACTGATTTCCTCCGCTACTATGTTCCCAAACTCCGGATGAGCATTTATCCCGGTTCCTACCGCGGTTCCGCCAATAGCCAATTCGCGGATTTTTTCAGTAGATTCCAGAATCATTTCTTTCGAACGCTCCAGCATGTATACCCATCCGCTGATTTCCTGACCTAACGTTAATGGCGTAGCATCCTGCAGATGGGTCCGGCCAATTTTCACGACATCTTCATAGGCTTGGGCCTTCTCATCAAGAGTGCCTTTCAGCTGATCGATCGCCGGAATAAGCTTTTCGTAGACTGATAGTACAGCAGCAACGTGCATTGCCGTAGGAAAGGTGTCGTTTGAGCTTTGACTGCGGTTCACGTCATCATTTGGGTGGATCCTTTCCGATACGCCTTTTTCTTGCAGATATTCGGTCGCCAGGTTAGCAACAACCTCGTTCATATTCATGTTGCTTTGGGTTCCGCTGCCAGTTTGCCAAACAACCAATGGAAATTGATCATCGTACGTACCTTTCAAGACCTCATCACAGACGGATACGATTGCCTTTGATTTCTCCTTCTCCAAATTCCCAAGCCTTTCATTCGCAATTGCTGTACTTCTCTTGAGAATTGCAAACGCCTTCACAATTTCGTGCGGCATTTTTTCATTGCCTATTTTAAAATTCTCCCTGCTTCTTTGAGTTTGCGCCCCCCAATATTTGTCTGCCGGTACTTTTATTTCTCCCATTGTGTCTTTTTCAATTCTGTATTCCATTATGTATCCCTCCATTAATCTAGTACTTCGATGAAAACAAGTAATATCCTTTATTAAAATTTTATCGTATTTTTCTATGAAAATCTAAAAAAATTCGGTGGTACATCCATTGTGAACCTGACCTGCTTTTTAAGTGCTGTATTCCCCAACCGTTTTTTCATCAATATAGTTGTTCTTCAAAATTATCTAGAAGATCTTTTGAAGAGGTTGGGAGCCATGGTAAAATACAGTAGAAAGGGTGTGTCTGTTTGAAAAGAACGCTGCAGGTTGTCGGAATTCTATTAATTGTGGCAGGAATTCTAATATTCTTTGCGACGATGAACCAATCCCTCTTATCAGATCCGTATATAGGGGGTGGAGTGGGTTATATCGAGTCTATGATGTCTTTTTTGTCCTATTCTATAACTCCTATTCTTCTTATTATCGGAGGATTTCTCCTGCTCGGCACTGCCAAATTGATTGAAGTGCAAGAGCGGTCATCAGAAATGACAACTGCATTGCTAAAACAGCTGTTAGAAATGAAAAACGAAGCCCAAGCCCCTTCTGCCCCAATGAATAATACTCACATAGCGGCAGATGAACAGGAATTGACAGCAGAAATAGAAGAAGAACTGCCATTTCAAGAAAACGAACGGAAATATTGGCACGGTTAATGGCCGTAATGCAGGATAAAGTAATGAAGGCTTTCCTATAGTTTGGAAGGCCTTTATTTATTGTACAATCTTATTCCGGTGAGCGTAAATGGCTGCCTGGGTTCGGTCTGCCACCTCAAGCTTAGATAAAATATTCGTTACGTGAGTTTTCACTGTTTTTATCGTTATGTAAAGGTCCTCTGAAATATCTTTGTTTGTTTTGCCTTCAGCCAAGAGACGAAGTATTTCCAGCTCTCTGGCTGTCAATGAATGATGGAGCGGCTGCTCTGAAGAGGAATGACGCAATCTGGACAGGACTTTTCCCGCGACCTTTGCCTCAAGCTTCGGTTCTCCAATGCTTGCAGATCTGATCGCTTCGGCAATATCCTTTGCTTTTGAAGTTTTTAACAAGTAACTGAGAGCTCCGGCTTCAATGACAGGATAAACCTTATCATCGTCAATAAAGCTCGTTAACACGATGATTTTTGCGTTTTCCATTTGGCTGCAAATCTTTTTTGTCGCCTCTATTCCATCCATGCCCTCCATGACCAGATCCATAAGGATGACGTCTGGTTTTAGATCAACAGCCATTTTCACTCCAGTCTCCCCATCTGATGCTTCGCCAACTACTTCAATGTCAGACTGCGCTTCTAAAAATGCTGCCAACCCCATTCTAACCATCTCATGATCATCAATCAACAGTACCCGTATCAACATGTTCACTCCTCTCCTTATAGATAGGAACCTTGACATCAATTTGCGTTCCTTTCGTTTCAAACGAAATGATTTCTGCGACTCCTCCTACTTCACTTGCCCGTTCACGAATCGAATTCAACCCGTAAGAAGAAGTTTTGATGTCGTCCATTTTAAATCCGATTCCATTATCAATGACCTTTAGCTGAACCTGGCTGTTTCTTGCTAAAAGGCGAACTGTAACCTTCGAGGCTTTCGAGTGGCGAAACACATTTGATAGTGCTTCTTGAACAATCCGGAACAGCTGGTCTTCTACTCCTTTTGATAGATACTGGATGTCTTCGAGCTCCCAGTCAATCTCAAGAGTCTCTTTTTCTTTGAATTCTTGCAACAGCTCAAAAAGTCCTTCTTTTAATCCTTTGCCCTCCAGAGTCACCGGCCTTAAATGCATGAGGAGCGCCCTCATTTCATTTTGAGCATTCGCAGCCATCCCTTCTACTAATTTCATGCGCTTTGCCACTTTCTCATTTAAGCCGGTCGTCGATTCGAGTATTGCAGATGTCATCATCGATATGGCGAACAGCTGCTGGCTTACGACATCGTGCAGGTCTCTTGCAAGCTTTTGCCGTTCTTCTGACACGACAGATTTTTTCATTTGGATTTGCCACTCAGCACGTTCGTTAGACAGCTTTTGAAGTGATGCCACTTGAAGCTCGACTCTCTTAGCCATTTCGTTTAACTGGTCTGCCACCATTCCGATTTCGTCATCGCCAAGCGCAGGGAGCCGATAGGCAAAATTCCCATTTTCAAATTTTAATATGGATTCAATTAACTTTTCCAAGCGATTCTTCAAATCATTACCGAAAATATACCCAGAACCAAAGCCAATGAAAACACAGATCATGAGCAGGATGGCGAAAAACGGAACACCAAACCATTTTGATGACAAAAGCAGGCTTGGATCAAGCTGATAATAAAAAAACAAAAGTACGGTTATGGCGCTCATGACAAAAAAACTCGCACCCAAATACATCCTTACCGATCTCCATTGGATATTGGAAAGTATTTTTCTTGTCATAAATATCTCACGTCCACATCCCCGATAAACAATGAAATAGATATTTTCACTTTCCTTGAACTGTTGTTGTAGTTAGAAGATGACGCATGGATTTTGCTGCTTAATCCGCTGCTTCTGTCTCCAATTATATCCATATCACCCACAAATGCCGATGAGGTGATTGCCACCTCCAAGTCAGCCGGCACATAAATATCAATATCGCCAATAATCCCGCTTATGACAATCGTGCTTTCACCCTCAGGAACGATGGCTTTCGAGAGGTCAATCTTCACATCGCCGATAAAACCGGAAATATTTAGATCTGTAAGATCAAAAGGATTTTTCATTAACCTGACTTCTCCGATAAAAAAGTTGCGATTGGCTGTCGGAATTGTATGGTTCACCGGTTCTGATTTCTTTTTCGTCAGATCCACTTTTTTTGATGGTTCCTTTGTTTTTTCCTTTTGAGCAAAAACGGGCTGATTCGTAACTAAACGATATCCTGCATAAATGAGAAAAGCAGCGAAAAGGTACCCGAAAAGATTAAAGGTGATGCTGAATAACGATTTTACGAAGAGCAATCCAGCAAAGACATACATGACTGATCCGAGTAATCGGTGGGAATATTTATGGAAAAAGTATCCTGCAATTAAAAAACAGAGCGGCCAGAACACTGCGTCACCCAGACCACTATTTTGCATAAAGACACTTATCCCGAAAAGTATTACAAGAAGCCCAAGTAGCTTTTTCTTAGTTAGACGCAAGCGGCCCCGCTCCTTTCTGTGAATTATTGCCCATCAATCTCTACATCACCGCTTGTGACCGAAATTGATACGTTATGGTTTGCCTTTCCTTTTGAGGCCTTCAGTTTATTTTCATCAGACTCAATTTTGTCAAAATCAAAAGAATGGCTGATGTCTCCGCTGGTGGTATTTGCTTCGAGAGCGATATCCGCGTCTTCAGGCAAAGAGAGGCTCAGTTCCCCGGAGGTTAATTGAAATTGGAGATCGTTTGTCAATTCATTTAAGCTGACTGTAACATTTCCGCTAGTCAGTTTCGAATGAATTTTTCCGGTCAGGTTTTCAATTTCTATATTTCCAGATGTAGTCCTTAATGTTGAATTTGAAGCGTTGATATCTGATAATCCAATGTTTCCTGAAGTTCCTTTTACATTCAATTCTTTTGCATCTACTTCGTCCACTTTAATATTCCCGCTGCTCGTTTCCAAAGAGAGCTGATCTAAGCTTAATTGATGATCTGCTGATAATCGCAAATTGCCGCTTGTGAGATCGGCAGACAGGTTTTCTTTGTACTCGGCCGGGACATGCACGACCAGCTTATGATCTTGAAAGAACGAAAAGAAAGACAAACCCTTATGCTTTACGTTAAGAGAAAGCTTCCCTCCGCTTTCACTCGCATCCAAGCTGATATTTTTGCCGCCATGCAATTCAGCGTAAATGTCATCACGCTCTTCTCCGACAATATCAACGTTCGTACTCCTTGAAGAAACCTCAATCTCGTCAATATCACTAACATCAGCAGAGGCAGTAGTATTACTCTCTCCCGGACTAATCAAGAAAAAAAAGCCGTCCCGGAAGACAAGAAAGACCAATAGTAAGATGCCGAATAATATCATCAGATTCCCGACAAGTTTTTTCATAGTATCCCTCATTTTTTATGAGTCATCCTTATTATAAGGAATGTTCGTTTGCATTGAAACTATTATTTCAAGACAGGGGTAGGAGGCTAAAGCCAGCCCCCCATTCATTGCGATTACTGCTTGCTTGCCAGAAGCTCGCCATTATCCTTTTTCTTCGCTTTCATTTTTTCAATCTCTTTCTCTACTTCGCCAGCATATTCGAGATTCGTGAAGGAGCTTGAACCGGAAATGTCAGCAAAGCTGTTCACCTTAATTTCCATTTCTTCTATTCTGTTTTCCATTCGCATAAATTCCCGATATGCACTTTCGCTATCAATCCTGTTAAATGATGCATTTAAATGTTCCTTTGCTTTCACCGCATTCGCGCGTGCAATTAATGCATGCTTTTTATCCTTAAGATCCTGAAGCTTCCCTTCAAGTGTCTCCAGCTGGTTTTTCAGTTCTTTCACTTGATTCTTTGCCAGTTCATAGCTTTCTTTATGTTCCTTCGCTTTTTCTTCGTAATATTTCATTTCAGCTAAGGCTTTACGGGCAAGCTCTTCTTCGCCGGCATCAAAAGCGAGCTGCGCTTGATTTCTGCGTTTAGTCTCTAATTGTTCTGCTTCCTCGAATTTCTTCTTAAAGCCCCGCTCAATCGTTTGTTGCTCGATAATGATATGCTTCGCTTTAGCAATATCGCTTTCCATGTCCCTTACATATTGATTCAGCATAACCCTCGGGTTTTCTACCTTATCCAGTCCTTCATTGATTTGAGCGACGAACATATCTCTCATTCGTTTAAGTACCATGTTTTCGTTCCTCCTGTTATTTATTTTTTTTCAAAAAATCTTCCCATTCTGAATCAAAGTTTGATTGGTAAACGGTGTCTTCTTTATGTGAATGGATGATCGGATCTGCTTCTTTTGATTCATCCTTGATCATTTTCCAACCGAAATAAATCAGCCCGGCCGCCAAAGCCAATCCTAAAATAAACGGGAGTGATCCGGTTACAAAGCAAATTCCAAACAGAATCAGGATGATCCCGGAAATTTTATGTCCTCTGCTCCAGCGTTTTGCCCCGTAGTACAGCAGTCCTGCAGAAACAGCGATTGCAATCAGCCCTCCAAAACTTCCGCCTCCAAAGAAGAGAGAAAGTCCAAACAAAATCAAGACGATGCCGATTATGGATTTGCCGCTAATTTTCACGTGTGTCCCTCCTTTCTCGTTCCTTGACTTAACTATAGTCAAAATTAAAAGCCTATAAAACGAGACAGAGAAGGATTTTAAGATAAGACCAGGGTCGTATAGGAGGACAGACTCTTAGCCAAAACAATACCGCCAGTTGGTGGCAGACAGCTCAGTTTTTTCTGTATTCAGCGGCAAGGAGATAACGATATATCCGTTCATCCCGGGGCTCATGTGCCCGCTTCGGGAATGATTGCGACCGCTTTACATTTTATTGCGACCACTTCCGAATTTATTGTGACCACTTTCTCTTTTTTTCTGCCCGCTTGAGAAATCATTCGTCTCCTTCGTGTGCTTTCCACGCTTGTAGAGCAGTTCCAAACTTAGCTAAACATAAAAAGAAGAGCTGCTATAGAGCCCTTCTTCACCTTATCTTGTCTTGTACTTATTATGAAATCCTTTTTCTCTTCTTCACATACTCCTTTTCCCAATAATCCGCATTTTTGATTCCCAGCTTACTCGGTGTGAAAATCGGATCCAATCCTTGCAGCTTTTGTTCTCTGTAATCTTTTAAAGCACGCAGCACCGGTTTGATGAGAAACAGGAGTGCTATAAGATTAAGCCAGGCCATCATGCCGACGCCCAGATCTGCTAAAAGCCAGGTTACTCCTGTTTCCCACAAAGCACCAATCAGAGTGGTGGCTATTAAGGCTAACTTTAAAATTAAGGCAAAGATCTTATTGAATTTTCCTTTTAATATATAGACCATATTTGTTTCTGCAATGTAATATTGAGCCATGATCGTCGTGAACGCGAAAAAACATAGGGCAATGGCAACAAATCCCGAACCAAACCCCGGAATCACGCTTTCGACAGCCTCCTGGGTATATTGGGCTGTTCCTTCAATTAATGCCCCGTCCGCTCCTAAAACATTGCTTGCAATCGGATTTCCTCCAGCATCTACCGTATTAAAACTGTTAGTAAATAAAATCATTAATGCTGTTGCAGAACAAACAAATAAGGTATCAATATAGATCGAAAATGCCTGGACCAGCCCTTGCTTCACCGGATGGGAAACTTCTGCTGCAGCAGCAGCATGCGGTCCGGTTCCCTGTCCTGCTTCGTTCGAATATACCCCGCGCTGTATACCAAAGGAAATAGCGGTACCGACAATTCCTCCAAACATAGCATTTGCCCCAAATGCACTGGAAAAAATCAATTCCAAAACGGCGGGCACTTGTTCAATATTTAAGCCGATAACGATTAACGAAACTAAAATATAGCCAACCGCCATGAAAGGGACGACAAACTGTGCAACAGAAGCTATGCTTTTCACCCCGCCAATAATGATTAATGCTAATATAGCAGTCATCACTATCCCTGATACAACATTAGGAACACCAAAAGCCTCCTTCAAGCCGGAAGAAATAGAGTTTGCCTGGATCCCTGGAGCAAACAGTGCGGTCGCAATCATAGCAGCAATCGCAAAAATGACTGCATACCATCTTAATCCAAGGGCTTTATCAATGTAATAAGCAGGTCCTCCGCGATATTGACCGGACTCTTGCTTTTTATATATCTGACCTAACGTCGATTCAGCAAACGAACTTGCCGCTCCAACAAAGCCGATAAACCACATCCAAAAAACAGCTCCAGGACCTCCTGCATAGATTGCTGCGGCGACTCCAGCAATATTTCCGGTACCAACACGTCCGGATAGAGCTATTGATATCGCCTGGAAAGACGATACGCCTTCCTTAGAGCTTTTTCCAGTAAACGTTTGAATGATCATATCTTTTAAATATCTCAATTGTACAAAACCAGTTAACCCGGTTAACAGCAATCCAATAACTGCACAAAGCCACACTAGCGGAGAACTCCACACGATTCCGACAAGCCATTCAAGAAACTGTTCCAAAAAACCTCTCCCTTCGGAAATTGATGAACAAACTATACTGCACCATTTTACTTACAAAAATGAATTATTCACCTAATAAGTAAGGTAATGTAACAATACTAGCCAAAACCGTGACTTCCGAACCAAAAAATATTAGATTATTTCACATGAATAACCCGGCTTTGTTTGATGAAAAGCCAAGCCATCCTTTTAGTATTCTTCTCTTATTAAAGGCAATCTGGAACAGTGAATTCCCCCGCCCATTTTTCTAATTTTTGATATATCAACGGGTAACACTTCGATCCCAGTGATCTTGCGGTTCTCGGAGTATCTGCAGCCATGATGACTTTTCTCGGCAAAACAGTAAGGCAATATGTCGTACATTCCAAGTTATTCGGACCTATGTAAATTAGCTTTAGGCCTCTTGCTCGACGTTCCTCGAGAACCCAAAGAGGAAGGTGTGAACTTATCAAAGAAAAGAAAGCCAAAAGTGATTTTCATGAGAAAACATAAACTGACATCATACCATATTACTATCCGCTTTCTTTCATTAACTTCTTTCTTTATTCCGTTAGATTACGGTACATTTATTCCCTAGATAGTGATAAGATACCGTTCTTAAAATATAAAATGAAACTGAATATTATATAGATTAGTATTTATTCTAGGCTATAATAAAATAAACAACACGGCATCCAAAATTCAACTTCAAAAATATTTTTCAAAGGAACTATGATAATGAAAAAAATAGTTGTTATCCTCTTGGCTGCAGCTGCTATCATAATTGTTTTTGTTTTTAACCAATCTAACGCAAAACAGGATAGGGATATATACGTAGCTATAAACGGAAATGATCAAAATAACGGCACAAAATCGAAGCCATTCCGCACACTAAAAAAAGCTGCTTCAGAAGCTAAAGCTGGTACCGCCGTTTTTATACGCAAAGGAACCTATCATGAAAAGATTGTCGTCAAACATAATGGCACAAAATCAAAACCAATTGTTTTTCAAGCCTACAAAAATGAAAAGGTTGTTCTTAGCGGAAAGAGTGTAAAGAATGTTGGAGGAACAACATCCTTAGTCAATATTAACAATAAAAATTATCTTACAATCAAGGGATTGACTATACAGGATTTAATAACTGATTTAGCAGATGAAACAGTTATAGGAATTTACGTAACAGGCTCTAGCAGCCATATTACATTAGAAAATAATCATGTGCAGAGGATAGAGACACATGCAGATGATGGGAATGGCCACGGAATCGCTATATATGGAACTGGCCCAATGAAAGACCTAAACATTTTGAACAATACAGTGGAAGATTTAATACTCGGTTCGAGTGAGGCTCTTGTTCTTAATGGAGATATTAACGGATTCAAAGTGGAAAATAATCTAGTTCGCCGAAGTAACAATATCGGAATTGATCTAATCGGCTTTGAAGGTACTTCTAATAATAAAAAGACCGACTATGTACGAAATGGTGCAGTAAAAAATAATAAAGTTTATGAAATTTCCTCTTATGGTAACCCTGCTTATGGAGAAGATTATACGGCAGGCGGAATTTACGTTGATGGCGGAAAAAATATAACCATCGAAAAGAATACCATTTATAATAACGATATCGGAATTGAAGCAACCTCTGAGCATGCTAAAAAATATGCTGATCATATTAACATTATAAACAATACTATTTATAACAACTTTTACACCGGGATATCGATTGGCGGGTATGATGAAAATCGGGGAGGTACGATAAATTCTACGATCTCTCAAAATATTATTTATCGAAACGACACGAAAGAGCTAGATGGAGGACAGCTTTTAATACAGCATGATACAAAAAACAATGTGATAGAAAAAAATATTTTAACCGCTGGACCGTCTCGTTTATTTATCGCCAACTATTTTACTACCAATCAAGACAATAAACTATTAAAGAATGTATTTCATAAGGAAAAAGGCAAAACTGGTATTTGGATATGGAAAGATGAAGAATATACTTCATTTCCGGATTTCAAAATCGCTTCAAAAAGTGATGCACCATCCAAATATTTAGATCCTCGATATAAAAATGCGAATAAATATGATTTTAATCTAAAAAAGGATTCACCTGCAAAAAAAATAACAAAATGATATGAAGCTCACCCCCTATATCTTCAGAGTGGTAGAGGGTGAGCCGAACATCCTTGAGAAACAGATTCTCTTACCACTTTAAAATGGATATATCGTTTTTAATGAATACTTCCAAATCTTTAAGATCAATTTGTAATCCTCTACTATGCTCCTTTAGCAGCAGATCTCTTTAATTATCGTACACTGTATAAGACAACAGGAGTTTCTTCTTTTCATTTTTCCCATTTTCATGATTCATCTTCTCTAATTAAAGGAAGCGTGGAACAGTGAATTCCGCCGCCCATTTTCCGGATTTCCGATATATCGACAGGCAGCACTTCGATGCCATTTTCCGATAAAATATCCGCAGTTCGCGGCGCATCTGCAGTCATTAGAACCTTTCCCGGAGAAACTGCCAGGCAATTTGTCGTACGTTCCGGGTCATCCGGATCTGTGTAGATCAGCTTAATGCCCCTTGCACGAAGCTCCTCGAGAAACCAGTGAGGCAGGCGTGCAGGCTCGACAAGTGCGGTATTTTCATCAATGAGTACATACATTTCGTCCAAATGGATCCGGTCAGCGGGAACATCAATGACGATTAGATCAATTCCCTGCCATGAAAGAATCTGCCTTAATTGATCTATGCCCGATTGGTTGATTCTGATGGACCGGCCGATAATCGCAGTTTTTGAATCCAGCATGGCAAAACTGCCGCCTTCGACGAATCCATCGCCTTGAATTGTTGCGAGAACAGGCATTCCGAGTTTCGCAAAGGTTTGGTAAGCTGCTTTTTCCTCTCCTTGTCTCATTCGGAGAGCAAATCTGGTCAAAATAACCCCTCCAGGTACGACTAGGCCGATATCTCTTGTATAAATCGATTTCGTATGTAAAGGAGACGTAAAATCCAAATCTACCACCTCTGCTCCGCAAGCTTCCAGCGTTTTTCTCAGCTGATCATGCTGGGCTTGCAACAGATCTGTATTGATCGGCTCTTTTCCATTTAGATAGCTGACGATTTGATTGTTTTCATCCCGCAATACAAGTGCATCCACACTTTCTTCATAGGTCATCTGTTTCAAGAGTGCAAGTTCGTTCCCCGGGCGGTGCAAAAGGACTTTTTTAATCTGTCCGACATAGGAAGAAGCTCCCCATTTCTCCCCCCAAACGGTGTGAAGTGTATTCGGTTCTTTAAATGATTCAGTCAGTAAACTTTCTGCTAAAAATTCTTGTGTTGGAAATGGCATTTTTTTCTCCCTTTCTGATTCGTTATAGTGCTTCTTTACTCTCGTTTTGTCCTTTCTCTTGAAAGTATTGTGTTCTGCCTTTTTTATCCGGATACAGATAAGAAAAAGCAATGATCTGATCAAGCTGGCGGCAAGCCCGTATAAAATCGGATCAGTAGATGTCGTTCCTTTGAAAAAAAGTCCCCCAATTATGACAACCGTACTAACCAACATTGAGATAAAGGCTGCTTTTGCTGATGCTCGCTTCCAGAAGAAGCCAAGGATAATCGGAAAGAACATAGCTCCTGATAAAATGGCATACGCGATATCCAATGCGATCAGCACATCTTGTATCCAAATTGAGCAAATAATTATCAATATCCCGACAATCAACGTAATCAGACGAGAAAGAAACAGAATTTTTTGTCCGCCAATAAGCGGTTTTAGAATATCGTTGACAATTAACGTTGATGAAGCAAGCAGTGTTCCAGAGGCAGTCGACATAAGTGCAGATAGGACTGCTGTCAAAACAAGTCCCATAAAACCAGGTGGGAGAACGTTTAGCGCCATGTGGGCAAATACGCTTTGTGAATCGTCAAGATTAGGAAATGCCACGTAGGCACACATTCCGATTATAGCCACGGCTACTGCGTAAAAAATACTGTAGATACCGGCACCAATTCCGCCCGCTTTTGAAATCCGCAAATTTCTCGCAGTAAATGTTCTTTGCCATAAATCCTGTCCAACAAGCATCCCTAGAGTATAAAGAAGGAAGTACTGAAAAATTGTCGGCCAGCCAATGTTCGTCCAATCCATATAAGCCTCAGGGATTGCTTCAGTCAGGCCATCCCAGCCTCCTGCTTGAGATAAGCTGAATGGCAGCATAATAAAAAAGATTCCGACAGTCATAATACAAAACTGTATAACATCGGTCATTGTAATCGACCACATGCCTCCTAACATCGTATATACGAGAACAATTCCGCCGCTTAATAGAATAGAGGGAACCATTCCCCAGCCAAGAAAAACATTTAATATCGTTCCCATCCCAATAACTTGAGTGATCACAAGCATCGCTGTATAAATACAAGCCACAATTGCGCTGAGAACCCTCGTTTCTCCATTGTATCTGCGAAAAAGCATTTCACTGATCGTCAGCACCTTCATGCCAAAAAGCTTGTTTGATAGAAAGTAAGCAAGACACAGGGTACCCAGTCCAATCATAATCACCAGCCACGCGTCAGAAATGCCTAAAGTATAACCGAGCTTGGCTGTTCCGATCGTAGAGGCTCCTCCCAGAATGACTGCCGATAAACAAGAAAGATACATAAAAAATCCTAAATTTCGTTCAGCGACGGCATAGGTTTCCGATGTTTTAATTTTTCTTGTCCCTATAACGCCCACTCCTACAATAACTAAAAAGTAGAATATTATTAACACGACATCGAGTGTACTCATCGTATCCCTCCCTTTCGTTAATTATTATCAATCTATCATTTATCAAACTTTTTAGAAAATTGAAGGAATTAATGATGATAATAGGGATATTCTATGTTATATTTCCTAACAGCAGTTTTGCATTAACCAGTATACCTCTATATCATTAGTTGATTAATCAATAGGGATGGAGAGAGTTCAATGGAATTACGTCAATTGAAAACATTTCAAGTTGCTGCGGAAAATTTAAATTTTACCAAAACGGCTCAAGCTTTAAATTTTACTCAGCCAACAGTTAGCTCACAAATCCAAGTCCTGGAACAAGAATTAAACCAACAGCTATTTTTTCGTATTGGAAAAAAGTTAATTCTGACTCCAGCAGGAAAACTATTAAAAACGCATAGCGACCAGATCTTTTCCCACGTGGAAAAGATAGAAACCGAATTCCTCAATTTGTCCCAGCCGAACTCCAAGCTAGTGATAGCAGCAGCGGAAGTTTACTGTTCGAATTACTTACTGCCAATTACAACAGAATACTTAAAAAATTTTCCCAAGGCTGAGATCCAGCTGCTCACAAGATCGACTAATGACGTGATAAAGGGCTTATTAAACAGCGAGTATGATATCGGAGTGATTGCCGGTGAGGTGAGCGAAAAGGGGCTAAGAAACTTGCTTCTTGAGGAAGAGGAAATGCTTCTAGTTGTCAGCATGACTCTTTATGATAAATATGGATTAAATCACCTTTTATCCGAGCTGCCTTTTCTTGAACATCGAATAAGCGGCTACTTTCAAGACATGCTAAACAGATATATTAACAGGCTTCCGTTTCTTCCGAAGCATACGATTCTAGTGGAGAGTGAAAAAGCGATCAAGCAGGGGATTTTGAACCAAATGGGACTAGGAGTGATGACAAGCAGCTTTGTAAAACAAGAACTTCAAGAAAATAAGCTTGTTGCCATTCGTTTATTCGACGAAAAAGTCACGGTAAAAACCTCCTTGATCACGCTTGAAGACAAACGCGAAATAAATACGATTAAATCCTTCAGCCATATGACTCAAATGCTATGGAATAACATCCATGAGCTGGAGTCAATAAATAGATGAAGGTGGCTGCATTAAATAAACTGCTGCCACCTTTTTGTAACGGCAAATTCTCGAATACTAGATCCGATTCGTTCCATATCAATGTATACAGTGCCGGTTTTCCTTTTTCCAAATCGATAGACCTATTCCTCTTTCTCATCACGGTCTCGAAACACAATCGCACCTCTTTCATACTCCACATCTTTTACATGTAATCTGAAATTGATAACTCGTGCGACGGCAAACAAGTAGTCGGAAAGCCTGTTGATATATTTTAAGGTAACACTAGGAATTTCTTCGCTATTCATCAGCCTGACGATTTGCCTTTCCGCTCTTCTTGCAATCGTTCTGGCAGCGTGAACATAGGCGGAAGCTTTTGAGCCTCCGGGCAAAATAAACCGTTCCAGCGGAGGTGCCTCTTTTGTATACTCATCAATACGCTGTTCCAGGAATTCCACGTATTCTTCCTTCAGCATTCCTTCTTTTGTTTTTGAAACGTTGGCTAACTCTCCTCCGCAATCAAACAGCTCAAGCTGGATTTTAAAGAGTTCTTCCTTAATCTCGCTCGTGATTTTATTCTCTAGCTCAGCCGCTGCCAGCCCGATAAAACTATTTAGCTCGTCTATCGTTCCATAGCTTTCGACTCTGATGTCATCCTTCGAGACTCTTCCGCCAATAAGACTCGTTTGTCCTTGGTCTCCCGTTCGAGTGTAAAGTTTCATTCCTGCACTCCTTCATAAAAATTTAATATTGTTATTATCCCGTCTCAAGGATAAATGATTAGCCATATATACTTTTACTCTATATAAATAATAGTTGCATGAACTTGGATAATAACTAGTGCAAATAGGTCTATTATAACGTTTATAGAGTAGTTCTATTTTGTTCTTTTGAATTTTATCTTTGTATTCACAGAATTATATTGATATAAAAAAGAATCGAGTCGGTTTATCCGACCATCATTTGATTTTATACACCCATTTCTAAATTTGAGCGTTACATTTAAACGATTCTGGCGTGAAGCCACCCACTTGAAGCTCAACAGAAAATAGGCTTCCCGCATGCGGATTATCCCCTCTTTCTTTCTCAGATAAAGGAATGGAAGCCGTCGTAATGAATAAGGTTTTCATATTCGTTCCTCCGAAAGCGCAGCATGTGACATGTGGAACCGGAAGATAAATGGTATCGATCCATTCTTTTTTGCCGGGGTCGATCTTCACTGCTTTCCCGCCGCCAAAAAGAGCGACCCAGAGATTCCCTTCTTGATCGATCGTCATTCCGTCAGGGTATCCGGCATCCTCCTCGAAACGATATACAACTTCTTGATTCGAAAGGTTACCTGTTTCAGGATCATATTGAAACTGCTTGATTTCCATTGTGGGAGTATCTATATAATAAAATACATGTTTTTCCCGGTCCCAGTCTAATCCGTTTGAGATACTTACCGGCTCAATTATAGTCGTGAGCTGTAAGTCTTTTTCCAAACGATAGAAGGCACCTTTTTCTTTTTTCCCTTCCATACTCATCGTACCGGCCCACAAACGTCCTGCAGGATCGCATTTCCCATCATTAAACCGCAGTGAATGTTCCATCTGTTCCGGCTTTTTTAAAAGCGTCAACTGCTTCTGCACTAAATCAAATAAGTAGAACCCATCTTTCATTACGAGTACAAGCTTGTCTTTTTGATATCTTGAGATTGCTGTGACAAAGGAATTAAAGCGGTGTATTACATCTTCATTTGTTTCCGGATCAAAGACGTGAAGCTCCCCTCTCAATATATCCGTCCAATACAGTTTGGAAGAATCCGGATCCCATACTGGCCCTTCTCCAAGAAGAGCTCTCGCATCAAATGTCAAAGTCGCATCCATATTTTCACCTCTAGTTCATCTTTTCTTCAATCAGCTGGAGTTACAACATATAGAATATGCCAGTGAAGGCGGTTGCAACTGAACGCACTGCGTAATTCACCTTTGTACATTACATCCCCCACCTGCTTCCTTAGATTTTCAAAATCACCTGAGGCGGGGGTCTTACAGCCCGGGATAATTGAGAGGTTTCCCATTCAAAGCTTATTCAATATTCAATCACTTATTCTTATTGAACTGCATAATGATGGAGGTTCCTGCTCCTTCCTTGCTTTCCACATTAATCGTTCCATTATGGATATGGACGAGCTCTTTTGTAATAGCAAGCCCAAGTCCAGAACCAACTGACGGGTCCTTCGTATTTGTCCCCTTATAATAACGATTGAACAAATTAGCGACATGCTCCTGCGACATTCCTTTTCCGTTATCTTTAATAATTAACGTAATGTCATCCATATCTTCGTGGAGAATCACCGAAATGCGTGTTCCCAGATCATTATGTTTTACCCCATTGGCAACCAGGTTATCTATAATCCGCTTAAACCAAGCCTGATCTATCGAGAAAACGACTTTTTCTTTGTTGTGATGGAAATGCAAATAAAACTCATCCAGGAAAGGCGTCCTCTCGTAATGCTCAATTAATTCTTTTAAAAAAAAGACGAGATCGGTTTTCTCTCGATCAACTGGAATCGCATCATTTTTTAATCTATAGGTTAAATTTAAATCCTCGATTAATTCGGACATATATTCCGATTTTTCCCGCATGACTTGGCCCATTTCCCGGACCTCGTCCTTCGACCATTCGTATTGGTCGGATTCTAGCATCATCGCATTTCCATAAATTGTGCTGAGCGGCGTCTTTAAATCATGGGACAGACCGGCGATCCATTCCTCTCGAGTAGTTTGTATTTTATTCCGGTTTTTTTCATTGGTTTCAAGCGTTGCTGTCAGCTTTTCAAGCGACACGATAACCTCGTTGAAAAGCCGGTATGGCTGCTTCACTTTTCCGTTCTTCTTTTTGCTCACCGGCCTCCCTTTCCGATTCAGGGGCTCGTAAAAGTTTCCTTTAGCTAAATTGTATACCCAGCGAATCGTATGAAAAATGGGCGCTCCAAAACGGAAGGAATACCATAAAGCGAACAAAACTATGACGAAAAATAAGAAACAGATAATAATAAGAAAATTCTTTAATGCAGAAAACGAAAGGATCCGATTAAAATCATCATCGGGAAAATAGGACAGGTTGGGAACGGCAGTAACCATCACGCTGCCATTATCCAACGTTTCATAAGATATTTCATTCTTATAATTCCAAGGCTTAGAAGTATAGGAAAGCAAATCAATTTCTCGTATCCCTTTTTTCAAATTCGCGCTTCCATTAATATCATCAATATACTTGCCATTTTGATCAAAAAGATAGACAGAGCCTTTTAAATCCTTTATATACACAAGGGTGGAAGGATCAAATGAATCTAAGGACGTGCGGGATTTTTCATGTTCTTTAATATAATTTAATATGAACTCACTTTTAGGTTCTTTCCCGTAAAGCACGATATATTCATTATCGGAGATGGAAGCAGACCAATAATATATTTTTGCGCCATTTAATTTTTCCTTTTGATAAATAGTGTTCAAATCTTCATTACTAATCGTTTTTGGAAGATTTCCTTTTTTCCCGTAAGAATAAACGATCTCCTGGTTTTTATTTAAAAGAACCAGAAAGCCTTCTTCCTTGTCGACAATTTCTTTTAAAACGGGCGTAACATGAAAGGATTCCTCCTGATCTTTTTCAATCCACATCTCAAAAGATTCAGGGGTGGCTCGCGTCAAGCCGCTTCTTGTATCATTTTCAATTATGTCCAATACAAATCTCGTTGTTGCAAATGCCAAAACGAAGCCGACTACCACCAACATTAAAAATACTTGGCCAATAATTAAAAATACTAGCTTTGTTCTTAGTTTCATAGGGATTAATTCTGCTTTCTTTTCGGAATAAATTTGTATCCAAGCCCTCTGACAGTAACGATATATTTCGGATCACTGGCATTGACCTCTATTTTCTCCCTTAGCTTCCTTATATGAACCATCACTGTATTATTGTCGCCATAGGAAGGCGATCCCCATACTCTTTCATAAAGCTGATCCTTAGATAAGACACGATTCGGATGATCACAAAAATACTGCAGGAGCTGTAACAGCTGGGCAGAGCAGCCGACTGATTCACCAGCGACGATGAGCTCGGCGGAATCTGGCTTTAATATAAAGTGATCATATGAATATAAATCATCATCTGGAACTTGTCGCGGTTCTTCTTGAATTGTTATATACGTCCGTTTCAAATGGGCTTTGATTCTTGCTACCAGTTCCAATGGATTAAAAGGTTTTGTTATGTAATCATCCGCTCCATACGCAAATCCAGACAGCTTGTCTAGATCTGATGTCTTTGCTGTTAAAAAAAAGATTGGTGCCTTCGTATGCTGGCGGATCTGCGGACAAATCTCAAAACCTGATTGCCCAGGCATCATCACGTCGAGCAGAATCAAATCCACTTTCTTTGCTTTAACAATTTCCAAAGCATCTACAGCATTCACAGCACTAATGACTTGCTCGAACCCTTCTTTTTTTAAAACACGCTCTACCATTTGTACGATAGCTTCTTCGTCATCGACGATTAGAATTCGTGCATTTTCCATTGTATTCTTTCCTTTCTATCATGTTCCATGTATCAATCATACCATTGAACGTATCCTTGTCACGAACCTAAATCTTATTTAAGGAAACTTTAAAGCAAACTTCAGCTACGGGTAAATCCTATTCGCTATGATAAGTACAACACATGTAATAGAGGAGGTGTACGAATGACAATCATCAAGACTCAGTATCTTACCAAATTTTATCAGAGTAAAGCCGCAGTAAGCGATGTCACTTTCTCAGTATCCAAAGGTGGTACTTATGGAATTTGCGGAAACCGCGGAGCGGGAAAATCGACATTATTGAATCTTCTTGCCGGCTCTTCTTCTCCAAGCTCAGGAGAGGTTTTCCTTTTTAATAAGCCGTCCGGGGATAAAAGTGTCCAGCAAAGGCTCGGAGTCTATAACGAACATTCTGAAATTCATCACCATTTAACGGGAATGAATCATTTGTTGAATTTTTCATCTCGGCAAAAGAAGCGTGCCAGCGAAGATAAATGCTTAGAACTATTGCGGGCTGTCAATCTTTACGATGCGGCATACGTGAAGGTTGATAAATATACGAGGGATATGCAAAAGAGGCTGCTACTAGTACAATCCATCGTACACGATCCGGAGGTGCTTCTCTTTGATGAACCGACACAGGGTCTTGGCGACACTTCAGTTCGTTATATTCACCAATTCATTGAGGAGCTGAAATTGCAAGGAAAAACGATTATTATGGCCTTTGAAAAATTAGATGAACTTGCCAATCTTTGTACAACCATTTCGCTTATGCAAAATGGAAGGATGATAAAAGAGGGAAGCAAAGAAGACCTATATGCAGCATACGGGCATTCCATTACAGCCTCATTTAAGCTATCCAAAGTAACAAATAAAGAAAAACAAACTTTGATCCCGCTGATTTCCCAATTTGCTGAAATTCTTTACTGGACAAATCACGCGCTTTCCATTTCGATCCAATACGATTACTACATTCCCGTAGTAGTCAGAGCGTTAGTTAATGAAAGAATTGATGTTTTTCGGATAGAGGTTGATGAGCCTGATTTGGATGACCTTCTTTACGGAAGCAAGCGCACTTAAATAGATTCTGCCGATTTTCGCAAAACAAAAAACGCTGAAACCTCAGCGTTTTTTGTGAAAATTATATTATTATTTTGCTGCGAATTTTTTTACCGCAAATGGATAAATGATGACTCCGGCTAAAAATAAGCCGACTCCAAGTCCAAAGGTAATCATATCTGCAGTTCCTGTCGCAATGACCCATAAGGAATAAACGATTGCCAATAAGGCAATAGCGCCATCTTTTATTCGGGAGCCTTCCAGCTCGGAATAGGTTTCACCTTTAAACACGATCTTTAGAAAGTAGATGGCCGAAACCAAGTAAGGTATTAAATACGCAAGCGTTGCCGAGGTCGTTAAAAAATCAAATGCCTGGCTGATCGTGCCGGAAATCGTTGAAAAAATAAAAATTTGCGACATCAAATTCGTGATCAGCAAGGAGTTAGCAGGGCTCCCCTTTCGGTTCACTTTAGCAAAAAAAGTTGGAAAGTCCCCTGCTTTTGCAGATTGATAAGGCAACTCGGAACTGAGCAAGATCCATCCTAACATGGAACCCGCCAGACACATAATGGCCAAGATTCCCATTATGACTCCCCCTAAGCTCCCGATCAGAACTGCCAACACATCTACGAACGGCTTATCAGAAGCCCGAAGGACCTCGACCGGCAAAGCCCCCATTGTAATAAGTGTGATGATAAGATAAATGCAAAGAGCAATAATAAGTCCGGTAACAGTAGCACGCTTTACATCACGCTGAGAAGAAGCTCTCCCGGATAAAATAACCGCAGATTCAATGCCTACAAATGCCCATAAAGTTGATATGGCTGCATTGTGTACCTGCGCCCCCAAGCCTAAAACCGTTCCGCTCTCACCTTCGACCGGATAGTAAAATCCATTAAAATTTTCAGTCTGGAATACGAACAGACCTGCGATAATGAATAATGCGAAACCAGCCACTTTGGCAAAAGTCGTCAAAAAGTTGATCTTGCCGGCTGCATTGAAGCTGGTAACAAGTATTATATGTGTTCCCCATAATAATATGGTACACAGCAGGAAGGTAAGCAGCTGCCCTAATTGGATTTCCATGTCGCCAGTCTCAAATAAGACCCTTTTGTCAGTCAAGATGGGGATAAACGTCGTAATATATCCCGCCAAACTTGTCACAACGGCAACATTGCTGATCCAGTTGGCTACCCAGTAGCCCCAAACCATTGTAAAGCTTGCCAGTTTTCCTTTTTTCGGATCAGAAAAAATAGCTCTGGCATAGTTTTGCGGACCGCCCGCTAAATCCGGCCTTCGAATCGATAATTGACCAAACACAAGGGCAATCATAAGGACACCAAAGCCAGTCACAAGCCAAGCGTATAATGCCCCTAACGGACTGGCTGTATTAGCTAGAGTGCTCGGCAGCATGAAGACTCCAGAGCCTACCATGTTGCCAACAACTATTGCTGTTAATAACCAAAAACCCCATTTATTGTTTTGCATCGTATACCTCCAATTTTTCCTGAACGTATACGGTACGTAAAGCCTTTAACGCATTATAAAAAGCATGAACAAACAAAAGTCCATGCTGCACATACACTCCTGACCTCCGGATAGCTCTCCGCACCGTAACCGCGGCAGTCCTGCCCTTTTTCAGGTACAGACCCAGCACAAAAACCTGTGAAATCTTCATGCTTCGGCACGGATGCCTTTTATATGCTTTCATCAACCTCACAAGTCTCGAAGCATACGACTAATCATCCATGCAACCTCTACCTCACCAAGTCCGAGTGAGGATTTTATTAGTTGTAAAACAACCACCTATGTGAGGCTACCAGAAGTAAAGGAAGCTGTCAATGGAATGTTTTTCTACAAAAACAACTTGCAGAAGATTTCTGCAAGTTGTCACATGCTTATTTGTTTTGTTTCTTATTAATTGCTTCTTGAAGAGGATCGCCTTTCAAAGCGGCAGAAGCGTCTTTAAGTGCTCCAGTCAATGCTTGCTTGTCTTTCCCGTTTGACTTGCCCTTACCTATATTAAAAAAACCCATTATGATCACCTCATATAATGAATTGTGATACATGTTTAATTTGGTTCTTTTATTAAGATAATATACACAGAGTAAAATGGAATTGATACTCGTGTATAGCCTTGTATCACGTGGGCAACATAAGGTACGAAAAAGAAAGCAGCTAAGCTGCTTTCTTATTTTACCAAGGATGCTTCGTTAGCCTCTTTAGCAAGTTCAATAGCGCCGTAAATTCCTGCATGATCTCCTAGGCCTGGAGAGACAATGTATGACTCAAGTTCCGGAAGGTCAATATAGTTATTCACGTAGCCTTTCAGCTTTTCAAAAATCAACGGAAACAGATGAGATTGCTTCATCACGCCGCCGCCCATAATAATTTTTTCAGGAGATAAAATCAGAATGTACTGCATCAAACCTTGAGCAAGATAATCGGCTTCTATCTCCCAAACTAATGGTTGATCTGCTAAATCTTTCCCCGGTTTGCCCCACCTTTGTTCAATGGCAGGACCTGCAGCCAATCCTTCCAAGCAATCGTTATGAGAAGGACAGGTGCCTTTAAAAGTGTCTTGAGGATGACGACGTACTAACACATGCCCCATTTCAGGATGCGTATGGCCTTGAACCAGCTTTCCGCCAATCACGGCTCCAGCGCCAATTCCTGTGCCAACTGTAATATACATGCAGCTGCCGAGACCTTTTGCTGCTCCCTTTTTCAGTTCCCCTAACGCGGCTGCATTAACATCAGTCGTAAAATATACAGGAGTACCCAGGCGTTTTTTTAGCTCAGGAATAAATGGGTAATTGACCCATGCTTTTTTTGGAGTATTCGTAATATAACCGTAATTTTCTTGATCCTCCGCGACAGAGATTGGACCGAAAGCGCCCACTCCTAATGATGAAAGTGAAAATTCATTGAAAAATAATTCGATCTGACTCATCGTTTTTTCCGGTGTTTCAGTAGGGAATTTCGTTTCTTTAATGATTTCGCCAGCAGCATTTGCCACTGCGCAGACAAATTTCGTTCCTCCAGCTTCTATAGCGCCTAAATACATATTTTGTTTTCCCCCTAATCAAATTAGTAATGGCCAAGCAACATTATTCTTCATGCATTGCAACCTAGAGACGCAAGAATTATTCTGACGAAACTGATTCACAATAATCTTATATAAATACATGATTGCTACCAATGATAAAATTTCATATTTAACCGTTTGCAAGGCTTTTCATTTTAAGTCACATTTAGCTGCTGCTTCTTACTATAATATCGGTTTCTCCATAATTTAGTGTGTAGTTTTCGTCAATTGAATGCCTCTATATCTCTTCGTTCACTGGATGCCTCGACCATTTTTGCATTTTGACATTTCTCATCATAACGTTACCAATTTACGATTCATTTTTCCACACTTTTTTTATTTCCTTTACATGGAAATAATTCATAAGATAATAGGCACTCTCCTTTGGAAGGAGCATGTGCTAAAGAACAGCAGAAATCATTAATATTATCTGATACAATAATTAATATTAGCATAAGAAATACAGCAAAAAAAGGTAACTATGAACTAACATTGTTCATTATTTAAGAAATACTTAGGAGAAAGTGCAAAATGGCTTACGATAATATTAGAGTCTTAGACAGAGATGACGCAGATAGGTATTTGGAGTTAAGGCTGGAGGCATTACTTCAGGATCCTGATGCATTTGGTTCAACGTATGAAGAAACCATGCAAAACAGCATGAAAGAGCTGTTACATCAGTACAAACAAAGGTTAGTCCCAACCGAAAAGTCCTTTACCGTAGGTGCATTTTATGAAGCCACTCTTATTAGTGCTGCAAGTATTCTCCGTCAAGAAATGATTAAATTTAACCATAAAGCTGCACTTCTAGCAGTATACACATCTCCTGCTTACCGAGGGAAAGGCATTGGAAAAGCAGTCCTTTATGCAGTAATTGAGCATGCGAAAAAGCTAGAAGGCCTTGAACAAATTACTCTAAGTGTATTGAAATCAAACAAATCTGCCAAAAAACTCTATGAATCTGCAGGATTTGAAGTCTTTGGCTGCGAAAAACAAGCAATAAAATATAAAAACAGGTACCATGATGAGCTTCATATGAAATTATTACTATGATAAGCTATGCTCCCGAAGTCAGGAGCATCAGCTTTCTTTTTTACCGTTTATCAAAAACATAAAAACCGTAATTAAAATAAATGCGATGAGTGCTAGAAAAGGAATGGTTATAAAACCAAACCAGTTAATATAGGATGAATTACACGGGACACCGTTCACGCACGGCCTGAGCCCTCCAAACCCCGGGACCTTTTGCTCGAGATAATGCATCAGTGATATGCAGCCGCCAATGATTGACAAAGGAAGTATGTATACTTTGATCCTAAAGTCATGTCGAAAGGTTGCAATTCCTAGCAAAAAGGCTAAAGGATACATGAAGATCCGCTGATACCAGCAGAGCTCGCAAGGAATAAATTTGCGAATTTCACTAAAGTATAGGCTTCCGAGAACAGCTGTCATTGCTACGACCCATGCAATATATAAGAAGACAGGGTTCTTGTTCATTTCGCATTCCCCAGTTCTTCATCGATCATTTCTTTAATTTTATTGTAATCAAAGACTTCATTGACTGTTTTGCCGTTTATCATAATGGTTGGGGTCGATTGAACATTATATTTCTTATACAATTCTGTATCCGTTTGTAATTGCTCGGCAAACGTCTTGGCCGAAAGCTTGTCGACTAACTCATCCGGATCAACGGAAGTTGTTTCTTCCGCTATTTCAGCCATTTTATTTGGAGTCACCCATTTTTCCCCATGCTCAGCCTGAGATTCGAAAACCTTATGGTGAAAATCCCAAAAAGACTTTGGATCTTCCGCAAGAACCTGTTCCGAAGCCAAAGCTGCTGTCTCTGAATCCTGGCCATGAAAAAGCACATTAACAGCAGATAACTTTACATCACCTGTTGTAATATAATCTTTTTCAAGCTGAGGGAAAATGTCCATTTCCCATGCCTTACATGAAGGGCACATATAATCTCCAAAAACCGTCACTGTTACAGGCGCACTTTCCTCCCCCATAACAGGTTGTCCTTCAAGTGAAGGAGGAGTGTCGAAGCTTCCTGCTTCCCCGTCCTCAGAACCGGAGTTTTTAATAACCACCAAAGCTACAATTAATACAAATAAAGTCAGCGTGATTATAACAGCGATTTTTAAAGGTGATTGCTTTTTCGCAAGTTGCTTTTTGCTCACTTAGACACCTCATTTTTAAAAGATTTTCGCAAGTTAATAGACATATAAAAAACTATCCTGATTATAAACTAAAGATAACAACGATGTCTCATGATTACAATTAAATTCGATAATTTTCCAATAAGTGAATGATATTAACTGGAATACAAACTTCTTGAATAAAAAAGGAAATCGTGCTTTTATGCGCATGATTTCCTTTTTTTCATTATTTGACTACGTCATATCCCTGGTCTTCAATCGTATCAGCAATTTCTTCAAGTGAGACAGCATTTCCGTCATAGCTGATCTCAACTTGTTCTGCTTCCAAATTGACCTTCACAGATTCGACTCCATCCAATTTCCCCACATTGCTTTCGATCGCATGAACACAATGTGCGCAAGACATTCCTTGAACAGTTAATTTATTTTCGGACATATTCATCCCTCCAGCAGTTTACATTGATACAGCATTACTTTACCCCTGTAAGGTAATCGAAAAAGATGCTTCAAACATTTACAGCTTCGAAAACCTCTTAAAAACTTCCATTAGTTCTTCAATCGACTGCTCTCCATTGCCGCTTTTAATCGCATCGGACACGCAATGGTTCGTATGATTTTCAAGCAGATGAAACGCAACCTTTTGCATGGCTGCATTAATTGCGGAGATTTGCACAATGATGTCTACGCAATACCGATCGTTTTCCACCATGTTTTGGATTCCTCTGACTTGACCTTCAATTCGCTTTAATCGATTCAACAGCTGATCTTTTTCCTTACTGCTTTGCGGACTAAGAGCAGCTCCATGTTTTTCTTCCATGACTATCACCTGCTTCACTAGTTCATTATCTCTATTATATATGAAATCATCTTAAAAGACATCTTCAATGGTTGTTTTTAAGTGATGAAAAAGATATTGCCCGAGCGACTCACTGCTCTTTTAACGAGCTCTCGTGAGTCGCTCTTTTCATTTTCTAGGATGTTTCGCGCATGTTATTTTCGACAATTTCTTGCTGACGCACCGGAATGCTTTGGATGGACTGGTTAAGCTGATCCAGCTTCTGCTCAATGCGGTGCAACAAATAAAAGGTCACAATGATAGGAAACCCTACTTCACTGATCCACTGCATCCATACATCCATATGCTCTCCCTCCTTTTCCCTGTCTTATTATCTATGTAAACGAAAGAATCGGTTATGGGAGCATCTTTAGTTTAACTTTGCTTTTCTATATTATCCGTACTAAAATAAGCAAAAAGCCCAAAGGATGATAAAGATGTGCGGCAGATTCACTTTGTATTCAGATTTTGATGATATTCTGAACCGTTTTGATATCGAGCTGTCCAATTTAGAATATGACTACGTACAAAGCTATAACATAGCTCCGTCTCAGCAAATCCTTTCTGTCATTAACGACGGCTCAAAAAACCGGCTGGGTCATTTAAGATGGGGGCTTCTTCCTCCGTGGTCCAAAGATGAGAAAATTGGCTATAAAATGATTAATGCCCGCTCAGAAACGCTGGCTCAAAAACCAAGCTTTAAAAAACCGCTTCAAAGCAAAAGATGCATCATACCTGCTGACAGCTTTTATGAGTGGAAACGAATCGATTCGAAAACAAAGCTTCCCATGCGAATTAAGCTGAGATCCGCCAAGCTTTTTTCCTTTGCAGGACTTTGGGAAAAATGGAACTCTCCTAAGGGTGAAATGATTTACAGCTGTACAATTATTACCACGAATTCAAATGATTTAATGAGCCCGATTCACGACCGCATGCCTGTCATATTGACACCTGAAACAGAAGCACAATGGCTAAATCCAAAAATCAAGAATATCGAAGATTTGCAAAAGCTGCTTGTCCCATATGAAGCAAAAGACATGGAAGCATTTCAGGTGTCGTCTGAGGTCAATTCACCAAAGAACAACTCACCTGAATTAATAGATGCGATTTAAAAAACTAGCCCATTCCAGTTTATCCAGAATGGGCTTACTGAGAAAAGGCAATCATCCGCCAAAAAATAAATCTAAAATATTCCCTCCAAGTGAAGCATCTTTGTTATAGAATTCTGAATATCCGCATTTCTTACAGTACACAACGAGAAAACGATTATTCTGTACATCAAACATTTTCGATAATCCAGTACCTGTAGTAGCAATTTCCTTCTGACCGGCCTCTGTGCTTCCGCATTTAATACATCCTTTTTTCTGCATTGCTATTAACTCCTTACATATTAATATTTTCAAAGTGAATTATACCTAAATTTTCCAATCCGTGCATCGGATTCAACTATTCATTTAGTTGAAATTTCATTCAATCGTCCGCTCAACATCTATGCATTTCTTTTTCTTCTTGACTGATTAAAGCAAATTTTTTCTCCGTTAAGGACCATCCTATTGCCCTGGAATTTTCGTTTTTGCCCCGACGCTATTGGACGAGAGGGTGGCATTTAGATTACTTACTTCTTAATTCCGCATTTTATATGTTCCCTTTATTGATTGTATTCTTCAACATCTCCAAGCTTAATCTTCGTATCCTTTTCAAAATAGACGGCATATTTCAAAGCGCCATGTTCTGCTTCCCTTCCTGTTCTTCCAAATTGATTGGCATTTATATTTGATTCATAGCTGTAGCCTTCATCATTCAGTGTTTTTTGAATCGTTTGGGCAGCCTGATAAACTTCTTCCTTATTCATCTGATTCGCATGAAGTAGAATATAAATTTGTATCGGACGGTCAAAGGGTAGATCCTTGCTCCATGGAGCATTCGTATCGAGCTGCCCTTTAAGGACTTCAACATTAACTTCCACTTCTTTTACTGCTGGTACCTTCGGCTTTAATAATTTAGAAAGTTCGGTTCCACCTTCAGCACCAAGCCGGTCCATGACCTCTTGATCGAGCATGCTTTCACGAATTCCATCCCTATTAACTTTCGGCATAATGAACCCTCTTACGGTAAATTCATACTCATTCTGCTCTTTTTCAGCATCTACCGTCCCAATTTCAACGACACGATAAGCGTATTCTTTAAATTTAAAGTTATACGTGCCCTCATTGATCCGAAGTTCTTTTTCAGGATATTTTTCGCTTAAATATTTCTTCAGGGTATGTTCAGAAAAATACTTGCTGATGGGATTACCATTAAATTCGTTATAAACAAATAAAATAAACCCTGTAAGAACAACAACCAATGTAATGTAAATTATTTTTTTCATTCCTATCTCAGCTACTTTCTTTTATTTTAAGAATTAAGAGGCCAATCAGCCCCCCTATTAACGCAAATACAAAATGAATGAATGTCATGAAGAAGGATCCAACGAAGCCATTCCATATAAATTCGGCAGGCTGTATGTTGAATTCACCGGGTACGCTGTTCGAAAAATTTGCCAAATGGATTGCGACAGCCCAAAGAAATAAGGGGAGAAACGAAATGTAGAACACGATTTTCATATCTTTATAAAAAAGATACGTCACAAGTCCAAGCACTGAATACCACAGGATAAATCCAAAGCTTTCATTTAATAAGGAGGATTGAATAGCGAGTAAAAATGAGATGGCTACGAGAATAATTTGAAAAATTGCAAGCTTGCGATGAATCCTTTTAAACATTTTCTCTTGATCGATTGTTGATTGGACGTCTAATTTGTCTAAGGGCTGGGCAGCTTTTTGGACGAGGTTTTTCATTTCCTCGTTATCAGCTACTTGCTCATCAAACCATCTTTTTGTTTCCTCACTTAAAAGCCCTTCATTATATAACGGCAATAAGTCCTCGAGAATCGAACGTGTCCGTTTATCCATGATATCCCTCCATTTCTTTTTGGAGTTTGAGCTTTGCTCTGTAAAAGGTAACTCTTGCGTAGTTTTCGCTTCGTCCGATAATAGAGCCTATTTCTCGAAATGACAGCTCTCCATATACACGCAAGATTACAATTTCATTCTCTGGCTCTGCCAATTGTGCAATTTTACCAATCAAGTTCACTGCCGTTTCTTTTATGATGAACTGATCCTCAGGTGAATCTGTTTCGATTCGTTCGTTCCTCATTTTCGCTTCCAATTGATTCTTGTACTTCTTCGTGCGGTAATGTTTTTTCATCCTGTTTTTGGCAATTGAAAAAAGCCACGTTTCGACGGTTGATTGATGCTTAAACGAGTGTAACCCTTTAATTGCTTCATAAAAAACCTCCTGGGTTAAGTCTTCTGCCGCTTCTTTATGTAAGGTTTTCACGAAGAAAAAGGCAAATACCTTTGGCTGAATTTCCTTGTACAGCTCCTCCAATTCCATAATCGTTCTCCCTTGCCTGAATATGGTTCGGTGTTTTCAACTATTTAGTACCTTGAATGTGGTTTTTGTTACAAAAAATGAAAAATAATAATCAAAGGCTCAAACTCCGCAGACTAAAAAACAGTAAATAAGCCTTTATATAATTTAGAAGGCTCGCGATTCTATTCTTAATTGACTTTTTAAGGCTAACTTACAGAATAAAATCATATTTACTAAATTTAGGGTTCTCACAGCATGAAAAATCCCAATCTCTAAAGTGGTACTAAATAAGAAATTGGGATTTAATAATTCTTCAATTGCGCTTGATTTTGGAAGAACGAATGACATATCCAACGTATTATATTTGAAATTATTTTTTCAATATACGCATTAACACATCCACGTCAGGCAATCCATACTCTTCATCCACCTGATCCTGTATGATAAGACTGTTAATAATGGAAAAGTACCAGGTCAACAGCTTTCGGGGTTCTCCTAGGGGAAATTCACCTGAATTCTGTCCTTTAATGAAGATTGGAATCAGTAGATCAATCAGAACATTCGTGGAATGTTGTTCAAAGATCTGCGCTACCTTTTCCGGAACATCATCTGCTTTCCGTGACCGCTGTATTAGCATAAAGGCGAATTTATTGTTTTCATCAAGCATGTTTAGTGTTAGGTTTCTAATTTGTTCAAAAGGTGTTCCAGGTAAATGTTCAATGTGCTCGAGTTCCCTTTTCGATTCTTCCATCATTTCTTGGATAATTGTGATAAAAAGTTCCTTTTTGGAGTTGAAATAGCGGTAAATGAGTCCTTCGCTAATACTTGCTTCCGCAGCAATCATGCTCGTTTTCGTTCCTGTATATCCTCGGCGGGCAAATACTTTGAGCGCCGCTTGCTTGATCTGCTCTCTGCGCTCGTCACGGATTTGATCAAGCTGTTGTCTGTTTAATGGAGACATTTGCCAACCTCCAGATCTAAGAAAGTTTTATCTTCATTGTACCACGAATCTGGTAAGCCATTTCCTCTACAATCAGCTGCCTAATGTGTTGACCAGCGGAAGTACCCTCTTTATCAGTTCATTATGGAACTGATCAGACTGAGCAAAACACGCAAGATGGCCAGCGTTCTTGATTAGAACAAACTCTTTGAAGGGAGCTTCAATTTCGTCATAATATGCTTTAGCAGTTGCAGTTGGAGTAATAATATCTTGATCTCCTTGAAAAATAAAGATTGGCAGTTCAAACCGCTTCCCGAGTTTTTTAAAATCAAAGTTTATTAATTCATCATATAGGTGGTCCAGGGAAAAACTCATACCTCGAAAGATATCAATCAAATCATGTATTTTATGATCCGGGGATGAGATCATAGATGGCAAGATTAGATCCATAATCATATTAGGAACATCCTTGATAGCCTTAACGAGATATTGGTTCCTTTTGTCGTAGTCTTTGCGACTCCACAGAGATTGATCCGGCCCCATTCTCTCAATCAACTGAACCCCCTTCGTATTGCCTGCTGTACGGAGTGCGTTGATTGTTAATTCGTATGAAAGATTTTGGAGATCCGGAGCATTTTGATCAGTGCCTACATATGCATAAAAAAGATCGGGGCGAAGCTTTGCCATCATGACTCCGATTAGGCTGCCCGCGGAGCTTCCGATAAGAATTACTTTTGGGTGACCAAGCTTGTGGCACAAGTATTTCGTCACCTCTATCCCATCCTGTGCGAGGCGGTCGAAGGTGATGGTTCCGCAGCCGTCTTTCCCATTCTTGCGGAAAGTCTTGCCCGCGCCACGCTGATCCCACTGAACGACAGTGAAGTGCTTCTCCCATGAACGAAGTAACGGACTGAAAATGGAATATGTGGAAGCTGGACCACCAGGAATAATTAACAAAACAGGGTTGTTCCGATTCTCACCTCGTATAGTGATCCACTGGCCGATTCCGCCAATTTTAACAAAACTGCCTTCAACAATTCCGTTTGGTGTGTTGGTCTGAAGCCCTTTGGCATTTTTCCTCTGATTGCTTTTTCGCAGGACTAGCTCCCACAAGATATTGGTTCTGCTCATTTGAATATTTCCTTTCTTAATCTTATTGTCAGATTAGGTTCTAATAATGAGTGAATAACTCACTCATTATTAGGATATGGTATTTTCCAGGATCCGTCAACAAAATAATAAGTATAGTAAAGTTAGTTGTTTTATAAAAAATCTCGATATCTCATTGGTTCTATGTGTTTTGATTTCGATTCAGAAACACAAAAAACTGAACTCGTTTCTTTAAGCAGAAACGAGTTCAGTAGTTAAGCAATCGACTTAAGTTGTTTTCGTTGATATCTTCGTCTGATGAACTTCCTACTCTTCTGAAAAGCTTATATTAAAGACGTTATCCTTACCTGGTCTTACTGCACATTATTATACTTTCGGACTTTCCTTTCTAAACCTCTTTTTAAATAAATAGTATGCCGCTCCAGCAATTGCAGCGATTAACAGAAAAATTGGCGATCTTCCTGCTAAAAAGATAATCAGAGTTGAACCGAATGAGAGCAAGCCATTAACAGATGACATAAATTCCTGCTGTGTTCTTTCCCATGTGTTTAGCTTAGTAGTTGTCACGCCGGGAAGAGCGTCTTCTTTTAAGCTCAGGGAGATGTTGGACATATCGCTCCTTGTTTTTAAATAGTTCATTCTTCCTTTCATGCTTTCGATTTCTTCCTGTACTCTCTCTAAGTCATTGGAAACGGTTAAGAGGTCCTCTGTTCCTTTGGCATTCTCCATAAATTGATACAAGCGCTTTTCTACAGCTTCCTTTGCTGCAAGCCTTGACTCTAGATCGACGTATTCTTCTGTCACGTCTTGACCTGTTACCGATTGATTCAGAACACTTAGCTCACTTGAACCTTTTAATTGATCCAAAAACGATTGAAAGGATGATTCTGGAATTCGAATGTTTAGCGTTCCACTTTTACCGTCATCCTCTTCCTGTGTCGTGCTTTGGTTGACTACATAGCCTTTTACTGCAGAAACTCGTTCAAGAATCCATTTTGCGCCTTCATCATAACTCTTTACTTCTGCCTCAACCTGAGCCTCATGAATAATCATTTGTTCGGTTGATTCAGAGCCTTCTTCAGCTTGTGATTCTTCTGACTTAGGAGCATTTGCATTGTCTTGGTTATCCGCCGTTTTCATTTCCGCTGACTTTTCTACACTAGAAGCACTGCTGCTCGAATCGCTTTGCATCTCCCCACCTGGAGCAATGCTGGCGGAATCGCTTTCTTGCATACCACCGCTCTGGCATCCTCCCAAAACAAACATCAAACAAATGAAAAAAATTGCTGTGCTTTTTTTCATAAACTGCCTCCTCTCATATCTTTTAGACGAGAGCAGAACTTATAGGTTACGTACACAACTATGTTTATTCCGCATGAATACGGGAAAACAATTCGAGTCATGAATATTTTTTCCTAGGAGGCCTTAGTAATGAGCAGATTACAATCAAAAGTTGCATTAATTACAGGAGCTAGCTCAGGGATCGGCAAAGCGACTGCCGAACGATTTGCAAAAGAAGGGGCAAACGTTCTTTGCGCGGATCTGAAATTTGAAGAAACGAAAGAAACTGTAGAAAGAATTAATGCGCATGGCGGAAAAGCCAAGGCATACGAGGTCGACATTTCTGATGAGAATAAAGTAAAAAGATTAAAAGAGCAAATTGAAGAAGAATTCGGTTCGATAGACATTCTGTTTAACAATGCCGGGACAGATACTGAAGGTGGCAAAGTTCATGAGTACCCGGTTGAATTATGGGATAAATTAATGGCTGTGGATCTTAGAGGAACTTATTTAGTAAGCAAATATTTCATCCCGCTTATGCTTGAACAAGGCGGATCAATCATTAACAATTCTTCTGTATCTGGATTAGCCGCTGACTTGGATCGTTCAGGATACAATGCGGCCAAAGGCGGAATTACCAATCTGACAAAGGCAATGGCCATCGATTATGCACGTGACGGGATCAGAGTCAACTGTATTGCCCCCGGAACAATTGAAACACCCCTTCTTGACGATCTAATGGGTGAAGAAGGAGGAAAAGAATTTCGAAAAGCATACAAATGGGTGGATCCGATGGGGAGATTAGGCAGAGCAGAAGAAGTAGCCGGTGTCGTGCTATTCTTAGCATCTGATGACAGCTCCTATGTCACAGGCGAGTCAATTACAGTCGACGGTGGACATATGTCTTACACTTGGCCCGGCAAAATGCTTTACGACAAAACATATACGGAATAATGATTTGTTATTAGGCACGAATTTCTCGTGCCTTTTTTATTTGTAAAGGTAATTCCATTGTCATCTTCTTTCGATAAAGAATCTGCTATTGGCTTTACGATTATTTTTGCGTTAATATAACTAATACATTAACTAAGCCTTAGGACTATTAAAGAGTTGGTGAAATCCATGGAAAAAGAATTCGATCATTTAAGGCTTGAAAATCAGATCTGCTTTCTCCTTTATGCAAGTTCAAGGGAAATGACAAAGCAATATAAACCTCTTCTTGAAGAATTAGATGTCACCTATCCTCAGTATCTTGTTCTGCTCTTATTATGGGAGCATAAACAACTCAGCGTAAAAAAATTAGGGGAACAGCTCTATCTAGATTCCGGAACACTTACTCCCATGCTCAAACGAATGGAACAGCATGATTTGATAAATAGGAAGCGGTCAGAGTTTGACGAAAGATCTGTTACCATTCAGCTGACTGATAAAGGACAAGCATTAAAAAACAAAGCTTCCTCGGTTCCCTTGCGAATCGCTGAAATAATCGGGAATAATAACAACGATATTGATACGTTAAAATCTATTTTGCTAAATTTATTAGAAACACTACGAAAATAATAATAGTAAGTAAAAGGTGCCAAGCCGGCACCTTTTTTCATTACTCTACAATCTCAAGCGTTACGTCAATATTTCCTCTAGTCGCTTTGGAATACGGACAGAAATCATGTGCTTTATGGACGAGCTCTTCCAACGTTCCTTTATCAACACCCGTCCCTTTTACCTGCAGCTTTACCGCAATCTGAAAACCGTCATCCACTTTCAAAAGGCTAACATTTGCAGTCACCTCGGATTCGAACTTCACTCGTTCCGCTCTGGCCACATGCTGCAGGGCTCCATCAAAACAAGCTGAGTATCCGGCAGCAAACAGCTGCTCTGGATTGGTTGCTTCAGGAATCTTTTGAGCTCTAGGAGTTCCCGGCATCGCGATATCCATTTTAATGTTGCCGTCAGCTGATTCTACTCTTCCTTCTCTTCCACCAATTGCTTTAACTGCTGTCGTTAGCACTGTTTCTGCCATTAGAATCGTCTCCTTATTTCATTTTAATTGTTTGCAATTATATTGTACGCAATTTAATTTGAAACTTCAATTGAGGTAGCTCGGTATTTTCTCAATTGAAAAAACAGCAGAAAAAAGTTCTCTGCTGTTTTTTCTAATGGGTGTGGCTGCCTTTTGAAGGGTTGGTAATGACAAACTCCTCTTGTGGCACATAATAGTACTGAATCCAAATACCATCCAGGAATTCTTCACGTTTATCAAGGAGAATATCAATATCCTTGTCTGTTTTTACTACTTCGTCATTCTCTGTCGGCGCATCAAGCTTGAAATCATAATGGGCATGATCTCCGTGCTGATGAGTGACAAACACGCGGATCATTTTCCCATCTGCTTCCTCAGAATCGAGCATTTTTTTTAATACTTTTGCTGCATTCCGATTAATTTTACACTTCATCGTTTAATCGCCTTCTTTTGTAATTGATAGTGCAATTATGCCATAACTCATACAAAAAGAATAAATTCATGCTTTCAGGAATGGGACGGTGTTTTTTAGTATGACTTATTTCTACCGTATAATGAGAAAAACGTTTTCTGAGAATTTCCCCTTGTGATTTTAGGTGATTTCGATGTGATTTCGAGCGACCTTATCCTGTTTCTTTCTCTTTTATCGGCGATTCTCTGAATATATCGGCGATTTTTCTTTTTTATCGGCGATTCTACGATTATATCTGGAATTTAGCTTTCTCCTTTCATTGCCGCAAAAATACGGAGCCCCCTAATAGGAGGCTCCGTATTTTATTCTACCGTGATTTCGAGATAGGTTTTTAGCGCTTCTCCAGGAGAAATAAACAGCAATTCCTCCTTATTATTGAGCTCTTTTGTCTTTGCCATCCAAGGTTCAACGCAGACAAAATCGTTTTCCTTTTCTGTCCATAGCACAACGTAAGCGAACTCGCTGCCGTAAGACAATTGAACCTTCTTTTCTATTTCCGGCAATTCAAAAACAATATCTTTCTTTTCCGCATCTAGTAAGGCTAGTGCTTCTTTCTTGTCTGTCAGGTCAATCGTGCCGTTTATTTCTTTTGTTTTCATATCATTGTAATCTAAATAGGTTTTTGCATCAGTTTGATAGGCTAATTCCTTTTGGGCTGTCTTAAAATACGGATGAAAGCCCGCGTAAATCGGCATATCAGAATCTGAGTGATTCCGGTATTCCTGATGGATTGTTAATGTATTATTCTTTAAAGCATATGTAAATATCACTTCAAAATCAAAGGGAAAAGAATTTTTCGTTTCTTCCGTGCTTGTCAAACGCATCGTGATGGCTGCTTCACCGTTAGAATTTGTATCAATAACTTTCCAAGAGTTGTTTCTCGCCACCCCATGATTTTTCATTTTGTATGTTTTTCCGTCCCACTCGTATTCTCCATTCTCAAGCTGGCCAGAAATCGGGAAAAGAATGGGAATGCCGCCTCTTACGTTGGCTTCAGCATTGTAAAACGTTTCTTTATTTAGATACAGCAGCTCTTTACCTTCTACTTCAAATCCGATAATGATCCCGCCTCTTTCAGGTGCAGCTTTCACCCTTGCATTTGTTGACGAATCAATTAGCTCATAAATGGTAAAATTCTCATCCTTATATTGCTTCACATCATACATGTTTTTGCTTCCACCCTTCTGTAATTGAATTCAGCTTTCCTTGCGATTTTTAATGACAACATTTTGTTCATGATCTGTTGTGATAAGGATATCTGCCATTCCGATAAACAGACCGTTTTCTACAACACCGGGAATCATATTCAGCTTCTGTTCCAATTCTTTTATATTATGGGTCGATCCAATACTGCAATCAAAAAGATAGTTTCCGTTATCTGTAACGTAAGGTTCTTTATTTGCCATTCGTAATTCAGGGCCAATCCCTGTTTTGCTAATCAGCTGTTTTGTAAGTTGATAGCCAAATGGCACTACTTCAACAGGTAAACGAAATCCTCCAAGCTTCTCAACCGCTTTATTAGGATCTGCAATAACGACAAACGTTTTTGCCGCTTTTGCGATAATTTTCTCACGAAGCAGGGCCCCTCCCCCGCCTTTGATAAGATCAAGATCCGGATTCACTTCGTCAGCCCCGTCAATGGCAAGATCGATTCGATCAATTTCACTGAAATCTACTAGGGGTATTCCCATTTCTTTTGCAAGCACTTGCGTACGAACTGAAGTCGGAATTCCGCGAAAGGAAAGGCCCTCTTTTACAAGCTGACCGAGCTTTTGCAGCGTGTAAAAGAAGGTTGAACCTGTTCCAAGTCCTACAACCATGCCATCTTTAATATGCTCCGCTGCCTTTTCTCCGACGAGCTGTTTTTCAATCATTTCATCACCCCCAATCAAAAAATATTTCATTTTACTTCAAGTATAGGCACAACACGAAAAGAGTTCCATTAAAATCTCTTTTCCAAAAAAAAATGCGCACTTTTACACCTCTGCGGGGAATTTCGTACAATCCATGCGACCTATGAACTATACAGTTGAACATCTTAATTAATTGACTTATTACTAAAGAAATGAAAAAATTCACAAAAGGCCGCTGAATTTTTGCTATTAAGAACTATCCTTGCCAAAATTGCTTCAATGTTCTAATAGATATATCTCTATTCATATATTTATAGTGTTCAAGAAATCAAATTATAATAATTACAAAATAGCATTGACTTTAATTTAATAAATGTTATTATAATTATTATAATTTAAAAGCTATAATAAAAAACTATGAGGTGATTCTAACATGGCTGAAAAAAATAACCTTACAACGAGCTGGGGAGCTCCTGTCGGTGACAATCAAAATTCGATGACAGCTGGTTCTCGTGGTCCAACTCTTATTCAAGACGTTCATCTACTAGAGAAATTAGCACATTTTAATAGAGAACGCGTTCCTGAGCGTGTTGTTCACGCGAAAGGTGCCGGAGCACACGGCTATTTCGAAGTAACAAACGATGTATCAAAATATACGAAAGCAAAACTTTTTTCAGAGGTTGGAAAACGCACACCAATGTTTATCCGTTTCTCTACAGTAGCTGGAGAGAATGGTTCTGCCGATACCGTACGCGATCCCCGCGGATTTGCCGTAAAATTTTATACGGAAGACGGCAACTACGATCTTGTAGGAAACAATACTCCTGTTTTCTTTATCCGTGATGCTATTAAGTTCCCGGATTTTATCCATACACAAAAACGCCACCCGCAGACTCATTTGAAAAATCCTGACGCGGTATGGGATTTCTGGTCTTTATCACCTGAATCACTTCATCAAGTATCAATCTTAATGTCCGATCGCGGTATTCCAGCAACCTTCCGCCACATGCACGGATTCGGAAGCCATACATTTAAATGGGTCAATGAAGAAGGAGAAGGCGTTTGGATTAAATATCACTTTAAAACAGAACAAGGCGTAAAAAATTTAGCTTCGGATGTTGCAGCTAAGCTCGCAGGCGATAATCCTGATTACCATACAGAGGATCTTTTCAACGCGATTGAAAATGGCGATTTTCCTGCTTGGAAGCTTTATGTTCAAATCATGCCTTTAGAGGACGCAAATACTTATCGTTTTGATCCGTTTGATGTGACAAAAGTATGGTCTCAAAAGGATTACCCATTAATTGAAGTAGGCCAAATGGTATTGAATAAAAATCCAGAAAACTATTTCGCTGAAGTTGAGCAAGCTACTTTCTCACCGGGAACTTTAGTGCCTGGTATTGACGTTTCTCCGGATAAAATGCTTCAAGGTCGTTTATTTGCCTATCATGATGCTCACCGCTACCGTGTAGGTGCCAACCATCAAGCCTTGCCGATTAACCGGGCGCGCAACGAGGTGAAAAATTATCAGCGTGACGGACAAATGCGGTTTGATGATAACGGAGGCGGCTCTGTTTACTACGAACCAAACAGCTACGATGGCCCGACAGAATCCCCGGAAAATAAAGCAGCATCTTATGCCGTTTCCGGAGTAGCCGATAGTGTAGCTTACGACCATAATGATCATTACACTCAAGCCGGCGATCTATATCGCCTCATGAACGATGAAGAACGCACTCGTCTAGTCGAAAACATCGTCGAAGCGATGAAGCCTGTTTCAAAAGATGAAATTAAACTTCGTCAAATTCAACATTTTTACAAAGCAGATCCAGAATACGGTACACGTATTGCAAAAGGTCTTGGTTTGCAAGTGCCACAGCAGGTTTAATAAGCAAATAAAAGTATCCGCCGCCTAAGGTGGATACTTTTTTTACGTGCAGACAGCCGATGTATTTGGCTGTTTTTTTATTATTCTTATCCATTTTATCTGTAACCTGTTTCATTCCTTTTATTATAAAATGATGCCCGGGTGAAGCAGGTGAAGGTTTGATGAATACTTTCATGTAATAGGTTAAGGGGAATAACTTCTAATATTTAGTATGCAAAAGATTTCAGATATATATATCAAACGGCTGAATATAATCAGAGGAGAAATGATTTTGCGAGGTGTATAAAAATGAAAGATAATCAAGCGCAAGCGTATTATACAAAAACGAAAACTTATATACCTTATCGTAGTCCTTATGATCCTTGCCCTCCGATCGGTGTTAAGTATTACAGTACTCCTCCCAATCTTTATTTAGGCTTTCAACCACCTAACCTTCAGCAATTTCCGCCTCATGAAGCCTTAAAGAAAGGGACATTATGGCCTGTCTTTTATGATTATTACGACAATCCTTATAAAAAGGGAGGAAGGTAAGAGATGGCCCAAATGCCACAAGAGTACTATCAGCAATTGGAGGAAATACAGGCTGTTGACTTTGTTCTTGTTGAACTGAGGTTATATCTTGATACTCATCCCACTGATTCTCAAGCCATTCAGCAATTTAATCAGTACGCCCAATATAGTAAACAGCTAAAGCAGAAATTCGAATCAAGGTTTGGACCGCTTTCTCAAGACAGCTTGAACGGCTCAAATGAATACTGGTTGTGGAAAAACAGTCCTTGGCCTTGGCAAGTCTAATGTAAGGAGAGAAGATTATGTGGACATATGATAAAAAATTACAGTACCCCGTAAGAGTAAGTACGTGTAATCCGAGATTAGCCAAGTATTTGATCGAACAATACGGCGGAGCGGATGGAGAATTAGCCGCTGCTCTTCGCTACTTAAATCAACGGTACACGATTCCCGACAAAGTTATCGGCCTGTTGACAGATATCGGAACCGAAGAATTTGCCCACTTGGAAATGATCGCGACGATGGTTTATAAATTAACAAAGGATGCAACGCCACAGCAAATGAGGGATGCCGGGCTCGGAGATCATTATGCGAACCATGACGGCGCTTTGTTTTATCACAACGCTGCAGGGGTTCCTTTTACTGCGTCATACATTCAAGCAAAAGGCGATCCGATCGCTGATTTATATGAAGATATCGCGGCAGAAGAAAAAGCGAGAGCTACCTACCAATGGCTGATTGACATGTCTGATGACCCTGATTTAAACGATGGCTTACGCTTTTTGCGAGAAAGGGAGATCGTTCATTCTCAGCGATTCAGAGAAGCAGTGGAAATCATAAAAGATGAACGCGAGCAAAAAAGGATTTTTTAGCTGCGAAAAAACACGGATATTAAATATGCCGTGTTTCTTTCGCGTCTGAAAGCTGTTGAAAAAAAAGAAAAATCTCTTCACTCAGCACTTTATATCCTTTAGAAGTAAGATGAATTCCGTCATCACTTATGAAGTCAATCAATTCTCCTGTTTTTTTCAATGCAGATCTTACATCAATTTTACTTACTCCTAATTCTTTTATTAGTTTATTTAAGCTGCGATTGTACAAACCATGCCAGTGCTCGATACCGCCCATCCTGCCAATCCAATGACTGATTGAAATGCCCGAATTGCCCGATATAAATGTGTAATATCGGACAGGATCTAAAGGAGGCAAAGTTAAAATAACAGGTGTTATGCCAGCTGATTGCAATTTAGTGACAATCGTTTTTACATTTTCCAAATAGCGCTCAAGCGGCACGATCGGTTGATGCTCTTTATCGGGATTTTCAGCAACCTCATTCCATAAAAAGTTACAATCATTCCCTCCCACTGCTACAATGGCATAATCCGGATGTTCTTCTATCACATCTTTGTTTAGTCGTTTCAAGAGAAGATCTGAATTATCGTTAAATACTCCTTTATTTATTACAGAAGCATTAAAACCTTCCTCCCGGGAAAATAATTCCTGCAAATATGCCGGATAGTTATCTTTAATTATTCTTAGCCGGCCTTTGACGTAAGAAACTCCTCTCGTTAAACTGTCTCCAAAACAGATAATTTTCATGGCATCACCTTTTTTCTTGCAATTTTTCATATAATGACACAGAAATAATAACTATTAAATGAGCATATACATATTCATCCGAATTATTCCAAAGACTACTCCTGAAGAAGGAGGGGAGTATCTTTGAATAAAAATCATTGCAATCCCGGCAAAACAGAGAAATCAAATGAAGCACAATTAACATGGTGGCAGCTTTCCATAATTGGCGTGGGGTGTACAATCGGCACCGGGTATTTTTTAGGATCAGGTATCGGAATAAAAATGACAGGCCCCTCTATTGTTCTTTCCTTTTTATTGGCAGCATTCGGAACATATATCGTTTTCAATCTGCTGGCTAAAATGACCGCAAAAGATCCACAAAAAGGTTCGTTTTGCTATTATGCAAAAAAAGCCTATGGAAATTGGGCGGGATTTAGCTGTGGATGGACGTATTGGTTCTCTAATATTCTTATTATGGGCAGCCAGCTGACCGCTATATCTATTTTCTCGCAATTTTGGTTTCGTGATGTTCCACTCTGGCTTTTTGCTTCCGGATACGCTGTCGCTTCAATCATTGTTGTGTTATTAGGAACAAATGGCTTTGATAGAATTGAGAATGTGTTGACTGCAGCTAAAATTGCAGCAATTGTTATGTTTATCGTCTTAGCCATAGCAGCACTGATTGGTTGGATTCCCGGTAAATCAAAGCCTGTAGATATCTCTTTCTTCTCTTTATATCAATTCTTTCCGAAAGGCTTTACAGGATTTTGGTCTTCCCTTATTTACTCATTTTATGCGTTTGGCGGAATTGAAGTGATCGGGCTAATGGCCATGCAGCTCAAAAAGAAAGAGGATGCACCAAAGGCCGGTCAGATCATGCTGATTATCCTTACTGTAATCTATGTCGTATCTCTCATTTTTGCTATTACTATGATTCCCTATGAGCTCTTTAATGAAAGAGAAAGCCCTTTTGTCACAGCTTTGTCCAATTATCGTCTTCCTTTTTTTCCTCATGTGTTTAACGGGGCGATTATTATTGCCGGGTTTTCAACAATGGCAGCATCTTTATTTGGTGTCACCAACCTGCTCAATACGCTGGCTGAGGACGGAGATGCTCCTGCTTTCTTTGCAATTAAGAGCAAAAAGAAAGGCTTGCCATTAAACTCATTGGCGCTCGCAGCTGCCGGTTTATTGGCTTCAATCCTGACAGCATTGGCAATGCCTGAGTCGATTTATGAATATATAACGACCGCCGCAGGAATCTTGTTATTATATAATTGGTTTGCGATCATCATTTCTTCTTTTAAAATTCTTGCTCTTTCTTTTAAGGAAAAGCTTATGGGTTTCTTGGGTTTATTAATAATCGTCGGATCAATAGGCGGAGCCTTACTCGAGAAAGCCGTTCGCCCGGGATTTTTTGCAAGCATAATATTTGTTGTGATCGTCTTGTTATTGTCCTTGAAAAAAACTATCAAGATTAACTAAACAGCAGTATGGAGGCTTGGACGGCAAAATAAATACCGAAAGCAATCATCGATATGGAGGATACAATCGTAATGCCAGTCAATACGTTTGATGCAAGCAGCCTTCTGGCACCTCCTGCGATCATCGCCATCGTTACATCCCATGTTAAAATTCCAAGGATAATAGCCGCACTATAAAAAACAAGCTGCCCGGTGTTCTCCACAGAAGCTGTCTGGGCCAAAACCGAACCATATATTCCGAGCCAAAACAATATGGTTAAAGGATTGGAAATGGACATGGCGAACCCTGAAGAGAGTGATTTGAAAAAGGTTGCTTTTTTCTCATTTCTCATACTGGTTTCAAACTTTCCAATCCCTAGTAAGCCTTCAATTCCTGAATAGGTTAATACAAAAAAACCAAACAGCCAGAGAAAAGCCTTCATAAAAGATGTATCTAAAAAGTTGATTACTCCGAAATAAACAAGCATCATGTAAGTGACGTCTGCTAATAACGCACCGATGCCAAAAATCCATGCATGAAAGAAACCGTGTTTGACTCCTTTATTTAATTGGGCTGCATTTACCGGCCCTATTGGAGCTGCCAGTGAAATCCCCAGTAACATGTAACTAAGAAAAACACCCATCATTCATCGTCCCCCCGTCCAACCTTATACATTAGCTTATTCACACAAATCTGCTTGTACGACATTTTATCGATGTTTTACATAATCGGAAGGATCGCAAGACGAGAAAAAAACCCAGCCGATATGACGGCTGGGATTGGAAGTAACCTGATTTTGATTCAACTTGTTCGATCAGTTTTCACACTTAAACTATATCGACAGAAGAAATCAATGTTTTAATATATTTATATTATAATTTTTACCAATATTTAAAATAAATCGATAAGCTCAGAGATGCCAAGTACGATAAACATGAGCAAACAGCCGATCAAGACCGTATTGGCAATCCAGTTGTTTCGAAATTCCGGCTCTACTTTTTTTGAATTTAGAAGAATTACGAGAGAGGTCGCTAAAAACGGCATAAACAGCGCACCGAGCACACCATATAAAATAATCAATTCTATCGGTTTTCCATAGAAAAAAATCAACATCGGGGGAAAGGTCAGCCAAGCAAGATAAATTCGATAAGCCGGATCATTTTCAGTCACTGGTTTTGTTGTGTCATTTTTGCTTCTGATCGTTCTTATAAAGTCGGCAAATAAATATGGAACACCATTCCATACGCCTAATAATGAAGTAAAAGCTGCAGACCAAAATGCAATTAAAAACAGCCAGCGGAGCGGTGCACCAAATTCATCTCCAAGCATTTGGGCAAGATTTAGCAGTCCCTGATCTCCTTTAATCTCTATTCCGGTACCAAAAAGAAATTTCGCACCAATAATGAGTGCAGCCAGTGTAAATATGGACGTAATAACATATGCAGTTTTTGCATCCAACCTCATAACTGCTACCCAGCCTTTTCCTTTCCATCCCTTTTCCTGTAACCAGTACCCGTAAGACGCCATTGTAATTGTTCCTCCTACACCGCCGATCAGTCCAAGTGTAAGCATTAGGGACCCTTCAGGAACCCTGGGAACAAATCCATATGAAAATTCACCGATTGATGGTAAAAAAAGAAAAGCCGTTCCGATAATTGTTACGAACATGATTCCGATTAAAACAGTCATCACCCGTTCAAACAAAAGATACCGTCCTGTCCATACTAGGATAAACCCTGCCAATGAATGGAGCATTGCCCATGCCCAAATCGGCATAACCGGAAACATTGAATGCATGCCCAAGCCGCATGTCAACGAAGCTGTTGCTCCATATAGAAACCCCCAAATGACTGAGTAAATTCCAAAATATCCAGTTGCCCATTTTCCCATGGCATGCCAACCCTGCAAAATGGTCTTCCCTGTGGCAAGATACCATCTGCCGACGCCTTCATTCAAAAAATATTTTAAAATGGCCCCTACGACAATTGCCCAAACAAATGTCATTCCAAAAGAAGTACCTGCGACGATAGCCGTAACCAGATCAGCTGTGCCTACACCGGTAGCAGCAACAACTAACCCTGGCCCCATCAAGGCAAGCTTTTGGCGAACGGTTTTTGGCGGAACCGGATTTGCTTCACTAAAGTAAGAGTTATCATTCAATTTATCTTTCATTCTATTGCCCCCTTGCGTTCTTTTTTGGAGCCGCTTACAAAAAATCTTTCCTTTCTAGTTAAATTATTGCATACTTCTATCAGCAGGAGCAATAGCTTGTACGCAGGGCTGTTCTTTACTGAGATTATCACTTTAAGAATGCTGACATTGAGAAAAGCTCTCTTTATTATTAACTAGAAACAAAAAAGCTTCTGTTCAGTACAGAAGCTTTTTTGTTACATTTACTACTTTACCCATTTCCGCTGAAACGCTGCAATGTCGGCATATTCTTCCTTCTGAAGCCTGGACTGGCGGATAAAGATCGGAGTTAGATCTTTGTATATTTCTACATTTTCCTGAATCGGTTTGTGAAAATGAGTCCCACCGATCATTTCCGATACGATGTCTAACGAATCGATTTCACCTAAGCTATATAAACCAATAATCGCCGCACCAAGGCAAGAGCTCTCGAAGCTCTCAGGAACGTGAACATCCTGGTCGAAAATATCAGCCATCATCTGCCGCCAAAGCTCTGATCTTGCAAATCCGCCTGTGGCCTGGATTTTCTTCGGTTCTCCGATTAATTCTTCCAATGCGAGCAATACGGTATATAAATTTAATATCACTCCTTCAAGGACGGAACGAATCAGATGTTCTCTTTTATGATGCAGGCCTAGACCGAAAAAGGAACCGCGTGCATTCGCATCCCACAATGGAGCCCGTTCTCCGGCTAAATACGGATGAAAGATCAATCCGTCCGATCCGGGTTTTACTCTGGCTGCGATATCTGTCAAAACTTCATAAGGGTCTTTTCCCAGCCGTTTTGCTGTCTCGACCTCCGAAGATGCCAGCTGGTCACGGACCCATCTGAAAATCATTCCGCCATTGTTCACCGGTCCGCCAATGACCCAATGTTTTTCCGTTAAAGCGTAGCAAAAAATCCTGCCTTTCGGATCCGTTACCGGCCGGTCGGTAACAGCGCGAATGGCGCCGCTTGTTCCGATCGTAACAGCAACGACACCAGGTTCAATCGCATTCACTCCTAAATTGGACAATACTCCGTCGCTTGCTCCCACAACAAAAGGTGTCGACCGCAGCAGATTCATTTCGTTGGCATACGTGTCATCTATACCATTTAAATGAAATGTGGTCGGAACCGGCTTCGAAAGCTGATCTTCAGTTACTCCAGCTATATTCAGCGCTTCTTCATCCCACGTCAGAGATTTTAAGTTGAACATCCCTGTGGCTGATGCGATGGAGTAGTCAATTACATACTCGCCAAAAAGCTTAAAGAAGACGTATTCTTTAATCGAAATAAATTTATGCGCCTTTGAAAATAGTTCAGGGTGATCATTCTTTAGCCAAGTTAACTTAGAAAGCGGCGACATTGGATGAATGGGTGTGCCAGTTCGCAAGTAGATGCTATGGCCATTCATCTCTTCTTTAATTTTTTTCGTCCAATGGGTGCTTCTGTTATCCGCCCATGTGATGCATTTCGTTAACGGCTTGCCTTTGTCATCTACCGCAATGACGCTATGCATCGCGGAACTAAACGAAACACAAAGAATGTCACTTGGCAGGATTTCGCTTTCCTGAACGTTTTTTTTCACTGATTGTATTACCGCTTGAAAGATGACTTCCGGATCTTGTTCCGCTGTTTCAGGTGTAGGAGAATATAATGGATATTCGATTCCATTGCTTGAAATAACTGTCCCGTCAGCCGCAAACAAAACGGCTTTCGTGCTTGTTGTGCCGATATCTACTCCGATTACATATTTTGAACTCACTGCTCTTCCCCCTATTAATCTTACAGAAATCGTTTACCAATCCCCGCTTCTGTCTTACTCTTCGCTTTTTACGATCGCATGGCCTCCGAATTCGTTTCTTAAAGCAGCAACTACTTTTCCCGTAAATGTGTCTTCTTCCAAAGAACGATATCTCATCATTAATGACAATGCAATGACTGGAGTCGCAGTTTGGAGGTCAAGCGCTGTTTCAACCGTCCATTTTCCTTCACCTGAAGAATGCATAACTCCTTTTATTCCTTCCAGCCGCGAATCTTTTGAAAAAGCGTTTTCAGTTAATTCCATCAGCCATGATCGAATCACTGACCCGTTATTCCACACTCTCGCTACCTTTTCATAATCAAAATCAAAGGAGCTTTTCTCTAATAAATCAAAGCCCTCCGCAATTGATTGCATCATCCCGTACTCAATTCCATTATGAACCATTTTCAAAAAATGCCCGCTGCCGCTTTCCCCGGCATATAAGTATCCGTTTTCAACACAAATATCGCGAAAAACCGGCTCTACAGTCATAAAGGCTTCTTTATTCCCGCCAATCATTGTACAAACACCGTTTCTGGCTCCATCTGTTCCGCCGCTCGTTCCTACATCAAGAAAATAAATGCCTTGGTTCAACAGCTCCTCCGCTCTATGTACAGATTGTTTATAATGGGAATTCCCTCCGTCAATAACTATATCCCCTTCACTTAATAACGGTTTGAGTTCAGAAATCACATTGTCGGTAATTGCTCCTGCTGGAACCATAAGCCAAATCACTCTTGGAGTTGACAGACTTTCAACCAATTCAGAAATGGTTGCAGCTCCTCCTGCACCCTTCCTCGAGAGATCTTCTACCGCCTCCTGATTGATATCGTATACAACAACTTCATGGCTGTGATCTAATAGGTTTAAAGAAAGATTAAACCCCATCTTCCCTAATCCAACTACTCCAATATTCATAATGATCCTCCCACCTGAAATTTTTTTTCATTCTCTCTTCATTATATAAAATTTAAAGTAAATTGCAATCGTTTTCAAGAAATTTTTTTTCACAAGAGGAATTATGCTATACTTTCTTAAAAGAAAATAAAGAGGGGATCAACGATTATGGCACAGAACTGCTTATCAAAAATTCGGTCATATCATGTGAAATTTAGTGAAAAAGAAAAAAAAATTGCCGATTATATATTGAAAAATCCAGAAAATATTATTCATAACACCATTAATGAAGTAGCAGAAGATCTCGGAGTCGCCGATGCAACCGTCTTCCGCTTTTGCAAACGATTAGGTTTTAAAGGCTACCAGGCTATGAAAATCGCACTTGCTTCTGAAATTATGACACCTATGCAGCAAATCCATGAAGAAATCACAGAACAGGATGATGAAAAACATATTGCCGAAAAAATTTTCAGATCCAACATACGAACGTTGGAACATACATTGCAAATCCTCGACAAGGATAGCCTAAAAAAAGCTGTTGATCTAATTCTTGCCGCAAACCGAGTAAATTTTTACGGAACAGGCGGCTCAGCTGTGATCGCGATGGACGGATATCATAAGTTTGTCAGAACGGGCATCGCAACCTTTGCTTTTATCGATTCCCATTTCCAATTGATGTCCGCCTCTCAATTGACACCAAACGATGTGGCAGTGGTTATCTCCCATTCGGGAACGAATCGAGATACGATCAATATTTTGAAAGTTGCAAAAGAAAACGGCGCCAAAGTAATCGGAATTACAAGTTTTCCGAAATCTCCAATCGGACAAGATGCAGATGTCGCGCTTTTTACAAGCTCAGAAGAAACAGAGTACCGCTCCGAAGCACTAGCCTCCAGAATCGGGCAATTAAGCTTGATCGACGCTTTATACGTCAATGTTATGGTTTTAAACAAAGCAGAGGCAAATCATACGTTAGAGAAAGTAAGAAACGCGATTTCCAATACACGCATATAGATAAAAGGTGAACCTTCCAATAGAAAGTTCACCTTTTCTGACTTCTTTAAACAAAGACGTCGAGGATTAAAATAAATACGAGTGAAGCAACTGCGATAATCGTCTCTAAAACAGTCCAAGTCTGTAACGTTTCTTTTACCGACATTCCAAAGTATTCTTTAATCATCCAGAATCCGGAATCGTTTACATGAGAAAGGATCAGGGAACCTGCACCTGTTGCCAAAACAAGCAGTTCAAGATTGGCATCAGGAACAAGTGCAGCGATCGGCGCAACAATCCCCGCAGCTGTCATCATCGAAACAGTTGCTGATCCAGTAGCAACGCGAATCATTGCCGCAATTCCCCAGCCTAAGATGATCGGAGAAATATTGGATTCAGTCGCAAGCTCGGCAATGTATTCGCCGATGCCGGAATCAAGCAGCACTCTGTTAAATGCTCCGCCTGCACCGATAACCAATAGAATAGTAGCGGTCGGAGCTAAACAGTCATTGGTAAATTTCAAGATCGTTTCCCTGTTTAACCCACGGAAAAAACCAAGGCTAAAGAATGAGTAAACGGTTGCAATTAATAATGCAACAACTGGGTCGCCTAAAAATTTCAATACTTGAAACAATCCGCTATCTTTTGAAAGGGCTAAATCAGCAATTGAGGAAGCTAGCATTAAAAATACTGGAACCATTACCGTAAATACAGTGTTAATAAAACCAGGAAGCTCCTTTGCTTCTTTATGCTCGGCAAGCTGATCGCCAATTTCTTTCGGTGTTGTTTTATGAATGCGCTTACCAATCCATTTACCATAAACAGGGCCAGCAAGAATAGCAGTAGGCAGCCCTACAATAATCGCGTAAAGAATCGTTAATCCGACATCCGCCTTAAAGATTCCCACAGCAGCCATTGCGGCCGGGTGCGGCGGTACTAGACCATGGACAACGGATAAACCGGCTACTAGCGGAACACCGATCGTAACAAGTGATACACCAGTTTGACGGGCAATTGTGAAAACCAAAGGGATTAACAAGACGAATCCTACTTGGAAAAACACCGGAATACCAACAATAAAGCCGACAAACATCATAGCCCAATGGACATTTTTTTCGCCAAAACGAGAAAGCAGCGTTTGTGCGATTCGCTCAGCGCCGCCTGACTCAGCCATCATCTTTCCAAGCATCGTCCCGAGAGCCAAGACAATTGCCAGAAATCCTAATGTATTCCCCATACCGGTTTTTATCGAATCAATAATTCCGGGCACTTCTGGTGAAGGAGCCACAAGCGGCATTCCTGTTGCAAGTCCGACACCAATAGCAGTAACGATAAGAGAGACAAACGGATTTAATTTTGCAACCGTTATCAATAACAAAAGTACAACAATTGCAGCTAAAACGATCAGCAGTAACATAAGAAATATCCTCCTAGTCTAGTTATCCAATGTCGTCAATGAAAGCACTTTCAGTGATAAATAGATTATATGAAAAAAAATTTTTTAAATCAATAGATATTAAAAAAAATTTTTTAATGTCGATACACCATTGATGAATTCTCAATAATTATCGTGATAAATTAATGATAAAATCGCTTAGCCAAAATTTGCAGGTAATCAGCAGCAGGGATAACAAACAAGTACTGTCCGACCACAAAAAATGACATAATAGGGCGCTCAGCTGTTAAGACATTTGAGCTCATCTTCGCTACTTTTTATTATTGTAAAAATTTATTATATAAATCGCCGTTTACAAACAAAAAAGCATATCTGCCGTCATTTTAACCGGCGATATGCTTTACGATGCTTTATGATGATTTCTGTTTTTTCAGCTTGCCAATTCCAAATTCCTTCGCTTCCTTCTTAAGAGCTTTTAATAAGCTGAACGTCATTAATGCCATAACAACCGAAAACGGAAGAGCTGCAATAATCATCATGTTTTGCAAGCCTTGCAAGCCACCTGAATAAAGAAGGACGAGTGCGATAGCAGTTAGCAATACACCCCAGATGACTTTAACGAAATTGGTTGGATTTTGAGATCCGTCTGTCGTCATCATTCCTAATACGAAGGTTCCTGAGTCAGCAGAAGTAATAAAGAACGTTCCGACCAGAATAATCGCAAGTATCGATAAAATCGCACTCATTGGGTAGTTCGCGAACACGCCAAAGAGAGATTGCTCTGTAGCCAGCTTCGAGATTGAAGCGACTCCGTCATGTTCAAGCAGCATTGCTGCACCGCCAAATGTAGAGAACCAGATAAACCCGATGACAGAAGGAACGAGTAGAACATACACAACAAATTCACGTATGGTGCGTCCTTTTGATACGCGGGCGATAAAGACTCCTACAAAAGGAGACCATGCAATCCACCATGCCCAATAAAAAATTGTCCAGCTGTTGATCCACGTACGATGCTCTTCATTAAGCGGGGCAATGCGGAAGCTCATGTTAATTAACTGCTGCATATACGACCCAATGGTATCTGTGAATATATTTAACGTAAACACTGTTGGACCGAATACAAACGTAATGATTAAAAGAAGAAATGCAAGGATCATGTTGACGTTGCTCAGAATTTTGATTCCTTTGCCTAAGCCCGTTAATGCTGAACCGACAAATAAAACAGTAACCACTAAAACGATAAGGAATTGACTCATAAGATTGGATGGGACTCCAAATAAATATGACAATCCTCCGTTTATTTGCACGGCCCCAAATCCAAGTGTCGTTGCAACACCAATCACAGTAGCAAGAACAGCGATAATATCAATGACTTTACCGGCAATTCCATCTGCGTACTTTCCAAGAATCGGCTTCAACGTGGCACTAATTAAGCTTTTTTCACCTTTTCTGAAGGTAAAGTACGCTAAAGATAGCGCGATGATTCCATAGATCGCCCAAGCGTGAATTCCCCAGTGGAAGAAAGTAAACCTCATTGCATCTTGCATGGCTTGCTCTGTTCCCGTTTCTCCCGTTGGAGAACTAATCGCATAGTGGCTGATCGGTTCGGCTGAACCATAGAATACCAAACCAATCCCCATTCCCGCACTAAAGAGCATCGCAAGCCAGGTTGGTCGTGAAAACTCAGGCTTGTCCTCCTGTTTCCCAAGTTTAATCCGGCCAATCGGACTCACTAATAAAAACAAACAAACGGCGACAAACACCGTAACAACAATTAAATAATACCAGCCAAATGAATTTGATATATACAATTGCATACTGGTGGTTATGCTTTCAAGGTCAGCAGGCATCACAATCCCAGCAAGAACAAGAAGCACCAGTATGGCTACAGAAATGTAAAAAACTGTTGAAACATTTTTCATAATTTAAATTAAAAACTCCCTTCATTGAAATATTCGCAGAGGGCTTTACTTCGGAGAACACTAAATAATAAACACAACTTTTTTAATGAAGTATAGTAACTAACCCTTAAGATTGCGTTAATAAAATCCTTAACTAAATCATTGTCACTTAGTTAATATTCCTCATCTAAAAAGAGACAACCTAGAACTTTGTTACCAATCCGAGCCCTTAGTAGATTGTCCTTCTTTCGGTTATTCAGTCATACTGTTTGGCTGTTTGTTTTTTGTTTGCTTGTTTTTTCCTTATAAACTTGTTGCTCCAGTGCTTTCTTCAAGGTAAATAAAGGCGAACAGTTTCTGATTATACAATAAAAAATACTAAATTGTCTTTCCATATAGCACATTTTCAGGCTTTTTCTCAAATTATTTTGCTCTTTTCATTTGGATATACAGCTCATCAAACTGATTCGCCAATTCGAAATCTAATACGGTCAACCCTCTTGCCTGCCAGGATGTAAGCTTTAACGTAACGACTTTATAATCGATCGAAATAAAGGGATGATGATTGATTTTTTCAGATGTGTCAGCCACCCCTTGCACAAATTCAATTCCGTTTAAATATTCGAGAAATCTGTACTTTCTTACAATCCATTTTTCGTCAGTTAGCTTCCATTCTGCGACTTTTGTTAACTGTTCCTGGATTTCAGATTCATTTAGTTTTTTCACAATGTATCACTCCAAATTAATTACTTACAAATAGTGTATCAATTATTACGGAAAACAACTTTTTTTGAAAAACAAAAAACTGACAACCAAAATCGGCAGTCAGTTTGTTCAATAATGATGTTAATTTTTATTCATGTTCTTTTCTTTTACGTACTGTGAAAAGAATTCAACAGGTGTTTTCATTTTGAACATTTCAATATTTTTACTTGACCAAGTGCCTATACGATTATTTTCGGTGCGGGTCTGATAATATTCATTCATCCGCTGATCATATTCTTCAATTAATTGATGTAGCGAATCAGTCTTATAAGCATTTTCAAAATAAACGGATGTCATTGGCAGACGCGGCTTTATTTCCGGCTGTTGATCAGGGACCCCAATTGCAAGACCAAATAACGGGATGACGTATGGAGGCAATTGAAGAATTTTATCAAGTTTGGGTAACTCTTTTACTATCCCTCCGATAATAACGCCTCCCAATCCCATGGATTCTGCAGCTAACAGTGCATTCTGTGCAGCGAGAGATGTGTCCTGCACGGAAATTTGGTAAAAAAGTGTACTCTCTAACATTTCTTCCATTTCCTTTTTATCTTCTGCAGACGCCAATACTGTTAATCTGTAGAGATCAGCGCAAAAAATAAAAAAATGCCCATTTTTTTCTACGTACTCTGATTCAGTTATCTTGCCCAATTCTTTTTTTATAGCAGGATCAGTAATTCCTATTATTGAGTATGATTGCATAAAACTTGAAGATGGTGCCATTTGTGCTGCTTGAATAATTGTTTCAATTTGCTGCTTTGTTACTTCATCTTCTTTAAATTTTCGAATCGACCGATGCTCCATCATTTTCTTAATTACCGGATTCAATTGACTCTCATCTCCTTTTTGGTTTCCTGGAAACAATTTTGGATTCCTTATTGTCAAAAATGTTTCCAGGAAACTTTATTCATTCATTGAATTCTTGGTATAATGAAACAATCAATCATGACTGGTTGGAGGATGAAAGATGAGACGCTCGATAAGCAGGAATTCACTCGAAGAAAATACATTAGAACAAATTAAAAATGAAATAGAGACTTCACTCCTGGCAATCATGCTTCGTGAATCAAAAGAGGGTGAAGAAAAACAGTGGTTAATCGAACACTGTACGAATGAAGGTTTAGTTAAGGTAATACAACAGATGACTGTACTCATGCTGCATATTCTGGACGTCATTGGTGAATGTGAGCCCATAAACGGCATTTCAATTTCGAAAAAATTTGGGACTCCTAAAGGAACTGTGTCTAAGATTACCTGTAAGCTCGTTCAATTAGAATTGATTTACGCTAATTATCTTGAAAATAATAAAAAAGAGATTCTTTATTGTACAACCTCTCTCGGGAAAGAGCTTTTTCAGCTGCACCGAGAATTGCATAAACAGATTGACGATAATTTCAAAAATTTCCTAAAAAAATATGATAAAAATGAACTGGAAACAGTAACTAACTTTCTTAAAAACATTGCTCAAACATCGTTTATGAAGTGAAGAAGCCTATTTATTATAGGTCTTCACAAATAAAAAAACATGATTAACCTTCATCGGTTAATCATGTTTTTTTATATAAATATCGTTCGAATAATTGTTTCGTAATTATCCACCTAACATATGTATGGTGGAGACGGTGGGAGTCGAACCCACGTCCAGAAACATCGATTACTTAAGCGTCTACGAGCGTAGTCAGCATATTCGCTTGTTCACTCATCCTCGTGCCTGCCGACAAGGCGCGGCGGTGAGCTAGTCTGTTGATCTCTTCTTACGCACCCAGACTAGTACGTAAGCGTAGCCTACTTGGATGTGCTCCTCACAGACACATAGGCAATGTCAGGAAGAGCTCGCTGCGTTTATTAGGCAGCTAGTGCTACGTTTTGGTTAAAACTTTTAGTTTTGCCAGTTATATTTATATGCGTGTTAACGAGATCGCCTCTCGGCTCGCAACCTAAGCTCGATCCATCCCTGTCGAATCCGTAACGTCCCCATGATAAGGGAATACGGGAAAAGAAAGATCTTACCCTGCTATGTGTATAGTATAACAAAATAACTAGTGGGTTTCAAATGGTAACGAGTGTAAATAAAATCATACTTTTAGAACGTAGCTTAGAACCCTTTTTGCCGTTCCCGAAACGCTCGGTCAATTTCTCTTTTGGCCGCTTTTTGCTTTAAATCCTCTCGTTTATCATATTTTTTCTTTCCTTTTCCAAGTCCGAGAAGAACCTTTACAAAGCCATTTTTCAAGTAAAGCTTAAGTGGTACAAGCGTATAGCCCTGTTCTTTCGTCAAACCGATCAGCTTATTAATTTCTTTGCGGTGCAATAACAGCTTCCTTGTTCTGAGCGGATCATGGTTATGGATATTTCCTTGCTCATACGGGCTGATGTGCATGTTGTGAAGAAATACTTCGCCCTGATCAATTTTGGCAAAACCATCCTTTAAATTTACCCGACCGGCACGTATTGATTTAATTTCTGTTCCTTTCAGAACAATTCCGGTTTCATATGTTTCTTCTATAAAATAGTCGTGATTTGCTTTTCTGTTTTGGGAAATTACTTTCCCTTCTCCCTTTGGCATCCAAAAAACCTCCTAATGCAATACCCGTTAACAATAGTCTTATTTTAGCAAAGATATGTTTGTCCTACAATTTCCAAGGTAAAGAAACCAGAGCCCGCTTTAAGGCTCTGGTTACCTTTTCTTTTTTTTCCTTTTTTGTTTCGGGGCATTTTCAAAGAATTTCTTCTTTTTTTTCTTTTTCGGACGTGTAAACCACTCGCTTTCTTTTCCTCCGTTTGCCGGCTTCTTCGTCTCCTTCTTTTCTTTCCGTTTTTTGAATTCAAAGGTTGTCGGTCGGCGCTTGCCCTTCATTCCTACGATCTCGAAATCAATATTTCTTTCTTCCTTATTCACTCCTACGACTTTGACTGTAATTTCATCACCGATTCTGTACACATTTCCTGTTCGTTCGCCGATCATCGCAAAATGCGCTTCATCAAAACGGTAATAATCATCAGTCATAAAGCTGACATGAACTAATCCTTCGATCGTATTTGGCAGTTCAACAAACATTCCGAAATTCGTAACCGAGCTAATCATCCCATCAAATTCTTCGCCGACCTTATCAAGCATATATTCCGCTTTTTTCAAGTCATCCGTTTCGCGCTCAGCATCTACGGCGTGCCTTTCCATCGTTGATGAGTGATCGGCAATTTCCGGCAGAAGATTATCCCATTTTTCTCTGGTTGCTTCGTCCACTTTTCCATTAATTAAATACGTACGGATAAGGCGGTGTACAATTAAGTCCGGATACCTCCTGATCGGAGAAGTGAAATGGGTGTAAAATTCGGTCGCTAATCCGAAATGGCCGAGGCTCTCCGGATCATACTTTGCCTGCTTCATCGATCTTAGCATAACAGTAGAGATCACAGTTTCTTCCGGCCGGTCTCTCACAGTTTCCAACACACTTTGCAGCGACCGGGGGTGAATATTGGCTGCAGTGCCCTTTACGACATAACCAAATGTCGTAACAAATTCGAGAAACTTTTGCAGTTTTTCTGCATTGGGCTCTTCATGGATTCTGTAAATAAACGGCACGTTCATCCAGTGAAAATGCTCGGCTACAGTTTCGTTGGCGAGAAGCATAAATTCCTCAATCAGCTTTTCCGCAACTGAACGCTCTCTAATCACCACATCTAATGCCTTTCCCTCTTCGTCGACGAGTACCTTCGACTCTTTGAAATCAAAATCAACAGCACCACGTTCCATCCTTTTCGTTCGTAAGATTTCCGCCAGGTTCTCCATATCTTGAAACATTCCAACTAACGGCTCGTATTTCGCAATCAATTCTTCATCTTTGTCGACAAGAATTTTATTCACATCAGAATACGTCATTCGTTCCGTTGTTCTTATCACACTTTGAAATATTTCGTGCTGGATCACTTTGCCGTTTCGATCAACAACCATTTCACAGGAAAGCGTCAAACGATCAACCTTTGGATTTAACGAGCAAATGCCATTGGATAAACGATGAGGTATCATCGGAATAACCCGGTCCACAAGATAGACAGACGTTCCTCTCTCAAACGCTTCGCGGTCAATAGGGGAACCTTCCGTTACGTAATGGGTGACATCGGCGATATGAACGCCCAGCTTATAATTTCCATCTTTTAATTTCGTGACAGTGACGGCATCATCCAAATCCTTCGCATCGGCACCGTCAATCGTAACGATCGTTTGGTCCCGCAGGTCTCTTCTATGCTCCAAATCTTTTTCTTTGATTTTATCTGGAGTCTTTGTGGCTTGTGCCATTGCTTCGTCAGGAAATTCACCCGGAAGACCGTGCTTATGAATAATACTGATAATATCAATTCCGGGATCGTTTTTATGACCGAGTATTTCTGCGATCTCTCCCTCCGCACTTTTCCGTCCTTCTGGATAGCTTGTCAGATTGACAACAACCTTGTGTCCTTCTGACGCTCCATTTTTCCCGTGCTGCGGAATGAAGATATCCGCTGTGATTTTTTTATCATCAGGGATGACAAAGCCAAAGCTTTTTGATTCCGTATACGTTCCGACCACTTGCTTCGTGTTTCTTTCCAGAATACGAATGACTGTGCCTTCTTTTTTACTGCCAGTTGCGTGGTTATTAATTCTAACCATGACAGTGTCGCTGTTCATAGCGGTACTTAAATCAGCAGCAGAAATAAAAATATCATCCATTCCGGTTTCTTCAGGAATCAGAAAAGCAAATCCTTTCGGATGGCTCGAGATTTTCCCTTTCACCAAATTCATTTTTTCCGGCAATCCATACCGGTCGCTCCTTGTCCTTACTACACGGCCTTCGTTTTCGAGCTGGACAAGAGCCTTAACGAGTTCCTTGAAATCATCGCTGTCAGTGATATTTAATAGTTCTTCTATCTCTTGTACTGTCAGCGGTTTGTATGCTTCTTCCTTCATAAATGCAAGCACTCTATCGATAAATTCTTGTTTTTCCAAACGGTTGAACCTCCTTGTTGTGACAGCGGCTACCAATCAAGGCCTTCAAGGAATTGATAAACATCCTGGTGTACCTTATCCCTTTCTTTATCCAATGTAATGACATGGCCTGATTCTTCGTACCACTTCAATTTCTTATCATCAGTTTCTACTTCATCATAAATAATATTTGCACTATCCGTATTAATCATGTGATCATGGCGCGCCTGAATGACAAAGGTTGGAGAATAGATCATGTCAATATTCTTTCTGACCTCTGCAATCAGTTCTTGTAAAGCTTTCAAGGTATTCATGGGGGTCTTTTTGAATTCCTTCATTTCTTCTTGAATGACGTCCGCGGATTTTCCTTCCATCGCTTTTTTATAGTTTTTCGCATATTCCAGAATCCCCTGATACATAACCTCTTCACTTTTTATGTACATCGGAGCGCACATTGGGATAATTCCCTTTACGGGTACAGTGTAACCTAATTTTAAAGAAAAAACTCCTCCCAGGGACAACCCGCAAACTGCTATTTCATCGTACCCTTCTTCCTTTAAAAAATGATATCCTTCATCAACGTCTTTCCACCAATCTTCCGGCCCTGTATGTACAAGTTCTTCAGGCGGCACACCGTGTCCTTTATACTGGGGGGCATGGCATGTATATCCTCTTTCATTTAAATACCTGCCGAGCATTCTCACATCCGCAGTATTTCCAGTAAATCCATGCAATAGCAGCACAGCTTTTTTTCCGCCTTTAAATGTGAATGGTTTCGGTGTAACAATTTTCATATTACTTAGCTCCTTTTTCTTTTCCATTACTATCTTTCCCAGGTTTAGGGGGTAAACAAACGTTAGTCCCGGTTAAATACGAAAAGGACCTGATCAAAGAATCAGGCCCCTTTTTTAGCTCGCCGCCTGTTAAACTCCTAGGTAAGCAAGCGAAATGGTTAAGAGAAAAAATAATACAGACAAAATAATCGTTAAGCGATGCAAAATTAAATCTAAGCCTCTCGCTTTTTGTTTTCCAAACAGCTGCTCGGCACCCCCGGAAATTGCTCCGGACAGGCCTGCGCTTTTACCGGATTGAAGCAATACCACAAAAATGAGAGCAATACTTACAATAATGAGCAATGTAAGAACGATCGTGTGAAGCATGGCACGTACACCTCCGTAAACAAACTAATTCCCATTGTTTTATTTTACATGATTGACAAAAGGATGTCACGATATGCTTTTGTCATTTTACAAAGAAAGACGCTCTACGAGTTTTATAAAGAGCTGCAGACGTTCATCAAGTGAAGGAATTTCTAAATACTCCGAATCGCTGTGGGCATTTCCGCCAATCGGACCGAGACCGTCCAGTGTGGCAACTCCCATAGAAGCAGTAAAAGAAGCATCCGATCCCCCGCCTGTATAGGTTTCTTTTAAATCAATATTCAATTCTTCTGCAATTTCTTTTGCAAGTTCATAAAGCGCTTTTGATTTTTCTGTTTTTACCATCGGCGGACGGTCAAGATGTCCGGTTAATTCTATGCGGGTTCCTTCAACATCCGGAGTTTCACAGACCTCTTCCATTTTCTGCTCCAACGGACGAAATTGTTCCATTGAAGAAACTCTAACATCCACGTGGCCTACAGCATGGGCAGATACTGTATTGACCGTTGTTCCGCCTTCGATTACTCCTACATTGACCGACACGCCATTTTCATGGTCGTTTAACTGCTGAAGCTTAACAATTTTATGAGCCAGCTCTTCGATTGCGCTTTTCCCTTTTTCCGGCTCAATCCCCGAGTGTGCCGCTTCCCCTTCAATCGTAAGCGTGTATGTGCCGCTGCCTCTTCTTTCCGTTACGACAGAGCCGTCCTTTCTTGCTGGCTCCATAATTAAAGCATAGTTCTTGCCCTTCGCATGCTTTTCGATTAGTGCTCTCGAATGAACGGAGCCGATTTCTTCATCACTGTTAAATACCAGTTCAACATTTCGAAGACATGCGTTGTTTGTTTCGGTTAAATACTTCATTGCATAAAACAACATCACATGGCTGGCTTTCATATCAATGACTCCCGGTCCGTACGCACGGTTTCCTTCTGTTTTATACGGCCTTTCTTTTGCAGTTCCTTCTGGAAATACCGTGTCCATATGGGCAATGATGATTATTTTCGGATTCTCCGCCTCCGGATGCCGCAATATGAGGTGATTGCCGATTTCTTTTTCTTCGACGATTTCAGCATGAAAGCCTATGGATTGATACAGACCTGCTAAAATTCCCCCGATCTTATCCACGCCTTTTTTATCATGGGAACCGCTGTCAATATTCACAAGCTTTTCGAGTAACGCCAATTTCTCATTCTTCATGGACTAGCAGCCTTCCTTCGATCTATTTATGAACTAAACGATTGGTTCTCTCAACCACCAAAACACGTAGGTGAGGGAAGTATTACTTTCTATCATATCCTACTTTTTGTTCACTTTTCCACATTCTTTTCTAAAAAATAAAAAAGACCGAACCTCAGCTGGCAGGTACGGTCTCTTTGAAAAGAAAAGTTTTAAAAGTTAGGAAGCAGCCCGAGGCACCCATCCCTCCTGCTTTTATTTTCTCTAACGATCGATCACCTTTGGTTTAGTTGGGACTGAATCCGTTACAGGCTCACCTTCTGAAATTCCGTAACGCTCATAAAAACGGCGAAAAGCTTTTGGCGCCCACCAGTTTGCACTGCCTGCGAGCTTCATAAAAGCAGGAACGAGCACTCCTCTGATTAATGTCGCGTCTACTAATACAGCCAATGTCATCCCGACTCCAAGCATTTTCAAAAAGACGACATCTCCAAATGCATAGGCTGCAAACGTAAAAGCAAGAATGGCAGCAGCAGCTGTCACAAGCGGCCCACTTCGTTGAATGCCGATGGCCACCGATTCGTCCAAATTGCCGGTACGGTCATATTCTTCTTTAATACGAGACAAAATAAACACTTCATAATCCATCGAAAGCCCGTAAGCAATACAAAACATAAGAATCGGGATGCTCGGTTCAATCGTGCCTGTCGAAGTAAAATTCAGCCACTCTGACAGATTGCCTTCTTGAAAAACCCAGACGAGCGCGCCAAACATAATAGCCAAACTCAAGACATTAAGCACTGTGGCTTTCAAGGGCAAAAGAAGGCTTCCGCTCATAAGGAAGAGAATAACGAACGTGATCAAGAATATAAGTACAGCAGCAATAGGCAGTCTTTCTAGCAATGCTTCACGGAAATCCGTCATGTCTGCAGGATATCCTCCTACCAGGACATCAAAAGGAGCAGAAAGCTCGCGAATATCTCCGATAAGTTTCGCCGCATCTGTTTCTAAATTTTGTGCAGATGGAACAACTGACAGCCAGGTTCCTTCTTCATCACCGCTGAATCGTTCATGATTTTCTCCGGGTTGTAAAATTTGTTGTCCGTCCACGAATGAACCTGCTAGTGAATCGACTTGCATGATGCCAGATGCTAAAGACAGTTCGGAAGCATAATTTTTGATCTCATCCAATTTTTCTTCAGGCGACTCAAGTGAAGGTACAACGATCTGAATGGCATCTGTTTCTTCTGCAGGGAACCCGTTGCGTTTTTGCTCCTGTACGATCCGGCTTGATGCTTCTTCCGGCAATGTCCGATCATCCGGGAGACCAAACTGAAGACCCGCAATTGGAGAACCGAGAATGAGCAGGAGGGCCAGAGCAGCTCCACCTACTAAAAACGGCCGGCGTATTACAGCCTTCGCACTTCTGTACCATAACCCCTTGGACGTGACAGGAAAAGAATTAACCTGCCTGCCCCTTCGAACAGCATGGTGCCCCAAGACGGATAAGAAGGCTGGCAAAATCAATACCGCACCGACGATTCCCGATGCTACGATCAATACGCCGGTGTAAGCGAAGGATTGCAGAAACGGAAACGGAAAAACTAACAGTACTGCCGTCGATACCGCTACAGTTACTCCGCTAAAAATCACCGTACGACCAGCAGTTTCCACCGTTCGTACCACAGCGTCAAACGGATTCTTGCCACTCGCCAGCTCCTCTCGAAAACGGGATAAACAGGCTGTAATCAATTCCAAGTGCGAGACCCATAACAAGCGTCAGGTTCAGGGCAAAAGTTGAAACCTCTGTAAAGGCCACGACCCCGCTAAGCCCCGCAAGCGTAGCTATCATGGCAAATAATCCGACTCCCAAGGTAAGGAGGGCCAGCCTTACTCTTCGGAACATAATCAAGAGCATGAAAAAGACAGCGGGAAAAATAATGAGCTCTGCCCTGACAAAGTCCTGTCTCGCAAATTCACCTACTTGCCGAAAAATTTCATCCTGCCCTCCGACCTCAACCTTGAGCAGGTCATCCTCTCTCGTAAATTTCGGCGATAACTCCGAAAGCTCCTGTCTAACCTCTGTTGCGCTTCCTTTCATGTGTGCAAGGATTAACGCCTGCCTGCCATCCTCGCTGCGAAGAGTTGAGGAACGATCACGAGTCCAATAAGAATCCGCATGAACGACCGTTTCCTCAGCCTCAAGCTCATTAGTTAGAGCCGTCCCCGCTTCATGTACTTCCCGACTGTCAATCGTGCCCGATTTAGCAGTAACAAGCAGAATCAAATTGGAGTTTCCAGTATCAAACGTGTTTGCCAGCACTTGAGATGCCCGGTCAGATTCAGAGCCCGGCACTTCGAAGCGGCTTAGTGTCAATTGACCGACGGTACCGACTCCAAAAATGGCGGAGACAATAGTTAAGAGAATGGCTGCCGCGATCACAAACCATCTTGCATTAACAATAAACTGACCGATTTTTCCTAACGTCGTTTTGGGTGCCGCATTAGAATTCATTTTGTCTCTCATCAAAGTTCCTCCTACAAATTTATAAATGAATTTTCTATATATAAATTATATATATTTTATTAGTTTGTCAACAAAAAAACATCTAACACCAATTGACTTTTCTTTATATAATTGATATAACGTATAAAGTGAAAGCGGAATTATTTTATTTCCGCGCAACAACAGAATTGAATGAGCTTAAAGACTAAAAAGAATGTAGGTAATCATATGAGTTATTCACTTTCATTTTGGCAAGGAATTTCAATAATTGTCTATACAGCGGTTAAAGTTGAGCATGGCTACACGGATTTTGTTCCTACACGCCAGTTATCCGAATCATTGGATATTCCAATTCCGACTGCAGTAAAAATTCTGCAATCTTTGAATCGGACAGGTCTCACGGAAACGAGAGAAGGCGCGAAGGGCGGTATACGTCTGGCGAAAAAACCTGAAGAGATTACATTGCTTGACGTCTTTCACGCTATCGAGCATGACCGGCCGTTATTTCGGACAAAAATGCCTACCTCACTTACAAATGATTTTGCAACAATGGTCATCGAGAAAATGACCGCATCTTTACAGCAATCAGAACAGTCGATGAAGTCTAGTTTGAATCAAGTAACCATTGCTGACCTTTTCCGATAGTTTCAAGTATGTAAAGAAGCCTGCCCCGATCCGGGCAGGCTTCTTTTTCAGCATGTATTAAGATAATACCTTTTTCTTCGTTTTCACCGGTGACAATAATTTTTCTAACCATCCCATAATAATATCCGCTAGTATGGCCATTAGAGCCGTTGGGATTGCACCAGCTAATATAACAGAAGCTCCATTTGTCGCATTTGTTCCGCGAACGATAATATCACCGAGACCTCCGGCACCGACAAATGTGCCAATCGCAGTTATTCCGATGGCAATAACCAAAGCGGTTCGAATTCCTCCCATAATAACCGAAATTGCTAAAGGAAGCTCAACCATCCATAAGATTTGAGTCTTTGTCATTCCCATTGCTTTTCCTGATTCAAGAAGCGCGTTGTCGAGATTATTGATACCAGTCTGTGTATTTCGAATAATCGGCAACAAAGAATAAAGGAATAACGAGAAAACGACCGTATTTGTTCCCAGCCCCATGACAAGCATAAGAACGGCAAGCATAGCCAAGGCAGGGATTGTTTGGATAATATTCGTAAATGATATGACCCAAGCGGCAAGCCTCCCCCGCCTTGCAATAAAAATGCCTACAGGAATACCTATAATAGCTGCAAACAATACGCCATAGGCTGAGATTAAGAAATGCCGGTAAAACTCCCTCCAGACGTAAGAAAAGTTCTCTGAATAATAGCCGATCAAATCATAGATCACGTCCACTTTGTGCGCACCTCCTTTAGTTTTCGAAGTAACTGTTTTTCTTTAAAAATTCCTCGGCAATGACTGCCGGTTCCCTTAGTTTTCCATCGGCTTCGTAATTCAGCTTCTGCATCGTCTCCGTATCAATTTTCCCTATCAATCGTTGAAGGATGTCCCCGAGTTCAGGATGCTCCTTCAACAGATCAGCAGAAATGACTGGAGAAGCATCATACGGAGGGAAAAACTTTTTATCATCTTCAAGGACTTTCAGATTATACGCTGAAATCCGTCCGTCTGTCGTATAGGCTAGTGCTACATCCATTTTATTTGTATCCAGTGCATCATACACGAGTCCGATTTGCATCGGATAAATGGTTCCGAACTTAAAACCATACGTATTTATAAATCCTTCGTATCCGTCCCCTTTTCTTTTTAGCCAAGCGTTGTCAACGCCCCTATTATTTTCAATTTTGAGTTAATTATGTTTCATTAAAGGTTGATTGGCTTAAAGGTGGATATAAATGTTGGAAGAAAATGAAGAGTTTAAAATCAAAAAAATCGAGGATCAATTTATTGATAGATTTGCTGAAAATATTAACACGTACGGTATTTCACCGACAGTTGGCCGTGTCCTAGGGTTGATCTACATGAACAGAAAGCCGATGACTCTAAATGAGCTCTCAGAAGCTTCAGGAATGAGCAAAACACGAATGAGCCAGGTTGTCCGTAAAATGGTTAATTTAAATATCGCAGAAAAAGTGTTCGAAAAAGGTTTTCGTAAAGACTTATATAACGTAGAACAAGATTATTACCAAACCTTTATCGCTGTCTTTTCTACAAACTGGGGAAAGCTAGCCCACAAAAATAAAATGACAGGAAAAAAACTGCAAAAAGAGCTTTCAGAAATACTATCGAGTGAAGACGAGTTAACTGAAGAGGCTGAAGTAAAAATTAATGAGCTTCTTGAAGAAACCAGACTATTATTAAACTATATCAATTGGCTCGACAGACTCGTTGATTTTTTTGAAAGTGAAGAAATATTTAAGCACGTGCCTAAAACGTAGGATTTCAGGTAGCTCCGTCTTTAATGCGGCGGGGGCTTTTTGGTTCGGCTGCAGCTTCGATCTTGATATAAACGGATACAATCCGTTAGCTGTTTAACTTATCGGCGAAATTTACAATATATCGATTATTCGACAAATTCCTTGAAAAATCGACCACATAAAAAAGGAGCAACCCAGGGCCCTGAGTTACTCCTTTATCAGAATTGCTTATTTGCTTAGGTTATAGAAAGATGCTAAGCCGTCATATTTTGCTGTCTCAGCAAGCTGGTCTTCGATACGAAGAAGCTGGTTGTATTTCGCAACACGGTCAGTTCTTGAAGGTGCACCAGTTTTGATTTGGCCTGCATTTGTTGCAACTGCGATGTCGGCAATTGTGCTGTCTTCAGTTTCACCAGAACGGTGAGAAATAACAGCTGTGTATCCAGCGCGTTTTGCCATTTCGATTGCATCGAACGTTTCAGTCAATGTACCGATTTGGTTCACTTTGACAAGGATTGAGTTTCCAACGCCGTTTTTAATACCTTCAGATAGCTTTTTCGTGTTTGTAACGAACAAGTCATCTCCTACAAGCTGAACTTTGCTTCCAATACGTTCAGTAAGGAGCTTGTGGCCTTCCCAGTCATTTTCGTCAAGACCGTCTTCGATTGAGATGATTGGGTATTTCGAGCATAGGTCTTCGTACCAATCAACCATTTCAGCTGATGTTTTAACAACACCTTCACCTGCAAGATGGTATTTGCCATCTTCTTTGTTAAAGAACTCTGAAGAAGCTGCATCCATAGCAAGTTTAACTTCTTCTCCAGGCTTAAACCCTGCTTTTTCGATCGCTTCTACGATCGTTTGAAGAGCTTCTTCGTTTGAGCCAAGGTTAGGTGCAAAGCCGCCTTCATCACCTACAGCCGTATTTAAACCTTTTTCTTTAAGAACCGCTTTTAAGCTGTGGAAAATTTGTGCGCCCGTACGAAGTGCTTCACTGAACGTTTTCGCTCCAACAGGCATAATCATAAATTCTTGAATGTCCACGTTGTTGTCAGCGTGCTCTCCACCGTTTACGATGTTCATCATCGGAACCGGAAGAGTTTTTGCGTTGAAACCGCCAAGATACTGATAAAGAGGGATTTCAAGGAAATCAGCTGCAGCACGGGCAACAGCCATTGAAACACCAAGAATCGCATTTGCGCCAAGCTTGCCTTTGTTTTCTGTTCCATCAATCTCGATTAATAATTGGTCAATTGCAACTTGATCAGTAATGTCAAGGCCGACAAGCTTTGGTGAAATGGTTTCATTTACGTTGTTAACTGCAGTTAAAACACCTTTTCCAAGGTAACGGTCTTTATCTCCGTCACGAAGCTCAACTGCTTCGTATTCACCTGTAGAAGCTCCGCTTGGAACCAATGCGCGTCCAAATGCTCCTGACTCTGTATAAACCTCTACTTCTACTGTTGGATTCCCACGGGAGTCCAATACTTCACGTGCATAAACATCAACAATGTATGGCATGTTTTTTTCTCTCCTTATCCTCATTTAGTAATTAATGAAGTTCCTGTCATTTCTTTTGGCTGTTCTACGTTCAACAAATCCAATAACGTTGGAGCAAGATCCCCAAGTTTACCGCCTTCACGCAAGGTAATCCCTTCCTTGGTTACAATAACAGGTACCGGATTAGTCGTATGGGCAGTATGGGGTTCACCGTTTTCAGCGATTAGTACATCGGAATTCCCATGATCAGCAGTAATAATTGCATTTCCGCCTTTGGCTAGAATCTTATCGACAACTTCACCTAAGCATTCATCTACTGCTTCAATCGCTTTAATTGTCGGCTCAAGCTTCCCAGAATGACCTACCATATCTGGATTCGCAAAGTTAAGTATGATCGCATCATGCTTATCCGCTTCGATTTCCTTCACAAGTGCGTCTTTGACTTCATAAGCACTCATTTCCGGTTTCAGATCATAGGTAGCCACTTTCGGAGAATCAATTAAAATTCGTTCTTCCCCGGGAAATTCCTCTTCGCGTCCGCCGCTCATAAAGAAGGTGACGTGTGGATATTTTTCCGTTTCTGCAATTCTCAGCTGCTTTAACCCTTTTTGAGACAATACTTCTCCAACCGTATTATCCAGATTTACCGGTTTAAATGCGACATAACCATCCACGCTCTCGCTAAAGTGCGTTAAGCAGACAAAATACAAATCTTGAGGATGTTTGTCACCCCGGTCAAAGGAACGAAAATCTTTATTCGTGAACGTGTTCGAAATTTGAATGGCACGATCCGGCCTGAAATTGTAGAAAATAACAGAATCCTGATCTTTAATTGTCGCAACAGGCTCTCCATTTTCTCTCGTAATGACGGATGGAATAACAAATTCATCATAAATTCCATTCGCATAGGAATCTTTAATGACATCCTGTGCACTGCTGTAGGATGGGCCATCACCATAAACCATCGAACGGTAAGCCTTTTCGACACGATCCCAGCGCTTATCACGATCCATTGAGTAATATCTTCCAGTGATCGTGGCAATTTCACCTACGCCAAGCTCATCCATCTCTTTTTGAAGCTCGGTAATATACTTGCTGGCCGTTTGCGGACCTACATCGCGTCCGTCAAGAAATCCATGCACATAAACCTTTGTTAGTCCTTCTTGCTTTGCAAGCTTCAAAAGAGAAAACAAGTGGTTGATGTGGCTGTGAACTCCACCATCAGAAAGAAGTCCGAACAAATGTAAGCTTGTTCCTTTTTCCTTGGCATGATTCATCGCATCAAGAAAAGTTTGATTTTTTTCAAATTCCCCTTCACGAATCGCTTTGTTAACGCGTGTTAAACTCTGGTAAACAATTCGTCCGGCACCAATGTTCAAATGCCCTACTTCGGAATTTCCCATTTGACCTTCAGGCAGACCAACAGCTTCACCAGAAGCTTGGAGCGTTTGGTGAGGATAGTTGTTCCAATAGCGGTCAAAGTTTGGTTTATTCGCTTGGGCTACGGCGTTACCATCGGTTTGTTCCCGTAAAGCAAATCCGTCCAAGATAATAAGAGCACAAGGCTTCTTACTCATACTTGCCCTCCTCCAATAGCTGAAGGAAAGATTGCGGTTCGAGGCTCGCACCGCCGACAAGAGCGCCATCAATATCAGACTGCGCCATATATTCTTTAATATTTGCAGGTTTCACGCTGCCGCCATACTGAATGCGAATTTTCTCGGCTGTTTCTTTGCCGAATTCTTCGGCAACTGTATTGCGGATATGAGAACAAACATCATTTGCATCAGCTGCAGTTGAAGACTTCCCTGTTCCAATTGCCCAAATCGGTTCATATGCAATAACAGATTCAGCAATCTGATCATTTGTCAATCCGGCTAACGCTTTCTTCACTTGATCAGCGACTAAATCATTTGTTCTTCCAGCTTCACGCTCTTCAAGCGTTTCTCCGCAGCAAATAATCGGCACAATTCCATATTTGAAAGCTGCATGTGCTTTTTTATTAACTGATTCATCAGTTTCAGCAAAAAGCTCGCGTCTTTCGGAATGGCCAATTACAGAGTACTGAACCCCAAGATCTTGAAGAGCAAGGGGACTGATTTCTCCGGTAAACGCTCCGCTCTCTTCAAAATACAAGTTTTGTGAACCGATTTTTAACCCTGTACCTTTAGCTGATTCAACCAATCTTTCCAAAAACAGTGCTGGTGAACAGATAACTGCATCAACCTTGTCTGATGATGGCAAAGAGGTTTTTACTTCCTCTGCAAAACTGACTGCTTCACCTAACGTTTTATTCATTTTCCAGTTTCCAGCGATAATTGGTTTTCTCATTAGCCACACATCCTTTAAAAGCAATTTTTATTTATCGTTTAAAGCGACTACTCCAGGAAGCTCTTTGCCTTCCATAAATTCAAGAGATGCACCGCCGCCAGTTGACATGTGGCTCATTTGTTCAGCTAAGCCGAATTGTTCAACAGCAGCCGCGGAGTCTCCTCCCCCAATTATGGAATATGTATCTTTGGCTTCAGCAAGAGCTTCTGCAACAGCCTTAGTTCCTTTTTCGAATGTTTCAAGCTCAAACACGCCCATTGGACCGTTCCAAACGACTAATTTGCTGCTTTTAATAACATCCGCATAGGTTTTTGCTGTTTTTTCTCCGATATCAAGCCCTTCCCAATCACTTGGGATTTCACTGATCGGAACATTTTTCGTATTTGCATCATTTGAAAAATCATCAGCTATCAAAACATCTTCAGGCATGTAGAAGTTTACGCCTTTTTCTTTTGCACGTTCGATAAAAGACTTTGCAAGCTCAATTTTATCTTCTTCCAATAGGGATTTACCAATTTCATAGCCCTGTGCTTTGACGAAAGTATAAGCAAGACCGCCGCCAATAATTAAATTATCGACTTTGTCCATTAGGTGCTCAATAACACCGATTTTATCTTTCACTTTCGCACCGCCAACAATCGCAGTGAATGGGCGTTCAGGATTAGAAAGCGCTTTTCCGAGTACCTCAAGCTCTTTTTCCATCAGAAAACCGGCAACCGCAGGAAGATGCTCTGCAATACCAGCTGTTGAAGCATGCGCGCGATGTGCTGCACCAAAAGCATCGTTCACATAAACATCTGCAAGCTCGGCAAATGCTTTAGAAAGCTCAGGATCATTTTTTTCTTCTCCCGGATAAAAACGGACGTTTTCCAATACAAGAATGTCTCCATTCTGTAAGGAATTGACTTCCGATTTCACCGCGTCGCCATATGCTTCATCCGCTTTTTTCACTTCTTTGCCAATGAGCTGCTCGAGTCGTTTCGCTGTTGGATTTAAACGAAGCTCCTCAACAACCTGACCTTTTGGACGTCCCAAGTGGCTGGCAATTAATACTTTTGCTCCTTGCTCTGACAAGTATTTTATTGTCGGAAGAGCTGCTCGAATTCTAGTATCATCTGTTATTTCTCCATCTTTCAATGGCACGTTGAAGTCAACCCGCAAAAATACAACACGGCCGTTCACATCAATGTCTTTTACTGATTGTTTGTTCATACCCGTCCAGAACCTCCTTTTGTCCGATTGGTTTCCCTAGTACTTTCACTTCTTAGAAAGAAAACAAGGGAAAGGGATGTGTCCCCTTCCCTTGTCCGTTTTCATTATAGCGTTTCTTATGGAAAGAACCAAGTCTTGTCTTACAGACCTTGTTTCGCGATATATGCAGCAAGGTCAACAACACGGTTGGAATATCCGCTTTCGTTATCGTACCAAGAAATAACTTTTACCATACGGTCTTCCATAACCATTGTTGATAGTGCATCGATTGTAGAAGATGCAGGATCACCATTGTAGTCTTTTGATACAAGCGGCTCATCGCTGTAAGCAAGAATTCCTTTTAGATCGCCTTCAGCAGCTTCTTTTAATGCTGCGTTTACTTCTTCAGCAGTTACGTCTTTATCAAGCTCGGCAACCAAGTCAACAAGAGAAACGTTAGGAGTCGGTACACGCATCGCTCCTCCGTTTAATTTGCCTTTTAGCTCAGGCAATACAAGTGAAACAGCTTTTGCAGCACCAGTTGTTGTTGGAATAATGTTTTCACCTGCAGCACGAGCACGACGATAGTCTTTATGCGGAAGATCAAGAATTTGCTGATCATTCGTGTAAGAGTGGATTGTTGTCATCATTCCGCGTTTGATACCGAATTTTTCATGCAATACTTTTGCAAACGGTGCAAGGCAGTTTGTCGTACAAGAAGCGTTACTGATAACGTTGTGGGAAGCTGCATCGTATTTATCTTCGTTAACTCCCATTACGATAGTAATATCTTCTTCGCTTGCCGGTGCAGAAATGATAACTTTTTTCGCGCCGCCTTCTAAATGCTTCGCTGCATCTGCACGTTTTGTGAAGAATCCAGTAGATTCAACAACAACTTCAACACCAAGGTCACTCCAAGGTAATTTTGAAGGGTCACGTTCAGAAAGAACTTGAATTTCTTTCCCGTCTACTACAAGATTAGAACCATTTACAGAAACTTCACCATCAAGTTTTCCATGAACAGTGTCATATTGTAAAAGATGAGCAAGCATGTTAGCGTCAGTTAAATCGTTAACTGCCACTACCTCAACTTCAGAATTTTTTAATGCTGCACGAAAGACATTACGGCCAATACGACCAAATCCATTAATACCGACTTTTACAGCCATGTTTTTTTCCTCCTTTGGTAAGTGAAAAAATATTTATATTGAGGGATTCTAGGAATCCCTTAATAACTGTTTTGCGGCCCCTTCATCAGTGACCAATACCGCCGTGTTGCGGTTTTTTTTGAAATATGCTTCAATTGCCGCTGCTTTGGAAGCCCCTCCGGCCACAGCGATAATATCAGGAAATGAAGGAAGGTCATCGAGCTGAATGCCCACGGAGTGGACTCTGTTGACGACTTCGCCATCCTGATTGAAATAGTACCCAAAGGCTTCTGCAACTGCATGATTTTGTTCAATCATTTGCATATCCTCTACTGGCGTATTTCTGCGAATTGCCATCGTCTTAGCATCACCAATTCCATGAATAACCATCGTTGCCGCTTTAATTACGTTTAGCAGCTCTTTAATCGTTGGTTCTTCAATAATAGAATGGTAAGATTCTGCGCTAAGCTGGCCGGGAACATGCAACAACTTATAGTTCCCCAATGCTTTTTCCGCCATATCGGCACAAATCGTGTTGGCTTGGTTTTTCACATTTTCTCCAAGCCCGCCTCTTGCCGGTACAAATAAAAGTTTTCGGTTTTTCGGGTCAGGGCTGAGCATGTCTGCAACAGCTGCCATTGTCGTTCCACCCGTTACAGCGACGATATTTTCTCCTACCCAGCGGTCTTTCATACATGCCGCTGCAGCTCTCCCCATTTCTTTTTTCACCCATGGGGATTGATCACTGTTTCCGGATACGATAATGACATTCTCTAGACTTAGCCTCTCCTTTAATTTCATTTCCAAACGGGTAAGTCCTGAAACATCTTTCATCGTTTCTTCAAGGATCGTAAGCAAGGACGACCCTTCCATCGTCAAAGACATTCCGCTCGGCTTAATATCAAGGAGATCCTGGTCTTTCAGGAATTGCACCTCTGCGCGGAGGACTCGTTCACTAATTCCCAGGCTTTGTGCCAGGCTTCTGCGGCCAATCGGTTCAGTAAGCCTAATGTACTGCAGAATTTCATAACGTTTTTGCATGATTTGAAGAAGGTCAGGCAATAATTTTTTTTGAGCATGAATTAATTGATTCATTTCTTGAACGTTCCTTTCCAAATTCCCTATTGGACATAAAATGTCCCAGTATGACTAAAAACGTCCCACCTTTGCCAAAAAAAAATCTTTCCTTCTTTCAATATCTATTCTAGCAGGAGTTTAAAAAAGATACAAGGTTATTGACTGCTCAATTTCACTTGCAAAATGCCTGTTTAATTAAGAATATTCCCATTTTCATTATTTGTTAAACGAAAATTTACATTAACTTTAAAAACAGGTATTTGAAATTTCCTATTATTTCTTACTTGTCATAAATACTTGCTCCAAAAGGGTTCCATTTGGAGTATAAACCTTTTTAAAGCCTGCTTCCTGTAAAATATCGACTAACGAATGATTCGATTCAGGCAGATTATATGTCATACGATGAATCGATTCGTTTGCCTGGAACACATAATTGATCATATATTTGAGAACTTCTTCTTTATTATGTATGTGTCTGTCACATTCACACTGGTACAAGATTATCGATTGCAGATTCCCTTCGCCATTAAATACCCTTCTGTATAAAGCATATCCAAGCACATTTTCCGAAGAATCCTTGACAACCAATGATTCTCCATCACGAATATGCTGCCACTGTGTTTGCCATGGAATGGAATCGTTGTAAAGCACAAGTTTGCCGATATCTTTCGGAAGACCATATTCGATCGAATAAGCATTTTTGTTTGCATCCTGAAACAAATCCTCTTTTCTCCTCCCTTTCAGCTCAAGAAATAGCAAATGGTCGATTATCTTATACCCGTACTTTTCATATAATCTAATCGCTTTTTCATTGACACTGAATGCTTCAAGACTGGCAATCTCAACCCCTTCTCTTTCATAAACATCCATGGATTCCTTCATTAATTTACTGGCAACTCCCGATTTTCTGTGAGAAGGCGCAACGCTTGTGCCGCCATTCCAAGCCCATTTCTTCCCGTTCATCGTCTTTATGCCATTTAGGATCAGGCCGACGGGCTCCTCTTCACAGTATGCGACAAACGAATAAGATGGTGAAAGATCTTCTTTTCCGAGACGATGGGTAAACTGGTCAACTGTCATTTGAGAAGAAGAAAAATAATCCTCGAATCCTTTGTTCCATGCGCTGACAGCATCCGAAAGAGGACATTCGCTTAGTAATTTTATGGTTATCATTGTTCATTAGTCTCCTTGTTTCTTTTTAAGCTCTAATTCTGCAAAAATCCTTTAATTCCTTTTTGAAAGAGTCAAATTACACTTGATCGAGGTATTTGACAACCGTCCTGTTTGAATTCATTTTTATAAACAAGAAAAAACCCTTAAAGTGGGTTTTTTAATAAACATACAATTCATTTTTTCTCATTTTTTTATTGTTTAAAAGCGCGCCTAACAGCTTTCCTTTTGAAGCTTCCAACGCATCCTTCGCTTTTTTTGCATCTTCATTTTTCGTTTTGCTGCTTGCGATCACAAGAATGCTTCCATCGGTTTGGTTGGCCAGAATTTGCGCATCAGCAACGGCAAGAATGGGCGGTGAGTCGAAAATCACGAGACTGTACCGATCATACGCTTGAACCAGCAGGTCTTCCATCGCTCTCGAGGATAATAATTCCGCAGGGTTTGGAGGCGTAGGACCGCTTGTCAACAGGTCCAGATTCTCTACGGTGCTTGCTTGTACCGCATTTTCCAATGTACGTTGCCTCATTAATACGTTCGTTAACCCTATTGAATTATCCAATTGAAACAGGCCGTGGTTTGTTGGCTTTCTCAAGTCACCATCAATTAGCAGAACCTTTTTTTCCTGTTGGGCAAACACGACAGCGAGATTAGCAGCAATAAATGATTTTCCTTCACTAGAATGTGCTGAAGTAACCAATATGGAACGGATATGATCCTCCATTGATGAAAATTCAATATTTGTCCGTATCGTTCTGAATTGCTCCACGATCGGAGATTTCGGCTGAAACATTGCAATAATCGAACGCGGATTGTCTTTCGTCATTTTCTTCTTCAGTCTCAAGCCTTTCACCTCATATCAGATGATTTGTTGATTGGATTATAATTTATATTTTTTTTCGTGAAAAAGGGGAAAATAAGTTGTTTGGTTCTTTTTAAAGAACAAAAACATTCTTTTTCTTCTATTATCTATCATTCTCTTACAATTTTTAATTTTATAAAGAACATTAATTGCTTTATAATGAACAAAAAGGTTTGTCCTACAGAGGAGATTTGAAGATGATAGGGAAAGTGATTCGAATCTATCGGAGAAGAAAAGGAATATCAATCAATCATCTTGCGGAAATATCAGGAGTTTCTAAATCCTATTTAAGCAAGATTGAACGCGGGGTTCATGTCAATCCCTCTGTACAGTTCTTAAAAAAAATCAGCTCTACCCTGGAAGTAGAACTAAAAGAATTATTTGATGCAGAAACCATTCTTCACAAAAAAAATACAGAGGATGAAGAATGGAGATCCGAACTATTATCTGCAGTCAAATCAGGAATGGGAAAAGAAGAGCTCATTTCTTTCACCAATCAATTAAAAAACAAGCCCGAAAAACAAATACATACTTCCGCAAGATCGCTTATCACTTCGAATCTGGATGAATGGAGAAAGCTAATGATAGAAGCGAGGGAAATTGGTCTTACCGTTGAAGAAGTGAGGCAATTTTTGAAACGGTGACCTTTTTTCTGAGAAGGCTAGATAATCAAAATAAATATGGATTGAGAAAATGCTAAAAAGCCCTGCCTAGAACAGGACTTTTGACTAAATATGCTATATGTTATGTTTAAAACAATAATGGTTCACCAATTCTTCTATTTGATCATGGTCAGGAAAATCACTATTGAATTCAAATTGAATCTCCTCGACAAACTTTCCATGATGATACACATGAATGGCTCCATTTTGTTTGATTACACTATACTCTGGTTCAAACGTATAGCCATTACGTTCAATGGCGCCCATACTTATTTCCCGCCTTTCTTAAAACAACAATTCATAAACCTCATTCAATTCCCGGCTTCGTTGATGGTCCTGTTCGTCTTGAGCGTATTTGATTTCTTTTCCCAGCACATGATCCAAAAAGTCCATCTCTTCATCGTTTAAATCCTTAACGAACTCCTCCTCATTCGAATAATGCTTCGCGAGCATCTTCTTATATATTTTCTGACAGACATCGCTATCCAAATAATTCGACATTGACTCCCTTAAATATCCTAAGGTCTTATCCATATCTCAATCTCCTTTCTTCCATCTTTAGCTTGCAGAAAGAAAAGCATTCTATACACAAAATTTTTATACACCCCTCCATCAGTTTATATATAAAAACTAGAAAAATTCTCTTATTAAGTGGAATTTTGATACTGGATCTATGTTAGAGTATTTTGTAAAAAAGTTTGATCATTTTCTTCTATTATTCAATTAATTACGGAACGATCATTCCTCTTCTTATTTTCCCCAATTTATAGTTTCTAATGTCCAATTATTGTTTTGAAATTCCTATATATATCTATTAAACTTCTTTTATCCTCTTTTCCATTAACTCTTTAAATTCTCCATAATAAAAAAAGCCCCTTAAGACAGGTCGTCTTAAAGGACTATTCGGAAATAAATCAGCACATCATTGTTTTCTGGGAAAGCCATAGCTCTTCGCACTCCACGCTATAATCAACGCAAGAAGCAACAGAATCACCAGCACTCCTGGAAAAGCCTGTACTCCAACAAGTTCTAACAAGATACCACCCGCAATGCCTCCACCAGCGATTGCTAGATTCCATACTGTGGTATTAATAGGCATTACGATATCAACACCTTCTTCACCGCTTGCATCGGCAAGCGCCGTTTGCAACAGCGTAGCGGCACCGCCGAAGGTAAGTCCCCATAAAGCCACAGACGCATAAACGACTGATGCCGTCGTGGCGCCCGCCCATAGTGCTACGGAAACCAGCGCAAAGCCGAGCAGACTGAGCAATACAAGTATGCGTAGCTTACGGTCTATTAACAGGCCAACAATCCAGATGGAGACAAGTGCGGCTAAACCAAAGACCAGCAAGACAAGATCGACACGTTCTCCGAGTCCGGAAGGCTCGAGAAACGGCGCAATATACGTATATAAAATATTGTGTGCCAACATCCAGAATAGCACCACCATGAGAATCGGACGTATGCCGGGCAAAACAAACACCTGACCGACGGTCATTCTTTGACCTGCAGGCTGCCCAGGATAATCCGGCACCTTCCACAGCACCCATACAATTAAAACAAGAGTCAGAAGAGACATGAGTCCGAATACTCCGCGCCATCCGATCAGGTCACCGAGCAAGGTGCCGATCGGCACTCCGAATGTGAGAGCAATCGGCGTTCCTACCATTGCGACAGCCAAGGCACGCCCTCTTAATGCATCCGGTACCATACGCCGTGCATAACCGGCAATCATCCCCCAAGCAGCACCGGCAGCTACACCGGCGAAAAATCGAGCGATTAGCGTCAAAGCATAGCTGCTTGACAGGGCGGTAATCGTGTTAAATATGAAAAATCCCGTAATGATGACAAGCAGAAGCGGACGTCGTCGCACCCCTCCGGTAAACATGGCGAATGGAATTGCCGCTACAATTGAACCAATAGCATAAGAAGTTACGAGCTGACCAGCCATTCCATTTGTAATATTCAGTCCTTGCGAGATATACGGTAGTAAACCGGCTGGAATGGTTTCTGTACAAATACAAATAAAACCTGTCATTGCAAGAGCCAGCAGTGCTAGCCAAGGAAGGCGTGCAGGGATGCTGGTTGATTTAACAGCACTGGTAGTTGAAAGTTGAGACAAAATATTTCCCCCTTAACGTATTAATCAATTATGGAACGATTAATCCACATATTAAATCTAAACGTATTCACTTGTCAAGAACTTTTGGATCGATTAGTATAAAATTAATAAAGGAGGTTATTCTTATGCCACGAACGGGTCGCCCCCGCACATTTAATCGTGACGAGGCTGTTGTTGCCGCGATGCTTCTGTTCTGGGAACATGGCTTTGAATCCACTTCACTTGCTCAGTTGCGCGATGCGATGGGAGGTATATCAGCCGCGAGTTTTTACGCGGCATTCGAATCCAAGGAAGCACTGTTCTGCGAAGCGATGGATAAATATATCTCAACTTATGGACAGGTTTCAGAAAGTTTCAGGGATAAAAGCATATCACCAAAAGTGGCAATTGAACGGGGATTACGGAAATCGGCACGGATGCAGACAGAGAAATCCCATCCTCTAGGTTGTCTGTTGGTTTTGTCCGCTATAACTTGTTCTCCTGAGCAAAAACACATGCAAGATATGCTCTCTGAGGAACGAAAAAGGGTCCGCGGTTGGATAAAAGATTGTATAGAACGGGCCGTAGCAAATGGTGAGTTGCGCGATTCTACGGATATCCCCATGCTGGTTACCTTGTTTGAAACATTTCTTCGGGGTATTTCTACACAAGCCCGGGACGATGTTCCATATGAGGCAATTGACGCAGCCATAACTCAACTGATGAGCGTATGGGATGCATTATCTTAGTGATGCGGCACCCGGCTCCGAGATTAACGTCGTTAGGATTTCTAATCATCGTTGTTAAAAAAGGTTCATGGCGAGTGAAGGGAACGTCATGAACCTTTTAATCATTGAAGAACAGGGAATACATAGGAAGGGAATCAGTACATTCACTTGTCATTTTGTCATTAATTGGTGTACACTCTTGTTATCTAACAACAAAGTGAATAGTTAATGCCAGGTCATTTACTTCTTTGTTCTGTACCTATTAAAGATTTTCATAATACTAGACCAATCTATCTTGTCTCTCGTACGGAAAAGATAGGGAGAGCTCTTTTTAAAACACTTATGACCTAAAACACACCTTTAGACAATATCTCTAAAAGGGTAAAATAGTGCAACTTTATTTCAAATCCACAATCTAACTCGTGTCCATACATCTATACTAACTCCATACAATCAATACAATTTCATAAAGATAAGGAGATTTTATATGGTTGAAAAACAAATAAATCTGCGGTCTTTTGAAACGGAAGATATTAAGGAGCTCCATCGGTGGTCAAATGATCCAGCTTCAATCTTAATGGTCGGTCGAACTCCGCAAACTTTTGAGCAAGTTGAAAAGCATGTAGAGAAAAAAAGACAAAACGGAGATGTTTTGTTTGCTGTTGAAAATGAAGAAAATAAACTAATAGGATGGGTCTTTCTTCAAAATATTGAGCATGAGCATGGAAGAGCCGGCATTGGTATTCTTCTTGCCCCTGAAGCTCGAGGTCAAGGCTATGGTAAATATGTGATGGAGAAAGCGATTGATATTGGATTTAATCAATTTCGATTAAATAAAATCTATTTAACTACAAGAGGCATTAACAAACAGGCTATTTCACTTTACGAAAAGATCGGATTTGTTGTAGAGGGAAAGTTAAGAAAACATGCTTATGTAGATGGAAGTTACTATGATACATACTTTATGGGGATTTTACGATCTGAATGGGAACAAAGAAATAATGAAATTGATTAAACACGAAAAAATCCATAAAAATAGCAAGGGGTGCATATCGCTTAACCCCTTGCTATCATTGACTTTTAAGACGCGCTCGGAGGGATTCGAACCCCCGGCAGACGTGGTACCGGAAACCACCGCTCTATCCAACTGAGCTACGAGCGCATGAATAAAATGAAGCCTGCTTAATATACGAATTAAACCGTCAGCACATACGATTATACTTTATTATTTAGAGGATATCAACCATTACTTTTAGTTGTTCTTTTTAAAAAACTTTTATCACAATTTCCCGATAAGTAGTGAGTTTTGAAATACAAAAACATTTTCAGTGTTGAGCAAGCAATGTTACGATAAAGAGGAGATTGCTTCAGGTGGTTTGAAGCTTTTCAATATTGGGGAAAATGATACAGTAGTTTGGCATATTTCTAATTGGACAGAGCGTCAAAATAAAGGACAGCATATTGTTTGACCTTTATTGACCAAAAATGTATGATTGAAATACATACTTACCCTATAAGGTGAAGGAGGAGCATTATGAATTTAATACCTACAGTTATTGAACAAACAAATCGTGGGGAAAGAGCCTACGATATTTACTCAAGATTGTTGAAAGACCGTATCATTATGCTTGGATCAGGAATTGATGATAACGTGGCTAACTCCATTGTTTCTCAATTGTTGTTCTTAGAAGCAGAGGATCCGGACAAAGATATTTCCATTTACATTAACAGCCCTGGCGGTTCCATTACTTCCGGTATGGCAATCTATGATACAATGCAGCTTATCAAGCCGCAGGTTTCCACCATTTGTACCGGTATGGCTGCATCAATGGGTGCATTTTTGCTGGCAGCAGGTGAAAAAGGAAAACGCTTTGCCTTGCCAAACAGTGAAGTGATGATTCACCAGCCGCTAGGAGGCGCACAAGGTCAAGCCACTGATATCGATATTGCAGCAAAACGAATCTTGCTCCTTCGTGATAAATTAAACAAAATCTTAGCTGAACGGACTGGCCAGCCACTTGAAGTGATCGAGCGCGATACGGATCGTGACAACTTCAAATCTGCTGAGCAAGCGAAGGAATACGGTTTGATCGATCACGTTTTGACAAAAAGGGAATCTAACGACAATAACAAGTAAACTTTTCCGCCGGGTGAATCCGGCGGTTTTTTTTATTTTCTGTACCCCGGCCGGTGATTTAAAAGATTTTGGTAAGCAAAACCCTTCACTTCATCTTCTTTATAATGTTTGAGAAGTTCATTAATTAAATGTTGATAGCAAGAAGCGTCCTCTAAGCCTTCGACAAATGCTGAGATCCCATCGAAGTCCGAGCCAAAGCAAATTTGATCGACTCCGCCGAGACTGCAAAAATGGTCAATGTGTTTCATTACATCAGATATGTCTGCCTTTTCGTCTTCTTTAACGAAAGGCGGGTAATAAACGACACTAATGAAGCCATTCTTTTCAAAAATGCTCTGTGCCTGTTGATCAGTAAGGTTTCTTTGGTGGTTACAAATTGTCTTTGAATTTGAATGGCTTGCAATTGGAAAGTCGGCAATTTCCATCACATCCCAAAATGCTTTCTCGCATAGATGCGAAACATCAGTCAATACACTGTATTCATTATTTAATCGGACGACTTCCTTCCCAAGCTCAGTTAGTCCTGCTCCTCTCGGCTCATCAGCTCCATCTGCGCACAGATTGGCATGATTCCATGTTAATCCGACAGACCTTACCCCTAATTGGTAAAGGGTTCTTAATTTGGTAAGATCGTTGCCAAAAGCATCAGCTCCCTCTAAAGTGAGAACGGCTCCTATTTGATTGTCTTGCAGCCGGTCAATATCTGCCCAGCAATCGATTTTTTTCATTGTCGGATTGTTCGCTAAAACCTCTGTATGAAAAAGATTGATCTGATCTAAAGCAACTTGGAATTTTTCATCCGATTTCACTTCAGGCTCCACGAAGACAGCAAAAAACTGTAACCAGACATTTCCTTCCTTTAACCTGCTGATATTTGTTTGAAGTTCCGGAGAATCAGAAAATCTTAGTGACCTATTTTGATATAATCGATATAAAACATCACAATGTGTGTCTGCTACTTTCAACAATTACCAGCTCCTTTATTACCGTCTTGGCGGGAATCAGAGTATGACAAAAAATAGTGAAAAAGGGCGCTGTTATCATTTTATCCGACCATTTTTAAAATTTATCCGACCTTCATTAAAATATATCCACCCATCATCAAGAAATATGCTCCCAGCCCTCTTTCCCAAACAAAAAAAGGGCCCCTTTGGCCCCGCTGCTTAACCGATTTCCGTCCACTTCTTTTTCAAGTCCGGAAATGTGAAACTTTTCATTAATTGGACAAGCTCTTCTGGATAGGATGAAGAATGTATCAGCTTCAGATGAGATTCATTGGAAAATCCTTCTTGAATGCTGTATTTAACCATTTGCATCATTGGCTCGAAGTATCCGTTAATATTGTAAAGCCCGATTGGTTTTTTATGTATGCCGATTTGCGCCCAGCATAACACCTCGAACAATTCCTCATAGGTTCCAAAGCCACCCGGCATCGCGATATAGCCGTCAGATAGCTCACTCATTTTTGCTTTGCGTTCATGCATGCCGTTTACCTCGATCAGCTCTGTCAGCTCGCGGTGGACCACTTCACCTGAGAACAGCCCTTTAGGCATAACCCCGATGACCTCTCCGCCATTTTCTAAGATGGTGTTCGCAATTTCACCCATCAAGCCGATTTTGGACCCTCCGTATACAAGTCTGTACCCATTCTCAGCCATGTATTTTCCGAGGTCTTTTGCCTTCGTACGATATTCTTCATTTACACCCGGGTTCGACCCTGCAAACACACATATTGTCTTCATTTTTGTCATCTCCGCTTATGTATATTGTCTTCAATAAAATACATTTTACTATATCTGAATGACAAAATGAAAGACCGTCCGGCTTTACCCGAGTGTATATTTTCCTATTTATAATCTAATTGTTGTTCGATTCGTTCTCTAACCTGCGGAACAGATAAGCCGATTATAATTTGCAGGGCGTTCCCGTTCCTGACGACTCCATGAGCGCCCAGGCTTCTGAATTCACTATCAGATTTTACTTTTGAATGATCGTTTACACTCACTCTGAGCCTTGTCGCACAGTTTGTGATCTCACTAATATTTTCCTTTCCGCCCAATGCTTCTATGCACAAAGCGGCTTGATCAGGAGCTTCCGCGCTTGCAGCGACTTCATTTTGTTTGCCGTTCTTTCTTTCTCGGTATTCCTGTTTGCTGTACATTTTCGTTTCTGCCTGATTGTCTGTTTCCCGTCCCGGAGTTGCCACATTCAGCTTTACGATTAAGAAGCGGAAGATGAAGAAATAAATGGCTGTAAAGGATAATCCGATTGCAAACTGGTAAATGTATGTCAGCCCATGGCTGCCAAATAGCGGAATCCAATTCAGCGTCATAACTTCAATGAGTCCGCCACCCATATTTCCGACAACTCCTGCCATGTACATTAATGTCGACATGGATGCCGCCAGAAGTGCATGAATGAGGAACAATAGCGGCGAAATAAAGAGAAATGTAAACTCAATCGGCTCCGTAATCCCAGCAATAACGGAAGTTAAAGTAATCGGAATCAAAAGACCGGCAACAATTTTTTTCTTTTCTTTTTTGGCCGTCACATAAATGGCTAAAGCAATTCCTGGAATCGCGAAGATCTTTGAATTTCCATGTAGAGCGAAGCCTCCTTCAGGAAAAAGCTCCTTCAGCGGCTGATTCGATGCAGAAAAATCGCCAAGGTGCTGCGCCCAATAAGTGACGATTCCACCTTCCACGACAGCCGGACCAAATACAAAAGGCGTGTAAATAAAATGATGCAGACCAGTCGGAAGAAGAATCCGTTCCAAAAACGTATAGATCCAAACTCCCAAGGCTCCTGATCCCTTTAAGAACACCTGCATGGATGCAATGCCGTCCTGAACAATCGGCCAAACATAAGACATTACAATGGCTAAAGGAATCATGACAAAAAACGAAAGAATGACAACATAAGAAGATCCTTGAAAAATACCGAGAAAATCCGGAAGCTTTTTATCAAAGTACCGGTTATGCAAATACACGACGATTGAAGAGATTAAGATCGCGCCAAATATATTTGTATCAAGGGTTTTGATCCCGGCGATCTCAGCAAGACCGCTCGTTCCTCCAACTTCCTGGCTCATATCGACACCGAAAGAATCTCCCCAAACCGTTAATATCGCACCGACAAAGTAGTTAAACGTCAAATAAGTGGTAAGCGCTTCCAAACAAGCTCTGGCTTGTGCCTTTTTCGCAAGCGCAATCGGGATCCCGATGGCAAACAGAAGTGGCATCTGCCTGAATATCGTCCAGCCCCCTTCTTCAATAACAAACCATGATTTCGACCAAAACGTGTCGGGGCTTGCTAACGTTCCCATGATTTGCTGATTTTTAAAAAGAGCGCATAATCCAACGACAATTCCTGCAAAAGCGAACAATAGGACAGGGACAAACATCGCGCTTCCAAATCGCTGAACTTTCTGCATCATCGTAATAACCCCATTTCTGATTAATTATTTTTTCCCATGAACATAATCGACATAGTTTCTGAACAAAGCCTCTCCAACTAAAAAAAACGGAACAAAAGCAGTAAGCTCTCTATCATTCTCAACTTTAACGGTTTTACTCGTTGCATATAAATTGTACGGAGTTAATTGAGCAAGCAAATTATTTTTTAAATTTGTAATCGATACAAACGGGATCCCTCTAATCGAAAGAAGTTTTGCTTGAGGGATTAGCTCCGGCGTTTCTCCAGATAGAGAAATAATAATAAGTAAGTCTTCCGGCTTGAAATCAGGAAACATCGTATCAAATTCAATTTTATCTTGAATAATTGATAAGTATTTCCGCTCTGAAACAAAGGATCGTTGAAGCTCTTTCGCGCAATTCGTTTGAGCAGTTCCTGATCCGTAGACAAAAATTCGATCCGCATCTTTAATTAGACGGCAAATTCCTTCCATATCTGTATTTCGTAAAGCTTTGATATTGGATTCAATATCACTCATTAAACTTTCAAAATAGTGATTATGAACTTCGACAGGCTTGTCCTCCCATTTTAAAAAAATACGAAATTCACTGTATCCGCTAAAATCCAGCTTCTGAGCCAAACGAAGAATCGATGACCTTGAAACATTGCACTTTTTTGCAAGTTCCGTAATGCTGTCTTGATAGCATTCCTTTTTATGGTTCAAAATGTATTTTAAAACATAGAAATCGTTTTCATTTAACTTGTTGTAGTGCTTATTAATAAGCTGTTCTAATTGCACTGCCTATTCCCTCCCCTATAATTCTATTATACATAAGGGAGGGAATAAAACAGAAGTAGTTAGATGATTGGCTGCAAAGGTTTCTCTTCCAGCTGCGGCCAATACTCTCTATTGGCTTCTATTAGATCTTCTAAAATCGCTTTTGCCACATCAGCTCCAGGCACCGTTTTCGACAGAATGATCGCCTGCCAGAGCTTTTGGGAAGATTTTTCTACCCAAGCTTCAACGACCAGCTTTTCAACTGAAACCTGCTGTTCCATTAATCCTTTCTGGAACTGAGGGATTTTTCCGACCGCCAAAGGCTCAGGTCCGTTACTGCCGACGATGCATGGAATTTCAACCATTGCCGTCGAATCAAAGTTTTCGATCGCACCGTTATTTTCAACAATCAGCAGCATTCTTTCGCCGGTATTATAAGCAATCGCTCTTGCAAGATCGACGATGTAGGAAGCGTGGTCATCAATTTCAATCTCACTGTTTTTGCTGCTGCCTTCTTCAACAATTTTCTGGCATTGCGAGAAAATAAACGCTTCCCGCCCGGCCATCACTTCATTCGCTCTTGTAAAATCCGGGTTGGACTTCTTCGCCATTTGCTGCGGGAAGAAATAGTATTGCAAATATGTGTTTGGAAGAACGTCAGGATCTGTCGCATACACATCACGTGCCTTCGTAAATGTATCATTCCAGCTTTTTTCCGTTGGATGATGATTTGCATTAGGTGTATAACCAAATTCTTTAATATGTTTTTTTAACACAGGCATTAAGTCATTTCCTTCACTGTCTTGAATTTCCGTCCACCAGCCAAAATGGTTCAAGCCGTAATACCGGACCTTCATTTCTTTTCTGGAGGAAAGGCCAGCGATTTCAGCCATACGATCCTCTATACCGACAGGCATGTCACATATGTTCAGAACCTTTGAATCAGGACGTAAGCGGCGGGTTGCTTCTGCAACAATGGCCGCTGGATTTGAGTAATTTAACATCCATGCATCTGGTGAATATTTTTCCATATAGTCGATGATCTCTAGAACTCCGCCAATGGACCGCATTCCATAAGCGATTCCGCCCGGTCCGCACGTTTCCTGGCCGACAACACCATATTTCAACGGGATTTTTTCATCCAATTCCCTCATTGCGTATTTTCCAACACGGATATGCGCCATGACAAAGTCAACGTCTGTGAAAGCCTGCTCTGGATCGTCAGTTGCTAAAAACTCGATTTCCGGCGCCTTTTCGTGGATAAAAATCTCACATGCTCCTGCGATTTTGTCCTGCCTTTCTTTATCATTATCATATAATTTCAGTTTGCGAATCGGAAACTGGTCAAGATTGTCCAAAAGCATAAGAACGATACCAGGAGTAAACGTGCTGCCACCGCCTGCAATTACTACTGAAAAAGATTTTGTCATCATTTATTCCTCCTATTCCTGTTTTCAATTCTATTTATATCACCACATGAAATCGGTTACAACAATTCTACGGTGAGTAGGGAGTTTACTCATTGTCTGTTTTTTTTCCCACTGGACGGGAAATTTCCCAGCTCATCCTGGTCGTTGAAAAAATCGTTTATTGATGTATGATGGATAGTAAAACATAGCAAAAGGGTGTTGCAATCTTGCAAATAACAGACGCAGAAAAATGGATTCTCTCATTCTATAAACAGAGAGGCTGGACGAAGTACGGTCCTTTTATTCGGACTGGTTTTTTGATGGAAGAGGTTGGAGAAGTAGCAAGAGCCGTAAGAGCTTATGAGATTGGAAGAGACAGACCCGACGAAGTTGAACAGCCGAAGGAGAAATTAAAGCAGGAGCTGATTGAAGAAATGGGTGACGTGATCGGCAATATCACCCTTCTCGCAGATATCTATGGCGTTTCTCTGGAGGAAGTCATTGCGAGTCATAAGGAAAAGCTGACGAAACGATTTGCAGAGGATCTTGGGTAGAGTTTAATGTAACGCATCCCGCTTTTTTTCAAATCCTTTCTTTTTTATAATAAAAGCAAAAAGGAGATTCTCTATGAAACCATATGTTTACCTTACAAAAACTGTGCCAAAAGAGGTTCAAGAGCTGATTGAAGAAAGCTGCACATTGGGAATGTGGGAAGGAAAAGAACCGATCTCTAAAGAGGCTCTTTACGAAAATGTGAAAGAGGCTGAAGGCTTAATCACTTCAGGAATATCGATTAACAAAGAGCTTTTAGAGCATGCTCCCCGCCTGAAGGTCGTCAGCAATTACTCCGTCGGCTACGATAACTTCGATATTGATGAGATGGCAAAACGAAATATTATCGGCACTCATACTCCTTTTACACTTGACGATACAGTCGCTGATCTTGCTTTTGCGTTGATCCTTTCTTCAGCACGCCGCATCAGCGAGCTCGATCGATACATACGAAAAGGGAAGTGGCATGAAAAAGATGCAAAGGAAATCTTCGGATCGGATGTACATCATCAAACGCTGGGAATCATCGGTATGGGACGGATCGGCGAAGCGGTTGCCAAGCGTGCAAAGTTCGGGTTTGACATGGAGGTGATCTACCATAATCGAAATCGGAAGCCTGAAGCAGAAAAAACTTACGGGGTCTCTTATCAATCCCTCGATGACCTGCTCGCAAGCTCGGATTTTGTATTGATGATCACGCCGCTAACCGACGAAACCTATCATATGATCGGTAAAGAAGAATTTAAGAAAATGAAATCCACCGCACATTTTATCAACGTTTCAAGAGGAAATACCGTAGATGAAGATGCCCTTATAGAAGCCCTGACAAACGGTACGATTGCTGGAGCCGGACTTGACGTCTTTCAAAAAGAGCCGATTAACGAGGATAATCCGCTCTTACAATTGGAAAACGTTACACTCGCCCCCCACATCGGATCTGCAACAGAAATCGTCAGGCTCAATATGTTTAAGCAAGCCGCTAAAAATACGATTGAAGTCGTGCACGGAAGAAAAGCGCCAAATCCGGTGAAGGAATTGAAGGATATTTAACTGTATCGGTGAAATGCCATTTTGTTGTTAACTGCACATAAAACAGCTTATGCTTGTCATGACCACAGCATCCGAATGGGTGCTGTTTTTTCTTAGTTAAGATTTTTATCTAAAAGCGCAATATCATACAAGAATAGGTTTTGATATTATGATATTTTTAAAATTGCCATTGACGATTAGGAGGATAGCTGGATGTTAAATGAAGTTCGTACCATTTATCTAGATTCTGATTTAGACATCGAGGCTTATCGATTTAAAGGAATCATGCAGAAGTTCCCTGCTCACTTTCATGAATATTATGTGATCGGTTTTATTGAAGAAGGGCAGCGCTTTTTAGCTTGCAAAGGCGAGGAATACATTATTAATCCGGGTGATTTATTATTGTTCAATCCGTATGATACTCACAGCTGTGCACGAATAGACGGCAAAACGTTGGATTATCGCTGCATCAATGTTACGCCGGAGGTTATGAAAAAGGTGATGCTACAAATTAATGGTGAAGATAACCTTCCCAGCTTCAAACAAAACGTATTGTACCGCAGCGAACTTGTATCCAATTTGCGAGAGCTGCATGTAAAAATAACACAGGAAGATCACGAATTTAAGAAAGAAGAATTGTTTTACCACTTATTGGAAGATCTTATTCAAACGTACTCTGACCTAGCAATTGTTCCGCAAGCTTCTGAAACCTCTCATGAGATAAAAACAGTGTGCGCCTATTTGGAGGAAAACTATACAAAAACGATTAAGTTGAATGATTTAAGTGCCCTAACTGGATGGAGCAAATATCATTTATTAAGATCGTTCACAAAACAAATGGGAATCTCTCCTTACAGCTATTTGGAAACAATTCGGGTCAATCATGCAAAAAAGATGTTGGAGCAAGGAAATAAGCCGATTGAAGTGGCGTTTTTAACAGGATTTAGCGATCAAAGCCATTTGACAAAAAACTTTAAGAGCCTTGTTGGGTTAACACCAAAACAATATATGAGAATTTTCGAAAGTGAAGGAGGAACCTCATGAGTCCGCTTGAAACCAAATGCGTCATTGTGATTGATGAAATGTTGCCTTTAGGATTGAACGCCAACACAGCAGCCATCTTAGGTATATTACTTGAGAAATTAGCGCCCGAGTTGGTGGGCAGCAGCGTAGAAGACCTCTCGGGAATAAATCATTTGAGAATTGTAAAAACACCGGTTCCAATTTTAAAAGCCACAAGCAGCCTTCTTCGCGAACTAAGGGATCAGACAATGTCAGAACCGTTCGCCGATCTGCTCGTCACTGATTTTTCAGATGCGGCGCAGGAGCTGTAAAACGTATGAGGAGTATACAGCAAAACTACAGAATCAAGCAAAAACAGACTATCAACACTTCGGACTTGACATCTATGGAGAAAAGAAAAAAGTTAATCGTTTAACCGGAAGCTTTTCTCTGCTGAGGTAGTGAAAGTTTTTATAGCAAGGTTAAAAAAGAGGAGGAGAAAGATGGATAACTTACTTGCCTATATGCTAATTGCCCTTATGATGTCAATGCTGCCCGGCACAGATACGGTGATTATTTTAAAAAATACCCTTACCCACGGAGCTAAGGCCGGGCGTTATACAATACTAGGAATGGTGACTGGTCTTACATTTTGGACGGTTATTGCCATTCTCGGTTTGTCCGTTGTCATTGCCCAATCCATATTTCTTTTCAATATAATCAAGTATTTAGGAGCCGCATACTTATTCTATCTCGGTGTTAGAGCATTATTTACGAAACGTACACTTTCACTAGATGCTGTTCATGCGGAAAGTCAGAGTTCGATTGACAAGCCATCGAACGCTCATTACAAAGAATCCTATTTTCAAGGTGTCATCAGTAATATTCTCAACCCTAAAACTGTTCTTGTCTACATCACCTTCATGCCTCAATTCATTGATCTTAATGGCAACACAAACCTGCAACTGATTGGATTAGGATTGATCCTTACTATTATTGCAGCAGGATGGTTTTTTATCTTGGTTTCTCTCTTAGATCATTGGAAAAAGTGGCTGAAAAAGGATTCATTTCAGAACGTCTTTCAAAAATGTACTGGAGCCATATTAATCGGATTTGGTGTAAAAACGGTCATATAAATCAGGGTGAAAAATCCTTTTTCACCCTGTCAAAACATCTTCGCTTGGATAACGGATTTTTTCTTGCTCAGGCTTTGCTAATGAAAAAGCAAAGGTTAGCGGTCCCAGCTTACCTAAGAACATGATGAACACAATGATGATCTTGCCGATATTTGATAGGTCGGCCGTAATCCCCATGGACAACCCTACCGTACCGAATGCTGAAATCACTTCAAATAATAGTTTCAAAAATGGGATTGGCTCGGTAATGTTTAATAGCAATACAGCTAAGAAAATAAATAGAATGCTAATAGCCGAAATCGAAAGCGAACGGAAAATGACCTCATCTTTAATAGATCTTCTGCCGACTGTTATTTGTTTTTTTCCTTGCAAAAAGGTTAATACGGATAAAACAATCACTAAAAATGTAGTAAGTTTAATTCCGCCCCCGGTTGAGGCGCTTCCTGCCCCGACAAACATAAACAGCAGCATCAATGTTATCGTAGCTTCGTGTAAACTGCCAATATCCAAACTGTTAAACCCTGCTGTTCGAGTTGTCACCGCTTGAAAATAGGATCCCCAAAATTTATCGCCTAATGACATAGGGCCAAGCGTGTCAGGGTTATTGTATTCCATTGAGAAAACTATAACAGTGGCTATTACATTAAGCACCAGTGTACCTACAATCATTAGTTTCGAATGCAGACTTAATTTTTTAAAGCTTCGTTTATACCACACATCCACTAAAACAGTAAAGCCTATTCCGCCTAAAATGAACAGAGAAGAAATCACGAGGTTGACTAACGGATCTCCTACATATCCCATTAAGTTGTCTGGCCATAAAGAAAATCCCGCATTGTTAAAAGCAGATATTGAGTGAAAAAAGCTATAATACATCCCTTTTCCCCAGCCATATTCCGGAACCCATCGGATAGCGAGCAGCAGCATGGCTATCAATTCTATAGATAATGAGAAGATAAATAAGTTTTTCACTAATTTAATAATCCCGCCGAGAGAGGTTTGATTAAGAGCCTGCTGGATAAGCAGCCGTTCTTTAAAACCAATTTTCTTTCCCAGCATGATAAAAATGAGAACTGCAAAAGACATGATCCCCAAGCCGCCGACTTGGATAAGCATGACTATAACCAGCTGGCCAAAGAGGGTATAAGCGGTACCTGTATCAACAACCGCGAGACCCGTGACTGTCATAGCTGACGTCGCAGTGAACAATGCATCGGTCCAGCTGACAGATTCGGTTGTTGCAAACGGTAGCTTTAATAAAATTGTACCTAGTATAATAAAAAACAAAAACACTAATAGCAGCAGCTGGGAGGGATTCAATCGAATGTATTTTATATTCATTTAAACTCCTTCTTTTTCAAATCGTTCAATGTCCTTATTGTTTCCTATGACAATTAACACGTCGTCCTTATAAATAGCTTCTTCAGCAGAAGGAGAAACAATAAATTTCCCATCACGTTGAATTCCAACAATATTACATCCGTAATTGGCCCGTATGTTTAGATCTTCCAAGGAACGGTGATCAACCTTTTTTGTTGCTATAATTTCCACGATGCTGAAATCTTTAGATAGCTCAATAAAATCAATCATCTTATCGGTCACAATATGATGGGCTATTCTTTTAGCCACATCACGCTCCGGATGAATAACTCTGTCAACACCAATTTTCTCGAGAACTTTTGAATGGTTTTCATCCTGTGCTTTTGCCCAAACTTTAGTCACACCTATTTCTTTCAAGAGTAATGAAGTCAAGATGCTTGATTGCATATCATCTCCAAAGGAAACGAACGCAAGATCAACATTTCGAACGCCCAGCTTTTGCAAAACCGTTTCATCGATTGCATTTGCACAAACTGCATGTGTGGCAAATTGCATATATTCACTGACTCTTGTCTCATCTTTATCTACAGCTAATACTTCAATACCCATTTCATAAAACTCTTTAACAAGGGTTGATCCAAAGCGTCCTAAACCAAATACGGCGAATAATTTCTTCATCTTAACCCTTCCTTGATTCATTTTCTATAGTTGTTTGTTAACAAACACAGAAGTATTACATTTTACAAAAAAAAGACCACAAAGGATTCCCCAGTGGTCGTTTTATTCTCCGATCACAAGTTCACATCCTCTCCTTAACGCTTACGAGGTTAGCTGTCGGGTTCGGGTACAGAAGTAACCCTGCCTTCATCATGAAGGATTCACCCCTAGTAACAAAATGTTTGTTACAATTCTGGTTCCCCCGTTCCACACGGATTCAGCGATCAAGATGGTTGATTCTGAAAATTATATTACTCCCAAAGTTTCGTATTGTAAAGTTATCCTATAACTTTATGAGCTAAACTTTTTCTCCGGTACTTGCTCATTCTCCTGGCGCTTTAGACGGCCCAATCGCTCGGTTTCTAAATCAATGTCTATCGCATAATGGGGGCGACGTTTCACTTCCGTAAAAATCGTGCCGATATATTCGCCAATAATGCCAATCCCCATTAAATTCAACCCGCCTAAAAACCAAATCGAAATCATTAAAGAGGTCCAGCCGACGTTTGTGTGCCCGAGAAGTTTTTGAATCAAAGCGTATATCCCTGCAGAAACGCTTAAAAAAAACAATAAAATTCCTAGCAATGTGATACTTCTGATCGGTGTCACACTAAATGATGTAATCCCTTTAAAGGCAAAGGACAGCATCTTTTTCAGAGGGTATTTAGTTTCTCCTGCCACACGCTCTTTTCGATCATACAATACCTTTGTCGATCGCAGGCCGATCATAGGGACAATTCCTCTCAAAAACAGATTGGCTTCACGATAGCGACCGAGCTCTTCAAGTGCACGCTTGCTCATTAAACGATAATCGGCATGATTATAAATTAACTGAATCCCAAGCTTATTCATTAGTGAATAATAGCCTAAAGCAGTTGTCCGCTTAAAAAAAGTATCTGTTTGGCGGCTGCGGCGGACGCCGTAGACAATCTCGTACCCTTCTTTATATTTCTCGATAAAATCACGAATAACAGACACGTCATCCTGAAGATCGGCATCTATTGAAATCACACAATCCGAGCTGCCTTTTGCTTTTTCCAGTCCGGCTAAAAGAGCTTTTTGGTGTCCTGCATTTTTCATTAATTTTATGCCGGTTACATAGCTGTTCTTTACACTTTCCATCACAATCAGTGACCACGTACGATCCTGGCTTCCATCATCGACAAACAAAATTTTACTTTCAGCTGAGATGAATTTATCATCCATTAAGCATTTCAATTCAGTACTTAGCTGGCGGCATGTTTGTATTATAGCTTCCTCTTCGTTGTAGCACGGAACTACGATAGTTACTATAGGCTGTTTCATTATGTACCCTCCTCCATTTTCGCTATTTTCGTTAAGAAAGCTTTTAGCAAAAAATGTATCCATATTGCCTCTGAGGTATTATTCCTTTTTTTAGAAAAGACATTCCTGAATTTATTAAAATGGTCCATTAAAAAAGCAGTGCCAGGTTTTCTAGCACTGCAAAAGTAATTACAATTCATTTATTTTTTATTAGGTGTTAATTCGTTTGAAAACTCAGTTTTACTTGCCACAGGAACAGGTTTTCGCATTAAATTTTTATTTTGCATTAGATTCGAAAAGAAATTTTGAACAGGGCTCATCATATTACCCGAACGGCTGCCGCGTAAGCCAAAAAATACGGCACTGACTAATCCTAACACAGACACCCACAGCATCATTCCATTGTTTCTTTTTCTGGAATTTCCTCTATTTAAAAGAGTATTGATCCATTGAAAATTATTCAACTTCAATCACTTCCTTCATGATTTTGCGCTGTCGGTATTAATTTTTACAAAGATCTTCTTGATTATGTTGGTAGTTATTAGACCGCTCTTCCTTTTTTGTCGGATACAAAGGGAAGGATCAAGACACTTTAAGCAAGCCATACTTCCGTTTGAATCGTTCCAAAATTTTCTTCCACTGCTTTCCCATAACGGCGATAAAAAAGACATTGGAAAGGGCATGGGCAAAATCAAAAGGAAAGCTTGCTGCATAAGCGGCAATCACAGATTCCAGATTCAGCTCACTCAAGAATCCGACCACAAACCAAAGATTCATAATCCAGCCAAACAAAAATGCAGCAATGAAGCCAAAAATAAGCTGTCCCCATATTTTTTTCATCAATCGTGTATCTTTTAATAGTCCTGCTGTAAAACCAACCATTCCCCATGCGAACATTTGCCATGGGGTCCAAGGGCCTTGCCCGAGAAAGAAATTCGATACGACGGCTGCTGTAGCGCCAACCATAAAGCCTGATTCTTTTCCAAAAACGATTGCCGTCATGATTATGACAAATGAAACGGGCTGCACGCCAGGTAAAGGTGTAAAGGGGATGCGACTTACTGCGGCAATGACAGCGAGCACGGCGAGCAAAACAATTTCCCGGGAAGTAAATGCCCGTTTTTCAAAACGAATATATAACGGAAGCATGACCGCTGCGAGCATTAGAAAGCTAAACCACATATAGTGTCTGTCAGACATCCAAGTCATTCCTGCCAGCATCAAAACAAAAAATGAGACAGCCGCTACATTCGCAATGTTTGATCGTTTTGACATAACATGTTCACGTCCTCCCACGTTAAAGCATAGGGTTGTTTTTTACGAACAAGTCTGTTCACGCCTGTCGTATAAAAATAATTACTTGAAAAAAATCCAGCAGGATCGTTTTCCGACACAATTTCACCATCAAACAGCATAGCACAACGATTCGCATACTTTGCAGCAAACTCGATATCATGCGTGGCAAGCATGATGGCAGCTCCTTCATGCTGAAGCTTTTGAAATAGGCAACCAAGCTGTTCCTTCTTTTCTGGATCGAGCCCCTTTGTCGGTTCATCTAGCAAAAGCAGTTCAGGCTGAGAAAGGAGAGCAAGAATGATGGCGAAAATCTGTTTTTCCCCTTCGCTTATATCCAATGGATGACGATGTTTGATATGGCCTAATTGAAAATCGTCCATTAGCTTATCAGCCAATGGCTTCGGGTTTAGTTCAGCGAACTGCCGGCATCGTTCATACAGCTCCAGTTCAACCTCATCATACGTAAAATGATAAGCAGGCTGCTGGCTGACGTAACCAATTTTCATATATCTTTTTTTCTGCGTCCATTTTTCAATCCGCTGATTTTGAAAAACAACCTTCCCTTTTCTAGGTTTATGTAACCCCGCAAGAATAGTGAGAAGCGTCGACTTTCCCGACCCGTTCGCACCAACCAGAGCCATGCAGTCCCCTGAGTGAACGGCTATATCAAGTTGAGAGAGCACCGTTTCGCTCGTCCTTTCATATCGAAAAGTGAGGCCTGTTCCTTTTATGAGTGGCTTTCCCTCATGATGCTGCTTTTTTTCAGTGGAACCATGAAGCGGCAAACGATCATTTATGTGTTTCATACCTTCTTTCACAGAAAAAGGAACAGTATTGCTTTCACTTTCCAGAAATAGCCTTGGAATATCTGGGATGTAGGAACGATACGCTGCATCTTTCCATAAATCAACGATGACACTTCTGGGGGAATCGTTGTAAAGAATCGTTCCTTTTTCCATAAAGATAAGCCGTTCTGCCAAAGGAAGAAGCTCATCGAGACAATGCTCGACAACAACGATCGTCACGCCGAGCTCCTCATGAATTCGTTTCAATAACTCCAAAAATTCCTTTGCTGCCACTGGGTCTAACTGGGCTGTCGGTTCATCCAACAGCAAAAGCTTGGGCTGCAATGCGAGAACCGACGCTAAATTAACGAGCTGTTTTTGGCCGCCGGACAAGGTATGTACCGACTGATGAAGCATATATTCAATCCCTAGAAAACGTACAAGCTCAGCAATTTTTTTCTTTATGTCTTCTGAAGGAAATCCGATGTTTTCAAGCGAAAAAGCAATTTCTTGAATCACTGTTTCCATCACGATCTGATTTTCCGGATTTTGAAAAACCATCCCGATTTCACGGGCAGAGGTCACTTTATCCAATTCATGAATCGCTATTCCTTGATAAAAAATGCTTCCCTCACGATCGCCAACAGGAAGCACCTCTTGTTTAAAATGCTTTAGAAGGGTTGATTTGCCGCAGCCGGACGGTCCGCTAACCACGACAAACTCGCCTTCTTCAAGACGTACGGAAACAGAACGCAATGCTTTTTCCGACTCATCCGGGTAAGTAAATGAAAGGTCTATGATTTCTGCATGCGCCACCAAACTCGCTCCCTTCCTTCGATGAGAATTGGTAATGAAATAAGCAAAAGATATATGATTAGGATAAAGATTTCTACCCCATTTATTCCGAGCGAGGCAACTGTCGGGTAAATAGAAAGAACGCCGTATCCATAAAAAGAGCCAATCAGGCAGGTTAATAATGCCAATCCAATCATGCACATAAGCAAACCATCCCTCATGGTAAAACGATATCGCTCGAAGGTTGTTCTTTTTGCTGCTCCAAATCCACGCGCCTGCATGCTGTCCGCTGTCTGCAATGCCTCTTCCAAAGAAAAAACGAGTAGCAGTGTAACAAGCTTCATCCCATTTTTCGCCCGAGTACGGAGAGACCCCCCGGCGACATCGACTCCTTTTGTTTTTTGCACCATTGTAATTTGCTTGAGACGCTGAAAAAACAAAGGCACAAAACGGATCGTAATCATCATAAGGATGGCTGCTTTTGGAGATATTCTCTGAAACAGATAGAGAAATTTGTGGCTGGTCACAATGTGATGATAAGAAGCAAATGCAAATGCAATCGTCAAAAAAGACAGTCCTAACGTGTAACCATACGTGATGGCTTCAAGCGTAATCGGATTATTTCTTAAATAAAACAATATTGTCGCGCCTCTGTGAGATAATAATGGATTCGCTGCAGCAATTATAAACGCAAGAATAAGCGAGCCCGCAATTAATTTTTTTAGTGACCGATCAATCCCGTGCATTACATTCAGCAAAATAAGGAGAATTACGGAGCAAAGCAAAAAAGTCGGATGCAGCAAAACCATTGACAGGATAATGACCGAAACATAATAAACGAAAAGAACCAAAGGATGCATGGTCGAAAATTCCGATTCTGCTTTCCTTCGGCTCAAACGTCTTTCCCCATATTTTCGGAATAGAGCCATTCGATCCTGTCACCCTTTTTTACGGCAAATTCGCCGGCACTTTTCGTTGCTTTTTTTCCATTCACTTTAAATACCCAGCCGCTCAGATCACCACGGTCAAACTCATATAAATTATTGATACCTTTTACGTAGAGGCCTGCTCCGGATCCGCTCGTTTCCAGCTGGATATGTTTTTCTTTTGTAATTTTAAACAAGACATCGTAAACCGTATCGCCATTTTTCAAGTCGACATTGGTTGCACCGAGAATACTTCCCATATCGTTGTCACCTTGAATCATAATTTGGGCCTGATCTATCTCTTTCTTTGGTGCTTGAGGTTTCGTTTCTGTTTTTTTATTTTCTTCAGCAGGCTTCGATGGCGTTGATTTTGCTTCTTCTTTTGGCGGAGAATCCGGTTTGCTAGTTTTATCTGATTTGTTTTCTTTTTGCTCGCTTGCCTTGCTTTCCTGCTTTTTCGTTTCACCTGAATTTTCATCCGGTGCTTTCTTCTGCTCCTGAGAATCATTAGTAGTTTTTTTGTTAGGTGCAGGATCATTTTTCTTTTCAGCTTGATCTGGCTGTTTTTGTTTCTCCGTTTTATTCTGTGTATCGTCATTGCCAGATGGCTTTGTCTTTTCGTCTTTGGGTTCGGATTCTACATGATCGGAGGATTTTTCCTCGGCTGCTTCAGATTTATGAGATGCAATCGTTTGAGAGTTGGATGGTTGTTCATTTGATGACTGCCCGCACCCTGAAATGGCAAAAGCTGTTGCTAACAAAAGACCGACAACAAATTTCCATCTCTGCATTGAGTAATCTCCTTTCTCATAGCATACCGGATTAGACCCATATCGCCCAATCCGGTATGTACATATTATACGTGTAATGTTTTTCTATAGATAATAAATCCAAGTAAAGCTAGCAGTAGTCCGGAACCAAACCAAACAACCAAATCCCAGCCATAAAGTGACGTATTCGGCAGCTTGTGTCCTTCGGTAGAATCCGCTGCTTTTTCTTTATTTTGCGAATCGTCAGCAGGTGCTTGAGATTTATTTTGATTATCGGCTGCCGGCTTCTGGCTGCTATCAGTTGGCTGCTGCTCCGGCTCTGGTTTCGGATCTTGTTCTGGTTTCGGATCTTGTTCTGGTTTCGGATCTTGTTCTGGTTTCGGAGTCTGCTCTTGATCCGAATCCTTATCAGGAGCAGGTGTTGGCTTAGTTTCTGACGGAGTTTGTTCCTTCGTCCAAACATAGATGCTTCCTTTGCCATCCTGCACGGATTGATACTGAATGAGCGAATTCAAAACCTGTTCAGTAGCCATATCATTTACTCCGTTTTCGGAATCTATCCATTTAAATCCGTTTCCTGTGCGATAGCTTAAAATGGCATCAATCACATTGTTACCGTTTTTTGTGTACTTCTCGCTAGTTGGATCATCACCGGAAAGTACAATTCCGATTAATGCCTGTGCTGCGCTGATGCTGTTTTCCTGGCCGAGACTAGCATATCCACCTTTATCAGTTTGCGTGCTGCTTAAGAAATCTCCGGCTTTTGCAAGAGCCGTTTTCACTTTTTCATTTTTATCTTTGTATGGAGCAAGCGCCGTCATCGCCATTCCTGTCAGATCCGGCTCGCTTTGTGCATCAATGGTTGAAAGTGCCCATCCTCCATCATTATGCTGCTTATTTAAAATATTGTCGATGAACTTTTCCCGCGTCCATTTTGCGTTTTCTGGCAGTTGATAGGTTTTGCTGTCGATAGCAAGCAACCCATAAATGACTGTATTAATCGAACCGATTCGATTCTTTTCATCTGTATAAAGCATGCGAATCAAATTCTTCCCGGCAAAATTCGTCGGATCTTGCTCGAGGGAAAGTACAGTAAAAATCGCTCGCTCAAGATCTGTGCCGAACAACCTTCCATTTTTATCTTTAGACGTTACGTATTCTGTCGTTTTTTCTATATGCTTTTTCTTAACCGAATCAGGAATCTTGTTGCCTGACCTGGCCACAGCAAATAGCTCCCAGTCACTCCATTCCTTCTTCTTTAAGATGTGGTCAACGGTTTGCTTGATCTCACCTGTGATTTGATAAGTAGGCGGCTGTTCTGTGTCCTCAGGAACTGAAGGGTCAGTTGGCTGTTCTACCGGATCTTCACCAGGATTAGAAGGATCTGGCTGGGCTTGTTCACATCCGCCAAGCGCTTTGATGCTTTCTTCAAGGGTTTTCTCCTTTAGATCCTCTCCCCAATTAAGGGAATAACGATAAGCAATGACATCTCCTTCTTTTACCTCGTACTGATTCGCTCCAACCGTTGGTGATTCACCGTTCGTTTCATAGAGCCAGCCGCTTTGTTCGCCGTGATCCAGTTCACGAAGTCCATCAATTCCGCTAACATATTCAAAAGATCCAAATTTGGAAACCTCAACTTTATCTCCAAGCTCCTTAGAGAGTAGACTGTATGCTGTTTCCCCTTCAGAAATTTCAATCGATTTCGGACATACGATAATTCCTTTTTCTGAATCTCCAATTACGGCCAGTGTCGCTGTGTTTTCCTGTGCAAATGCTTGAGGTATGTATGTAAAAAATGATGTCGCTGCAACCAGGACAGCCAGCCATAAAGCAATTATTTTATTTATTTTCATTTACTTCTTCTCCCTAATTTTTCTATATAAAGTGAATCTTTAATCGGTGGGGGTTTCGACGCATAGGATATGCTAGTGGAGGCGTTGCAACAGGACGCCTGAGTAATTACCTTCGTACATTACATCCCCCACTGATTGTTAGATGAAGCCAACCCTAGCTTTTACGGGCAGTTAATCCCCCACCATTTCTTACTGCCCGTTAATGCGGGATAACCACAAAAAAACACCCATAAAAAAGGGCGTGCTTTATTGCAAACAGTGCTTACACTGATTCTATTGTCACTACACCTCCCTAACACCCGTAGGAAATTTGGCTTTCAATTGAAGGCAGGTCTCCTGACTTGTGAATTAACAATGTCTAGCGCCTTCCCGTTTTTCACAGTGGCTCTTGCTAGATATCTCCTCACTTACAGTGGCGGGTCCGTGCTGGAATTTCACCAGTCTTCCCTTTTAAATACAATGCAAAACAATGCATACCTTCACTCATATCATATTCAATTAATACAGACATCTTACCATTTTCCTATATGTATTGTCTATTTCTTCTGAAAAAAAGAAAGGGTGTGATAAAATGGTTGTATTCGTATCTAGAGTGGAGATGAACCTATGAAAAAAGAGATAATCAATCGATTTACTACATATGTAAAAGTAGACACCCAGTCTAATGAAGATAATATTACTTGCCCGAGCACACCCGGCCAGCTGACACTAGGCAATATGCTCGTTAAAGAACTAAAATCTATTGGAATGGAAGAGGTAACAATTGATGCAAACGGCTACGTGATGGCTACTTTACCGTCAAATACGGATAAGGATGTGCCTGTCATCGGATTTTTAGCCCACGTCGATACAGCGACTGACTTCACCGGTAAAAACGTCAATCCTCAAGTGATAGACAATTACGATGGCAATGATATCGTTTTAAACGAAAATGTTGTAATGACAAAAGAGCTGTTTCCGAATCTTCCTTCGTATAAAGGACACACGCTGATTACAACAGACGGAACCACTTTGCTTGGGGCTGACAACAAAGCCGGAATTGCTGAAATTATGACGGCAATGGCCTACTTGATTGAGCATCCGGAAATCAAGCACGGAAAAATCAGAGTCGCCTTTACTCCAGATGAAGAAATAGGCAGAGGGCCGCACAAGTTCGATGTAAAGAAATTTAATGCTTCCTACGCTTACACCGTTGATGGCGGTCCGCTTGGCGAATTGGAATACGAAAGCTTTAATGCTGCCTCAGCAAAGCTGTCCTTTAAAGGTAACAGCGTTCATCCCGGCACGGCAAAAAACAAAATGGTCAATTCGATGAAAATCGCCGTGGAATTTCAGGCAAAGCTCCCTCCTAAAGAGGCTCCTGAACATACGGAAGGTTACGAAGGCTTCTACCATTTAATCTCATTTCAAGGAACAGTTGAAGAAACAAAGCTTTCCTATATTATCCGAGATCACGATAAAGAACAATTTCTAGCGAGAAAAGCAAAGGTTCAGCAAATCACTGAGGAGCTAAAGCAAACATACGGTGAAGAAAGCGTTAGGCTGGAGCTAAACGATCAGTACTACAACATGAAGGATAAAATTGAACCCGTCAAGGAAATCGTTCATATTGCCTCCGATGCGATGAAGAAACTTGATATCGAACCAAAAGTTTCTCCGATCAGGGGAGGAACGGATGGATCCCAGTTATCATATATGGGGCTCCCAACTCCGAACATCTTTACCGGCGGAGAAAACTTTCACGGCAAATTTGAATTTATTTCTGTAGAAAATATGATTAAAGCTGTCCAAGTCATCGTCGAGATCAGCCGTTTGTTTGAAGAAAGAGCTTAACTCGTTTGAAAGCAAAGAGCCTAGCATGTGCAGGCTCTTTTTTTGTAGCCCGATACAGGTTAGATGACATTGAATCGCTTCATCGGCGATTTATGGGAGAAATCAGGCGATCTTCTTCATGATTTCAGTGATTCTTCTTTTTCCGGTGATCTTTCTGATATTCCGGCAACCGAAATGATTTTCCGACAATTTTTCGATATTTCGGCGATCTTCCTCATTTTCTGGCGATCCTTTTCATATTCTGGTGATCCTTCACTTATTCCGGCGATCTTCCTCTTATTCTGGCGACCCTTCATTCATCCATAGGTTCTTCCATAAATGAAAATGCACCAAATTATTGCATCTTAATCTTTCTGATTGTTCCCAAAATTTATAAAAATAGTTAATAAGAACTAAAGATGACGGATTTAATTCAATTCAAAAAGAAATGCAAGCAAAGAACCTCTATTTCCCTTTCATACTGGGATATTTTCTTACAAAACCGTTCTCCTATTTCATTCAATTTTCGTCAAAAAGACCCATTTTTTATTATGCCTTTCCATCTATGAAAAAGGTTGTCAACATTAATATAGTTCTGTATCATGTATTTTTTCTGTAAATAAAAACAGTTCGTTGTGTTCAAGGAAACTTGGTTCGACAAATTGAATTAACAGGTATTCGAGTAACCCTTCATTTTATTACTCGTAAAAGAATTCGTAAATTCTCTCTTGAAAGACTTCCTAAAAAAAACGAAATTGTAATTCTTATATGAAATAGATGAAGTAATCTTCAATCAACGAATTTACGAAAAGGAAGGAGGAGAAAGTCGAAAAACCTGAAATAAAGCTTCACCAAAAAAAATTAAGCAGGAGGAATGAAAGTGAAAAAGAAAAAATTAGCGATGTTGGCTGCTTCTCTCGGTTTAGCCGCTACCTTGGCATTTCCGAATACGAGTTATGCAAGAGACACTAATTATACAAATGGAGCTTCGTTCGGCTGGTCTCCTTATACATGGTCTGCCAGCGGGTTCAAATGGAACAACGAGATTACCGGTTCATTTACAAATGTAAAATTCAGTAGCTCGGCTGCAAGTTCCCATAACTCTATGTACTATCTGACATTTGAGATCAACCATACAAGGGATCACAACGGCCATACTGGCTGGTATTGGACGAACCTGCCGGACCCTGGATACGATCGTGATGACGACAACGGCAATGGCTGGTCAGAAGAAGCAGAAGCCTATATCGAAGCTGATGGATGGAAACAATCGATCAGTGCATACACCGGGTATGGATTTCAATCTTCTTGGTGGCTTTCAAGTTCCGGAAACTTTGATTTTATTGTTCAAAGATCCTTATATAATCCTATCGCCGGAGAAATGGAAGCTTGGCACTACGATAAAATCACAAATAGAGGTTGGAGCGGGCTTTATTCCGCAAACAGTGTTAAGGAAAAAAGTCCGGTTGCATCAGCCCCATCTGCAAAAGAAGACGTCCTTTACTCGAATAATGGTTTGAAAATTGCGAAAGTCAAAGAAGCGGACAGTAAAACGGCAGATGTATACGTGCAGCCAAACGTAGCATCGAAAGCAGACTTCAGCAAGTATAAAAACCAGCAAAAAGAATTACTTAAACAAATCGATAAGGAAAACATTGAAGTCGTGTTAACTTTCAACAAATCGTTATCTGTTAAAGAAGTTGAAAAGTTAATAAAGAAATACGATATTGCAGTAGATTCCTATGAAATTAAATCTACTGACAAAAAAGGTGAATGGACAACAATTGGCGGAACTCCAGACAAAAAAGAACTATTTTCTAAAGCACAATATGATAACGTTACCAAAGGTCGCGGCGTTAAATTTTCTGGCTTTACAAGTTTAGTTGGAACAGTAAATAAAGATCAGCTGGCCAACCTTGAAAAGGAAAAATCAGTTTTCTTCGCTGATGTATCAAAAGAGTATGCGAAATCACTCGTTAAAAACCAAGATGTCGATGTATTGGTTCCTGATTTCGCTTGGGAAGTCAATGATCTAAAATAAGTTTTTCAGGAGCCCTTTCTTTTGAGAGAGGGCTTCTTTATTAAATGTAATATTGTTTTCCCGCCGTGAATGACCGGCCAAACCAGGAAAATAACGATGCCGAATAATGCAGCTCCGAAACCAGTCGCAAAGTATAAATAGAGACAAACTACGAGCAAAGTATAATTTAAAAATAACCATTTTCTCATATTTGATCTCCCTCCCCTTATTAGACAATTAACCGGATCAGATCGTCAAAAAAGTAAATGACCAAAAGATCGACAAGCAACGACATCAATAACAATTTCATATTCTTTAAAAACCACGTAAACATTAATAATACAAAGGCGAGCGGGATATAAAATAAAACCAGGCTTGCACGAAGGCCTTCAAATTGAATCCCGTAAGGAACATCAGCAGAAAAGTGCTGGGAGAAATCAAACGCAATCAGCCCGAGGACAATGACTCGTATAAAGAACATGAGTAATGTATTCACTCGTTTAAATAAGAAAAGCTTCTTAAATCGCTTCATTGGGGCTTGATTATGATTCATTTCTTTTGGAGTGATTTCAATATTCCCTACAGACTCCAGCTGCTCTTTGCAGCTTTCACATTCCTCCGCATGTTTTTCAATGACCCGCTTTGCGTCTTCTTCCAATTCGTTATAAATCGGAATTAATTCCTGGCATAAAATATGAATATCTTCAAATCTAGCCACCTTTATTCACCTCATGATAGTATTTCAAAAAAAGCTTTCTCGCTCTGAATATTCGTGATTTTACGTTTACTAACGAAATATCGAGAAAGTCAGAAATTTCTTGATAGCTGTACCCGTGATAATCTCTTGCGATAATGACAAAGCTGTACTTGGAAGGCAGCTTTAAAAGAATTTCATTAATTTCACTGAATTCAACAAATTGATTCGTTGAGTACTGATCGACCATCAAATTTTCAATTTCCTGGTCGTCTTTAAACAAGGAGGGTTTTTTCTTCCGAAAGTGATCAATCAGCCGATTCTTTGCGCTCCTTACTAAAAAACTTTTAAAATTATTGATAAGCAGGACTTTCTCAGGCTGCAGCAGCATTTTTGAAAATACCTCTTGAATGATATCCTCAGCCAATTGTTTATCCGATGTGAAGCTTAACAAAAAGTTTAGAAGATACTGATAGTGTTTATTGTAAATATCCTCTATCACTTCAAATGGGCTTTCCCTTTTCTTCATCACATGTATCTCCCATCTATATGTGACTCATAGTAAAGACGATTTGATGATGTAAAAGTTGCAAAACCGAATAAATAAAATTATCGTCTTTGAAAGCGATTTACAAAAAATGAAACGTCCAAAGACATTGAGATGTACCATAACGCATTTTACTTCAGAACCTTTGCTGGCTCTTTTCCTCTTTTTTGTCCTTCAGAAACCACATGAAGGACTTTTCTCTGGCTCTTTTTCTCCTTTTTGTCCTTCATCACCTGCATGACGGACTTTTCTCTGGCTCTTTTTCTCCTTTTTGTCCTTCATTACCTGCATGACGGACTTTTCTCTGGCTTTTTTCCTCTTTTTTGTCCTTAATCACCTGCATGACGGACTTTTCTCTGGCTCTTTTTCTCCTTTTTGTCCTTCATCACCTGCATGACGGACTTTTCTCTGGCTTTTTTCCTCTTTTTTGTCCTTCATAGTCCCCTTGAAGGACTTTTCTCTGGCTCTTTTTCTCTTTTTTGTCCTTCATAGTCCCCTTGAAGGACTTTTCTCTGGCTCTTTTTCTCCTTTTTGTCCTTCATAATAACCCCTACCCAATACAATTCCAAAATCACCCATAAAAAAGAAAGCACTGAATCTTCAGTGCTTCCCTTGCGTAATTATTCGTATCGAAGTGAATCGATTGGATCCAAACGTGCTGCTTTATTGGCAGGAAGTATACCAAATATGACACCAATAACCATACTGAACAGAACCCCTCCGGCGACAACCTGCCAGGATATTAAGGACGGCCATCCTGCAAATAAGGATACAAGTGAGGCTCCTCCGTATCCCAGACCGATTCCAATAAGGCCTCCGAATAGTGTAAGGACGACAGATTCAATCAAAAATTGGGTCAAGATTTGTCCCCGTGTGGCGCCCATTGCTTTTCTGATTCCGATTTCTCTCGTTCTTTCTGTTACAGAGACGAGCATAATATTCATGACGCCGATTCCTCCGACTACTAATGAAATTCCCGCAATGGAGCCGATGATTGCGGTCATAATGGACGTAATTTGACCAATTCCCGCTGCAATCTCTTCCATATTAAAAACGGAGTATGAGTCTTCTGTGTCATGAACATCATTCATCAGCTGAGCCGCACGATCTCCAACATCCTTTAACTCGTCCGTTGATGCTGCCTGAAGCGAAACACTGCTGTAATCATTCGTGCCATATGCAGCACGCATCATAGGGAAAGGAACGTAAATTTCATTCATGCCAAATGCAAAAAGTCCGGTCGATTCCTCCAAAGTTCCGATAATTTCAACCGGCTGTCCGTTTGCCCACACAATTTCTCCGATTGGTGCTTTTCCTTTGAAAAGCTCTTCTGCCATCGTTTGCGAAATGATGCCGACCCGCTTTCCAGATAGAAAGTCTCCTTCGGAAAATTCCCGGCCTTCTGCAATGGCAAGAGAATTAACTTCGATGTATCCTTCATTAATGCCGGTAACATTTGCATCGATTTGTTCTTCCTTGAATTTGACAGACATGGATTCGCTGGATGACGTTACGATTTGTTCGACCCCATCAAGCTCCCTTAACCTGCGGATATCTTCATCGGTGAAACTGGCATTCATATACGCATTCGGATCAGAAGCAAGCTCTTCTTCACTTGGCTGATACATTAACTCAACCGTATTGCCTGGTCCAGAAATTTGCTGTTTTAGCATTTGCTCGCCACCCTGTCCGATTGCCACGACGACGATAACTGAGCCAACTCCGATAATAATACCAAGCATCGTGAGAATGGAGCGCATTTTGTGAGCAAACAGCGAGCTTAAAGCCATTCTCAGGTTTTCCACTAAGCTCATGCCTTCACGCTCCTTTGCTCTTTGTCGCTGTCCACTATCTCCCCGTCCCGAACCGTAATGATTCGATTTGTATAATCTGCGATTTCCTTCTCATGGGTAACGAGAATAATGGTCGTTCCCTCTTCGTTCAATGCGGTAAATTGCTCCATAATCGAAAAGCTCGTTTTTGTATCCAAGGCGCCGGTAGGCTCATCCGCCAAAATCAGCTTAGGCTCATTCACGATCGCTCTCGCAATAGCAACTCTTTGCTTTTGCCCCCCAGAAAGTTCATTGGGCATATGTTTCATTCGATCCTTCAGCCCTACTTTTTCAAGTGCGTTCTCAGCCCGCTCTTCTCGTTCTTTTTTCGAAATCCCCCCGTATATCATCGGCAGCTCAACATTTTTTTTGGCGTTTAGTCTCGGCAAAAGCTGAAATTGCTGAAAGACAAATCCGATCGACTGATTTCTTACTTCAGCAAGCTGCTTATCATTATAAGCGGATATATCGTTGCCTTCCAATTTATAACTGCCCTTCGTCGGTCTGTCCAAGCAGCCGATAATATTCATAATGGTTGATTTCCCGGAACCAGATGGTCCCATTATCGCCGCGTATTCCCCTTTTTTAATAAGCATATTGATATCCTTTAAAATATCAATCGTTTCTTTTCCAATCGAATAGCTCTTTATTACTTGATTTAATTCGATCATCAGATGCTCACTTCCGTTCCGCTTTGCAAATCAGCGGCGGGGGATAATATGACTTGGTTGTCTGCGGACAGGCCTTCTATGATCTCAATGCTTTCATCAGCTGATTCTCCTACTTTTATATCTACTCGCTTCGCTTTTCCATCCTCAACAATGAACACATAGCTTTGGTCCCCATCTTTCTTAATCGCTTCAGCCGGAAGGGTTGCCGCTTTCCGCTTATCTGTTTCAATTTCCATAATAAATTTAAATCCGGTTTTCGCATTTGGCAGTTTTCCATCAAATTTAACCTCAAGCGGATATTGGACAGCTTGCTCTCCGCCAGCTTGGGCACCTCCTTCATTACCTTGAGTGTTAGGAACGAGCCCCACTGCTGTGACTTTTCCTTTCCATTCCTGACCTTGGATGACGTCAGAGGTTAATTTGACTGGCTGCTCCTTTTTTACTTTCAACGTATCGTATTCTGACAGAACGCCTTCAACGATTAGATTCTTCGTATTTCCGATATGAATAATCGGCTCCTGAATTTCAGTTTTTTTGGAAGCCGCTTCTTTATCCACGGAGATGACTGTACCGTCTGCCTCGCTTTTCACTACAAGTGCATCCAGTTGCTTCTCTATCGTTTCTTTTTGGATCATATTTTGCCTAATTTCCAAATCAGCCAGCTTTTCATCCATATCCAGCTGCTCTCTTTCGGGATCGATTTGACTTTTAGCTTCCTTTTCCCCCAGCTGTTTTGTTAAGTCCTTCTCTTTTTGCTCAAGATCTTCTCTTTTTTGCTCGAATTGATCAATCTGCAGCTCCTTCGATTCAATGGTTAACGCGTTTTGTTCCTTTTCGAGCTCAAGCTGCTCATTGGTGTAGCGAAGAAGCGGAGTCCCTTTTTTTACCGCATCGCCTTCTTTTACGAGGATTTGTTGAACTTCTCCTTTATCCGCCTCATAAAAAACATTTTGTTCTTGTGAGAAACCAAGAGTGCCGGGAACCATCACAGTTGAAGAAATCTCTTTTTCTTCCAGGGAAACCACTTGTACTTCGCGGCTTGTTCCGCTTGTCTGGACCGTTCTGAAAACATTTACTCCAATAAAAATAGCAATAATTACAACAATTCCGATACCTATCCATAGTTTTTTCAATTTTACACGTTCCCTTCAAATGATTGTGAAAACGAAGCAAATACGCCTCCCAAAAAGGAGATTATAAGCATAATTGCAAAGATAATGATCGTAATTGTCCAAGAAGCTTTTTTCGATAGGCCCGCAACTTTTTGAAAGCCGATAGCCAAAAGAATATAGCTCCAAATACTGAAAACTTCAAATGGTGCGAGAATAGATGCCACCGGCTCCTCTGCAGGTATTATGCTTTTCAGAGAAGTTACGGCCATTGTTGAATTAACATCGGTAAAAAATACAACCAATCCATGAATCACCATTCCGATGTTAGAAATAAATAAAGTAAACGAAGCCATAGAAAGCATTTGTTTATATTTAACACTACTGCCTGCAATTTTGGCACATACCCATAAGATCAGAGCTCCAAGAAATATTGAGCCTAAAAAAGTAAAAATGATGCCGATAATGCCGATAATCCAGGTTATCGTCTCAAAGGTCTTCTGATCACCAACCGTGCCGCCATATTTTTGCATTTCAGCAGCAAAATCCATCCCTGCCAGGGTTAGAACAGTCCCTGCCAACATCATGAGAAAAACAATAACCATCGGAATGGCAACAATCGGTTTTTCTCTTAATCTCTCAAACTGCTCCGTCGGATTAGTGAATAATCCTAACAATGACGGTTTTTTTCCTGCTTCCATTTTCATTTCACTCATACCAAAATCCTCCTACTAAAAACGTTGTCTCTATTTTTTACGGATATAACGAGAGAAGGTTTCACTCTCTTTCCATTCTTAGTGTATCATTGGAAATTCGTTGAAAAGCTTAACATTTTCTTAAAATTGCGTAAAAAAGCCCCGCACAACAAAAGCGGGGTCAAGCGTTTATTCTGTAAGCTGGCTTTTTTGAAAGTCGGCTATGCTTTGATAATCTTCTTCCAGCTTTCTGGAGAGCCTGATATAGATAGGCAAAAGCTTTTGATAAACTTCTACGTGCTCTTTAATCGGCTCGTGGGTGTGAGTTGTACCGACCATCGTTTTTACGATATCTAACGATTCTGTTTTTCCAGTTGCATACATTCCTAGGACAACAGCACCTAAGCAAGAGCTTTCAAAACTTTCAGGGACGATGACATTCTGATCAAAAATATCAGCCAGCATCTGCCGCCATAAAGCTGATCTCGCAAAGCCGCCAGTCGCGTTGATCTCCTTTGGCGTCCCTGTAATTTCTTTTAGTGCAAGCAGCACGGTATACAAATTGTACAGCACACCTTCAAGCGCTGCCCGAATCAGATGTTCCTTTTTATGGTGGATTGCAAGACCGAAGAATGATCCTCGCGCGTCCGCATTCCACAGAGGCGCCCTTTCTCCTGCCAGGTACGGGTGAAAAATTAATCCATCAGATCCCGGCTTGATGGTTTCAGCGATTCTGCTTAATACTTCATAGGAGTCTAATCCGAGACGTTTAGCAGTTTCAACCTCTGAAGCGGAAAATTCATCGCGTATCCATCTGAAGATAATTCCTCCGTTATTGACCGGTCCCCCGATTACCCAATGCTTTTCCGTTAACGCATAACAAAAGATTCTTCCCTTCGGATCTGCGACAGGTTTATCCACGACCGTACGGATCGCTCCACTCGTGCCGATTGTCAAGCCGACAACTCCTTCTCCGATTGCGCCTACACCTAAATTGGATAAGACCCCGTCACTCGCTCCAATGATAAATGAAGTTGATTCTGAGAGCCCCATCTCTTGGGCAAATTCCGGAACAATTCCTTGGAGTGAAAACGTCGTAGGAACGATTTCTGACAGATGATCCGGTGTGATATGGGCAACCTCAAGTGCCTCTTTATCCCAATCAAGCTCTTCTAAATTCATTAAGCCGGTTGCCGAAGCAAGCGAATGGTCCACAACGTATCGGTTAAACAATTTGCTAAAAACATATTCCTTGATGCCGATAAATTTATGTGTGCTGGCAAAAAGGTCTTGGTCTTCTTTATATATCCAGAGAATTTTACTAAGCGGCGACATCGGATGAATCGGGGTGCCAGTCCGCATGTAAATCTCATGGCCATTCAGGTTATTTTTGATTTCCTTTGCCCACTTCGTGCTGCGATTGTCAGCCCACGTAATGCACGGCGAGAGCGGCTTCCCTTTTTCATCAATAGCTATCAAGCTATGCATGGCAGAACTGAAAGACACAAACAGGATTTGCTCCTGCATCAGCTTGTTTTTCGTCATTAGCTCTTTAATGACATCGAGAACTGCCCGGAATATTTCCTCGGGGTCTTGTTCGGCAGCAGTAGGAACTTTAGTTATTAAAGGGTAACCAATGTTTGCTTTGTCGACCATATTCCCGTCTTCTGTGAAAAGAACGGCCTTTGTGCTAGTTGTTCCGATATCTACTCCAATCATATACTCGGGCATAAAAAAACCTCCTTCGTCTTTTTCAAAATCCAATGCTTCGGCTAAGGCTTCCATTTGTTTCAATATCTATTAAAGCGTTTACGTTTTTTTCGAGATTTTACCCCAATGCTTCCCTATCCTGCCTGGTTTGACAGGAAGGGATCCAATCTGATCTCCCTAGCTCTCATTCTGTACAAAATCGGACAATGCATCTAGGGCCTCTTGTTCATCTGTCCCATTTGTAATGAGTGTAATCATAGCGCCTGAGCCTACAGCCAGGCTCATTAGGCCCATGATGCTCTTTGCATTTACTTTTTTCCCATCCTTCTCCAAATAAATATCAGAAGTATAGCGGTTGGCTTCTTGGACAAACAATGCAGCTGGCCTTGCCTGCAAACCAGTTTTCAATTTTATTTCCATTTTACGCTCAAGCATATAATCCCCTCTTTTTCGTTTGTCTTTATTTAAATGAAATGGATTGGCCTTGCCTTAACTGCTCTGCAATTTCATCAAGCTTTCTCAGCCGATGGTTAATGCCTGATTTGCTGATTTTGCCGCTAGATACCATTTCCCCTAATTCCTTTAACGTAACTTCTTGATAATCGATACGGAGACGGGCAATTTCACTAAGCTTATCAGGCAGTGCATCCAATCCTATTTTTTCATTAATATATTTTATGTTTTCCACCTGCCTGAGTGATGCACCAATTGTCTTATTTAAATTGGCAGTTTCACAATTGACGAGGCGGTTGACCGAATTCCTCATATCACGGACGATTCTAACATCCTCAAACCGGAGCAGAGAATTGTGAGCACCAATCACATTCAAAAACTCTGTGATTTTTTCAGCCTCCTTTAAGTACGTAATGTATCCTTTTTTTCTCTCTAATGTACGGCTGTTCAAATGAAAAAGATTCATTAAATCACAGAGAGAATCATTGTGCTCCTTATATAATGAAAAAATCTCCAAATGATAGGAAGAGGTTTCCGGGTTATTCACTGAACCTCCGGCGAGAAAAGCCCCCCTGATATAGGATCTTTTGCAGCAGCGCTTTTTTACAAGCTCTTCAGAAATATTCCTTGCAAATATAAAATTCTCTCCAAGGATCTTTAAATCCTCTAAAATCGACTTCACATTTGCTGTGAGCCTGACGATATACACATTGTTCTTTTTTAATCTCATTTTTTTTCTGACAAGAAGCTCAACGGGCACCGCATATTGCATTTTAATTAAAGTATAAATTCTTCTAGCAATCGCTGCGTTTTCCGTTTGAATATCAGCAGCCAGCTTTTTATTTGAAAAAGACATTGAACCATTCATACGAATGAGGGCAGAGAGTTCAGCTTTTGCACAGCAATCCTTTACCTCAAGGTTCGTTAACTCTTTTTTTGTCTCAGATGCAAATGACATAATGCCACCCCCATTCATAAAAGTGAACACGTGTATTTTTTACAGAATCATCATTTTTCTACCAATTTTATCAGAAGTGAAGCCATTTTGTGTGTATCATGCCTTATGACGTTATTGTCATAAGAAATAATCCGGTCTTGAATAACCTCTAAGCCCATCTCTTTTAGCTTTTCCGCATTAAATTGAACAGGCTGGGCAAGTTCTTTTGCATATTTTTCTCTAAAATCTTCCGTTATTTCCTCATCATTCACTATGATTGTGTCGATGAAATCCTTGTTCATGTGGTCATTTAGCGCTTTTACATGATCAGCTGCGCTGTAGTACAACGTTTCCCCGGGCTGAGTCATGACATTGCAAATGTATACTTTCTTTGCTTGTGCTTTGCAAATTTCTTCTCCGATCTTCGGTACGAGCAAATTTGGAAGAATACTCGTATAAAGGCTCCCCGGCCCTATGATGATTAAATCCGCCCCGCGGATCGCCTCAATTGCTTCCGGCAGCGGATCAATTTTTTCCGGGGTCAGAAAGACCTTTTTAATTTTTTTCCCGTATGCCGGGATGGCAGATTCTCCAGAAACAATCTTTCCATCCTCCATTTCAGCATGCAGCACAACACTTGTATTCGCAGCCGGCAGCACTCTGCCGCGGACATTAAGCACCTTGCTCATTACGGTTACCGCATGAAAAAAGTCTCCTGTAATGTTTGTCATCGCTGCTAAAATTAAGTTTCCTAAAGAATGCCCTACCAAATTGTTGCCTTTGCTGAATCGATGCTGAAATAAATCCTCGACGAGAGGCTCGACATCAGATAAGGCAGCAAGCACATTCCGAACGTCCCCAGGGGGCGGAATATGAAGTTCATCGCGAAGCCTTCCCGAGCTCCCTCCGTCATCAGCAACGGTGACGATTGCAGTAATATCGATCGGTTTCTCTTTTAATCCCCTGAGCAGAACAGACAGTCCAGTACCTCCGCCAAAAATAACGATTTTTTGCTTCGTAGACATCTATCGCCTGCTTTTCTTTTCAATGTCCCGATGAGACACGAAAGTGTAATAGTCTTCTTTAAAAACGTTCCCAAGATGATCTGCAAGCGTAACTGAGCGGTGCTGGCCTCCTGTACAGCCGATGGCTATTACAAGCTGGCTTTTTCCTTCTCTTTTATAAAAAGGGAGCATAAAGGTTAAAAGATCGGTCAGTTTTTCCAGGAATTTCTGAGTTTCGTTCCATTTCATGACATAGGATGATACTTCTTCATCTTTTCCTGTCATTGGCCGCAAATAATCTATGTAATAAGGGTTGGGGAGAAATCTCACATCGAACACCAAATCTGCATCAATCGGAAGCCCATATTTAAATCCGAAGGACATGATATTGACTGTAAAGGTTTGCCCCTGGTTCGTCGCAAAATGCTGTACGATTTTTTCTCGAAGTTCTTTCGGTTTCATTTGAGATGTATCGTAAATGATTTGCGACCTGCCTTTCAGCTCCTCAAGCAGCTCTCGTTCCAGACCTATCCCTTCCAGAGGCAGCCCGCTTGCAGCGAGTGGATGGGAACGCCTTGTTTCTTTATATCTTGTCACCAATATCTGATCTTTAGCATCCAAAAATAAAATTCGTGGTGTTATCCAAGTCACTTCGGACATTTCATCCAATGCTTCGATTAATGTTTTGAAAAATTCGCGTCCTCGAAGATCCATGACGATGGCTACCTTGCTCATTTTCGAGCTGGATTCCTTCATCAGCTCTAAAAATTTAGGAAGCAAGGACGGAGGAAGGTTATCGACACAAAAATAACCCATATCCTCAAAGCTTTGAATAGCCACCGTTTTTCCGGCGCCTGACATGCCGGTAATAATTACGAGCTCTATTTCGTGAGATGTACTTGAAGCCATGCTGCTCTCCCCCTAGCCTAATTATTTTGTTACTTACCCCTGCGGATCCAGACGATAGGAAAGCAGTTCAAAGTCAGGTGTATACGTAAAACTGCCATGCAAAAGGCCGTTGCCTTTTAATAAATAATCAAGAATGTGAAGATCTCCTGGGGCCATTGGCAAATTCTTTATCTCTTTTAAGCCATGCCATTTTAAAATACCTTCTTCCGATTCTTGAAGTGCTTTTCCTGTATACGAATCGCTGACAAAAGAAAACATCATCCATTCTGATACAACCTGATTCCCATTTTTAATGATAAAGGTGAAGACTCCCTTTAAAATTGGATTGGTCAAAAACAGGCCTGTTTCTTCGCGATATTCTCTGATTACGGAATCTCGAACTGTTTCCCCGCTTTCCATTTTTCCTCCAGGAGCTACCCACCATCCGCGACGCGGCTTTTGTAATAGAAGGGCTTTATCTTCTGATGTAAGTAAACAATTGGTCACTCTTTGCAAAAAATGTCACCTATCCTTCATCCATCTATTTCTATTATACCTTTTATAACAAATGCACTCAACGACCATGCAATATACGTCGTCTGGAATAACGAAAAAAAGGACACGGAAACAGGTTCCGTGCCACACAATTTATACTTAATAAAAGGGGGTCAATTACTATTCATATCATAACTGAAAATTGTTTCACTCCTGTTACAACGGCGTTAAATCATCGTAACGATTTGAAGTTAGTTAACAGCCTTCAGCTTCTCATTCAATTCCTCTACGTAATGCTGCACGCTTTGCGCCGCGATACTTCCGTCACCAGTCGCGGTGACGATTTGGCGAAGCGATTTTTCTCTTATGTCCCCTGCGGCAAAAATACCATCAACCTTTGTTTCCATACGTTCATTTGTCTCGATGTAGCCTTCCGCATTGGTGATGCCGAGATTTTCAAACGGCTTGGATAGAGGAAGCATACCGATATAAACAAATACACCGTCACAGGTAAATTCTTGTTCTTCACCCGTTTTTGTGTCAACTAGAGTTACCTTACCGACTTTTCCTCCGTCCTCATGAATTTCTTTTACAGTTTTATTCCAGAGAAAATCAATTTTCTCATTATCAAAAGCACGCTGCTGCAGAATTTTTTGTGCTCTTAATTCATCTCGGCGGTGTACAATCGTCACTTTTGAGGCAAAGCGGGTAAGATAGACTCCCTCTTCAACTGCTGAGTCGCCTCCGCCAACCACGACAAGCTCTTTGTTTTTGAAGAATGCTCCGTCGCAAACTGCACAATAAGAAACTCCGCGGCCTCCTAATTCCTGCTCACCAGGAATACCGAGTTTTTTATATTCAGCACCTGCTGTGATAACGACTGAACGTCCTTTGTATTCTTTGTTTCCGGCATTGACAATTTTGTATTCTTCTCCATCGACAATTTCTTTAATGTCTCCATACGCATATTCCGCACCGAATTTTTTCGCATGATCAAACATTTTATTTGAAAGCTCAGGACCAAGAATGCTGTCAAACCCAGGATAATTTTCAACATCTTCTGTATTTGCCATTTGACCTCCGGGTATGCCTCTTTCAATCATTAATGTCGAAAGATTGGCTCTGGAAGTATAAACAGCCGCAGTCATGCCTGCAGGTCCTGCTCCGATAATAATGCAATCATAAATCTTTTCTTCAGACATAATATCCACTCCTTGCTTCTTTCTATCGTATGCGTTTAAGTTTTCCCAATTGATTTATCCTTACCCATATCCTATAAAAAATCAAATGATCATGCCATTATTTTGCTTGAGATTCGATCCGCCGTAAAAAAAGAAACTCACCTTGACATCATCTGCAAGGTGAGCCGTATTAAAGCAAGCTATCCACTAGATTGACATACTTCGTTAACGTAGCCGCAGAGATCTGAAAAGCGTCTGCAACATGCTTTTTAGCTACTTTCTGATCCTGGGCGCACTTCCATGAATAATAAACAGCAGCAGCCCATCCTCGCGGCGTCCTCATGGATAAATTAGCACCGCGTATTAGCTGGATAACATGGGCCATGAACAAGCAAAACACGTCTTCTTGTCCTGCCTCTCCATCTGCGTGATGTACCGATTTTACCATTCGAAATGCAAAAAGGGCATCATCAGATACTTTCATTTCCGGCTGTTCTCCGTGGATCAAAAGCTCACCGACTTGTGTTTCAAACGGTGTTTTCACCCGGTCTGACTGAAGATACCTCTGAATTTCGTTTGTCCGATTGGTATAGAAAGAGAAAAATAATGCGGCAACCCTTTCCTCTGTTTTCCGATATACAGGAGGCTTCTCCGATTCACTCTTCCACGGTTCAATCCGGCTATCCTCAGGAAATTCTTCCTTCATCCGCTTCCAAACCATCTTGGCAAATTTCAAGCGTCCTGTTCGATAGGCAGAGCATGAGAGCCAATAATAAAAGGTGTCGTCTCCTTCAAAACCCGTCTTATATAACTTCTTTAGCCATTTGAATCCCAAATCAAAGCGGCCGATCAGTGAAAACGTCGCACCAAGCTTATACTGCTGTTCAATCAGCAGCGGACAAACATTGGAAAGCCTATCACTTAAAGCCAGCATCTTTTCATCATCATGTTCGTAATAATAGAAGACGAGAAGATTGCACAAGGCATGCAAGTTCCCACTGTTTCCTTTAAGAACGGTTTGCAGCGTTTGTTTGGCTTTGTCAACATTTCCTGCATAAAAATGGGCCAATGCCAAATTGTTATATGCGGACCAAAACTCAGGATATTCCTTAATAATTTTTTCTAAGATTTGGATCGCCTCATCGAGCATTCCTTCTTCAAGAAGGGATCTCGCTTCATCCTGATTCACAAGTAAATCGTCTTGATTATGCGGATCGCTTAAATCCTCATCGCTCATTTCAAGCAGTTCAAGCAGGCTTTCGTTTTCTTCGCATAAATCTCCATCCGGTTCAGCAGCAGAATACTTCGTTGCCGATTTGTACGCTTCATGGAATAATCCGAGATAGGCGTAATTATTAGCCATAAAAAAGTGGCATTCAGCCATATCGTCTTTAAGATGATTTAAGATGTATGATAAAAGTTCATTTGACTGCTGGTAATGACCCATTTCAGTGTAGATGACAGCAAGCTGATAAAGCATGGATGCGTTTTCCGGCTCCAAAACAATGGCACGCTGAAGAAGCTTGCTTGCTCTGGTCAAGTTCCGCTCCCGATATGCTTTTAATCCTTTATGGTAAAAGTAATGGCCATCTTGCAAAAGCTCTATTACTTTCGGTTTGTTCTGATGCTCCAACATGAATTTTCCCACAGATACCCTCCAATTCATGATTATTACCGTGCATAGTATACCATACTACATTGATAACTTACAGCTTCTTTGAAGGAAAACGGGAATTAAAAAGGAGGATAAATCCCTCACCTTTAAACAAATCAGGTGAAGAAGAGTCTCCACCTGATTTAAATGATGAGCTGTCAATTATACATTCTACTTCTTATTGCCGTGTCTTTCAGCTAGCGTTTGCAGCACTTCTTCAAATGGAAGCCCCTGTTCACGTAGAAGTACCAGCAAATGATAAAGCAAGTCTGCCGATTCCCATTTCAACTCGTCTTTATCTCTATTTTTGCTCGCTATAATAACTTCAGCCGCTTCTTCCCCAACTTTTTTACAGATCTTATCAATCCCCTCGTTGAAAAGGTAAGTTGTATAAGCGCCTTCCGGCCGATCGGCATATCTTTTTGCAATAACTTTTTCCAGCTCATTTAATATTTCACTGCTTCCAACCTCTAAAGCCTCGGATTTTTCATTCGGGGTAAAACAGCTGTAGCTTCCTGTGTGGCATGCCGGTCCTTTCGGATCAACGAGCACAACGAGAGCGTCGCTGTCACAGTCCTGGCGAATATCGATTACATGCTGGATATTTCCCGAAGTTGCTCCTTTATGCCAGAGCTCTTGCCGGGATCTGCTGTAGAACCAGGTTTGTTTCGTTTCGATCGTTTTTTCCAGCGATTCTTTATTCATATATGCAAGCGTTAATACTTCCTTACTGAAGGCATCTTGAACGATTGCCGGAATAAGTCCATCTTTTGAAAATGTTAGCTCGTCTATCGTGATCATCTAATATTCACTCCACGGTTTCTGATGTATGCTTTCACTTCATGAATTGAGGTCTCTTTATAATGAAAAATTGATGCAGCCAAGGCAGCGTCGGCTGTCCCTTTCGTAAATGCATGAAGCATGTGCTCTGCGTTGCCGGCACCGCCTGAAGCAATTACCGGAACAGATACAGCTTCAGAAACAAGCTTGGTCAGTCGATGATCAAAGCCGTTTTTTTCTCCGTCTGAGTCCATGCTCGTCAATAGAATTTCTCCGGCCCCTCTCATAACGGCTTCTTTTGCCCATTCGACAACTTCTAGATCTGTCTCTTTTCGCCCGCCATGGGTATATACTTTGTACGTATCGGATTCCGGGTCATATTTTGCGTCAATCGCAACCACGATGCATTGGGAGCCGAAAAAATTGGCGCCTTCTGTTATCAGCTCAGGGCGCGAAACAGCTGAAGTATTGACAGATACCTTGTCCGCTCCTGCCCGGAGGATGCGTTTCATATCATCCAGGTGATTAATGCCGCCGCCAACAGTAAAGGGGATTGCAAGTGCGGCAGCAACCTTTTCAACAACATCAATCATCGTTTTTCTGCCTTCATGGGAAGCTGAAATATCAAGAAAAACAAGCTCATCTGCGCCTTCTGAATCGTAGACAGCAGCAAGCTCAACCGGATCTCCCGCATCTTTAAGCTCCAGAAATTGTATACCCTTAACCACTCGTCCGTCCTTTACATCCAGACACGGAATAATTCGTTTTGTAATCATATGGACTTCACCTTTTCCAATCCTTCTTCAACAGAGAAACGATTTGTATAAAGCGCTTTTCCTACGATTGCTCCGGCAATGCCTTTATCCCTGTTTTTTGCAAGCGTTTCTAGATCTTCTAATGAGCTGACTCCGCCAGATGCAATGACTTCCTTCCCTGTGGCTTCAGCAAGCTCAATCGTGCTCTCGACATTTGGGCCGGATAGCATGCCGTCATTTGCAATATCCGTAAAAATAAAGACCTCCGCCCCAACATGTGCTAATTCTCTTCCCAAATCGCATGCTTTTACATGGGAATCCTCAAGCCAGCCTTCGGTTGAGACGAAGCCGTTTCTCGCATCAAGCCCAATCGCGATATGCTTTCCGTATTTTTTCAGCATTTCTTTCACAAACGACGGGTTCGAAACAGCTGAGCTGCCAAGAATAACTCGATTGACATCATTGGTTAAATAATAATCGATATCCTTTTCGCTTCTGATTCCTCCGCCAACCTGAATATTTGCGTCTAACGTTTTGGCAATTTCCAGCACATGGCGGTCATTGATTCGTTTTCCCGCTTTAGCACCATCAAGATCGACCAAGTGAATCCATTCTGCACCCTGACCGGCGAAAAACGAAGCCATTTCAAGCGGAGAATCTCCGTAAATCGTTTCGTCATCGTAATTTCCCTGAACAAGTCTTACACATTTTCCGTTTCTCATATCTATAGCTGGATATAAGGTAAATGCACTCATTTTTTCACCTTCTGTTCTGCCGCGATTTTCGTAAATTGGCTAAGAATCGCCATACCGACTTCACTGCTTTTTTCAGGATGAAACTGGGTGCCAAACACATTTCCTTTTCCGACAACTGCAGGAACTGGTACACCATAATCCGCGGTGGCCAGAAGTGTGTCCTCCTCAGCTTCCGTAATGTAGAAGGAATGAACGAAATAGCAATACCCTTCATTCACCTCTCTGAGCAGCTCGTTTTCACGATGAAATGTTAGTCGATTCCATCCCATGTGAGGCACCTTCAAACGAAGTCCATCCTCATCCTGGTTGTTGATATGGACCGCCCTGCCTTTAAGGAGACCCAGCCCTTTTGTTAATTTAAATTCTTCGCTCTCGTCAAACAAAAGCTGCATCCCAAGACAGATTCCTAAAAGCGGTTTTTGATCAGCGACAATTTGATGAACGAAGGCTTCAAGCCCGCTCTCCCTAAGTAGACTCATTGCATCTTTAAAAGCGCCGACACCGGGAAGGATAAAGCCATCGGCATCAGATAATTCTTCAGGTTTATCAGATAAAATGTATGGAACATCTAAACGCTCCAACGCTTTTTTTACGCTAAAAAGGTTACCCATACCATAGTCAATAATTCCAATCATCTACAGCATTCCTTTCGTTGAAGGGACTCCGGTAATTCTTGGATCAATCGTCGTGGCTTCATCAAGCGCACGTCCGAGTGCCTTAAAGACTGCTTCAATCATATGATGGGTGTTCGTGCCATAATGAACAATCACGTGCAGATTCATACGTGCTTCCAATGCCAGCTTCCATAAAAATTCGTGGACAAGCTCTGTATCAAATGTACCAACTTTTTGGGAAGGAAACTCTCCCCTCATTTCCAAATGCGGCCTGTTGCTTAAATCGATGCTAACCTGGGCCAGCGCATCATCCATGGGAACAAACGCCGTACCGTAGCGCTTGATTCCAGCTTTATCACCTAACGCTTCAAGCAAAACCTGACCAAGACATATTCCGATATCTTCTGTGGTATGGTGATCGTCAATATCGACATCTCCCTTGGCATTAACGGTCAAATCAAAATTTCCGTGCTTTGTAAACAGATCTAGCATATGTGACATAAATGGGACGTTGGTTTCGATATTGGAATTTCCTTTTCCGTCAATTGAAAAAGAAAGAGCAATATCAGTTTCTTTCGTTTTCCGTGTCCGTTCAGCGATTCTCATTACCATCCTCCTGTTTTCTGGCTTCTACTGCTCTAGCGTGAGCTTCAAGTCCTTCCAGCCTTGCAAAAGAAGCGATTTTTCCCGAATTTTCAAGAAATGCCTTCTTGCTGTAGGCGATAATGCTTGACCGTTTTTGAAAATCTGCTACATTTAATGGGCTGGAAAAACGGGCGGTTCCGTTCGTGGGTAACACGTGATTCGGTCCTGCAAAATAATCCCCCACCGACTCCGTACTGTAGCGTCCAAGAAAAATCGCTCCAGCATGTTTGATTTTTCCCAGCAACGATTGAGAATGCTTTGTCATGACTTCCAAATGCTCCGGTGCCAGCTGGTTGACAACATCAATTGCTTCCTCCAGATTTTCAGTTACATAGATATGTCCGTTGTTTTCAATAGATTTTGCCGCAATATCCTTGCGTGGAAGAGCTTTTAATTGTTTATCGACCTCTGTTTGCACTTCTTTTGCAAAAGCCTCTGAAGGGGTAACAAGAATACTTGATGCAAGTATGTCATGCTCAGCTTGCGAAAGCAGGTCAGCAGCAATTTCATGAGCAGCGACAGAGCCGTCAGCAAGAACAACGATCTCGCTCGGTCCTGCGATCATATCAATATCTACATGACCGAAAACTTCACGCTTGGCGAGAGCCACGTAAATATTTCCGGGTCCCGTAATTTTATCGACGCTGGCAATCGTTTCTGTTCCATATGCCAATGCAGCAATTGCCTGGGCTCCTCCCATTTTATATACTTCACTGACTCCAAGCTCTGCTGCGGCAATGAGCACGCTTGGTGCCAGCCCTCCATCTCTCGTTGGCGGAGAAACAAGCACAATTCGTTCAACCCCCGCTACGAGTGCAGGAATGACATTCATTAAAACGGTAGAAGGATAGGCAGCCGTTCCACCCGGTACATAAACACCGACAGAATCAAGCGCTGTAACTTTCTGTCCGAGCATTGATCCATCATTTCGATGATAAAACCATGAAGTTTGAAGTTGCCTTTCATGATATTCCTTTATATTTTCAATCGCTTCCCTTATCACCTGGTGATAGTGAACATCAAGAGTGCTGTAAGCTGCAGCTAGCTCTTCTTTTGATACGACGGGATTCGGATTGACTCCATCAAATTGTTTTGTAAAGGACTTTACTGCAGAATCACCGTTTTTTCTCACTTCTGAAATGATGTGCTTTACCGTATTTTTCTGTTCGTCCGTTCCGTAGTCAATGGAACGTTTAATTTTAAAATTTTTACTTATTTTTGTAATCTTCATTTTACCGGTTCCCCTTCCACAACGAGCGCAAGCCTTGAAGCCAGCTCTTCAATGATTTTATCTTTCATACGGTAACTGACAGGATTTACAATAAGCCTCGATGTGATATCACAAATTTTTTCGCTTTCTACCAATCCGTTTTCTTTAAGAGTTTGCCCTGTTGAAACAATATCAACAATGCGTTCAGCAAGTCCGACTAAAGGAGCCAATTCCACAGAGCCATTTAATTTTATGATTTCTACTTGCTCCCCTTGCTCACGGAAATACTTTGATGCTACATTCGGGTATTTGGTAGCCACTCGAGGAGCTACTCCACCTATTTCAGCCTGAGGCAGACCGGCAACTGCCAAACGGCATTTGCTGATTTTCAAATCTAAAATTTCATATACATCCCGTTCTTCCTCTAGCATAACATCTTTTCCTGCTATACCTGCATCCGCCACTCCGTGCTCTACGTAAGTCGTTACATCAGTCGGCTTGGCAAGAATAAAGCGAAGATTCTCAGCAGGTACATTAATAATCAGCTTTCTGGAAGCTTCAAATTCATCAGGAAGTTTGTATCCTGCCATTCTCAGAAGTGTTACAGCTTCCTCAAATATTCTTCCTTTCGGCATAGCGATCGTTAGTGGTTTATCCATTTTTCTCTTCCTTTCCGTCACCTGTCAGATACGTGATGTTTTGGAAGGATATTTCCAGTTCTTCAAAATTAGTTACACCTCTGATATCCTGAAGCACAACTTTTTTCCCTTCCATGCGCTCTTTGTCCGCTAATCTTATCGCCGCTTTGCGATTTTCTTCGCTAAATACAATAGCTTCAATTTCAGCATCTTCCATACTGATATGCAATGCTTCGACCAGCCTGTCTGTACGAATCGAAAATCCCGTCGCAGGAGCCCCTGCCTGAAAATGATCAAGCAAATGGTCATAGCGTCCGCCATTCCCAATCAGATAGCCTACATTTTCTGCATAAATCTCAAACAGAATCCCGGTATAGTAACTCATATGGCTTACCATGCTCAAATCCAGCTTAATATGTTCCGTACATCCGTATTCTTTCAAAATTTCGTCTAATTTTCTTAAATCATCTGCCGCTTTTTTTCCTTCTTCAGAAAGTAGTGTACTCGATGCTTGAATGACTTTATCCATGTCACCGCGGAGTTCAGGGAGCTCTAACAGCTTCCTTTTTTTCTCAGGATCTAGCGGCAGAGTGTATACTTCTTCTTTATATCCTACATAATTTTTTTGATAAAGGAAACGACGCAGGCGATTTGATGCCTCTCTGTCTCCGACACTTTCATAGAGAAGCGCCTCCGTGATCCCGATATGTCCGATCGCAACCTGAAACCCTTTTAGCCCCGCGTTTTTTAACGAGCTGATGGCAAGTGCGATAACTTCCGCGTCAGCGCTGATTGTACCGTCACCTATTAATTCAACACCTGTCTGTTCAAACTCTGCTGGCCTTCCGCCTTCCCGTTCTTGAGCCCGGAAAACATTTGCAGAATAACCGATGCGGAGGGGATGTTGCTGTTTTTTAATTTTTGAAGCGGCAACCCTTGCGATGGGACCTGTCATATCCGGCCTGAGCACAAGTGTTTGACCGGAATGATCCAACAGCTTAAATAAATTTTCTTCTGAAATTGATGATCTGAATCCAACTGTCTCATAAAACTCGAGAGTCGGGGTTTCCATCAGCTGATAGCCCCAGCCTTTAATGACATCTGTCAAAGATGAGCGGATTTTTTCTTTTGTACTATATAAATCAGGAAGAGTATCTCTCATTCCCTGCGGTTTTTCAAACATGAACATGATGAGTAAGCACCCCTTGAAGATAAGCTTAAGTATTTTTGAAAAAAATTAATGATAGTTTAAGTGAGCAAAAAAACAAAATCCTTTAGTTCGCTAATATGATAATATGCTAACATGCAAAAGAGATTTTCGCAATTCTTTAAAGGTTAAAAAAAGGAAATTCCTTTTAGAATTTCCCTTGGTATCAGCCTGCCTAACTCTGGCCGTTATGTTCCTCCGCTTCTTTTTTCATAGAAATAAATTGCATCGGATTTCCTCCTACAAATGCGCCGGAGGGTACATCTTTATGAACAAGTGTACCTGCAGAAATTACAGCGCCGTCACCAATGACTATACCTGGCAAAATCGTTGTATTGGCTCCGATCATGACTTCATCGCCTATTTTGACTTCCCCCAGCCGATACTCCTTAATTAAGTATTCATGGGCCAGGATCGTTGTATTGTAGCCAATAACCGTGTTCCTTCCGACGGATATCTTTTCAGGAAACATAATATCGAGCATAACCATTAACGCAAACGAAGTCTGATCGCCGATTTTCATATGTAAAAAAGTGCGGTAAAGCCAATTTTTCATTTTCAAAGAAGGAGTATATCTCGCTAATTGTATGACGATAAAATTTTTTATGACTTTAAGGAAGGGCACAGTTTTATACACATGCCATAGTGAATTACCGCCTTCAACCGGATAGCGGGTTGTTCTCCTCACATTACTTCACTCCTGCGATGGCAATTAGATCGCTCATTTTATCAAGCATATAGTCAGGTTTGTACTTTGCAAGATAGTCTTTCCCTTTAATGCTCCATGCTACACCGGCAGTTTTAGTTCCAGCGCTTTTGCCTGACTCAATGTCATGATAATTATCTCCAACCATAATTGCTTCCCCAGGTTTGCTGTTTAATTGCTTTAACGCTTTTAATACAGGTTCTGGATGCGGCTTTTCATTCTCAACATCATCGAGAGTAACTATCGCTTCAAAAAAACGTTCAAGCCCGGTAACCTTGAGCCCCATTGTTACAGTATTTTTCAGCTTTGTTGTCACAATGCCCAGCTTGAAACCCGATTGCTTTAACTGTTCCAGTGTTTCATAAACCGTTTCATACTCTGTCACCAATTCATCGTGCATTTTGTGGTTGAATTCCCTGTACATTTTGATCATGTCTTCCTCGTGTCCCGGTTTTAACCCGGTAAAGGTTGTATGAAGAGATGGGCCGATAAAAGGAAGAACCTGCTCCCTTTTGTACTTGCCAGGAAAATAATGCTCGAGCGTATGCAAGAAAGAAGCTATAATTAGTTCGTTTGTATTGATTAATGTTCCATCCAAATCGAATAAGATCGTATTAACCTTCATAGACGGCTCCTTTTCTTTCAGAATGATAGTCCCTGTTTTTCCATAAATAAGAAATCGCTATCGTTAATAATAAAGCTGTTGTCAATCGTATCACCAACAGCGGCCAGACAGGTATGCCGAGCGGAATAAAGACAAGTGTATCCTCAACCACCGCATGGCAAGCAACTAGAAAAATAAAAGCAAGCGTAAGATCCCTCTTGCTTACTCCATCTTCCTCTACTGCTTTGATCATAACACCGGCTCCGTACGCAAGCCCAATCGTAAGGCCGGCAACCATTGTCATCGAAGTATTTTCTTTCATTCCAAGAAGTCTGACAAATGGAGCGATCCAATTGGAGAATACGTTAAGCCATCCTTTATCCCTCATAATCTGGATGACAATCATCAAAGGAATAATAATCGCAGCAAGCTGCAAAATATTCATACCGGCTTTGGCAAACGCAGCCATCACGATCTCAAACCAACCTTCTGGAGGGGCTGTTTTGTTTACTGAAACAAAACCATATTGAGCCGTGCTTTGCCCGCCGTGCCAAAAAAGATGAATGAGAACACCGGAAAAAACGGCAAGGCCGATTCGTACGGCTAAAATAACCCAAATTTTTATGCCGACCTTCATCGCAACTGTCGATTCGATGATTACGTTATGGCAGAAAGACAGCATAATCGCTAGAATAAACACTTCTTTAACTGTTAATTCAAGGGAAAATATAGCTGCAATTCCTGCATAAAGGTTAAGCATATTTCCGATTACGAGAGGGATGGCGGCTTCTCCAGATAAACCAAAAATGCCCATAACTGGAGAAATAAGCTTAATAATCCAACCCATCACAGGTGTATGCTGCAGCAAACTGATGAGGATTGTAACTGGAAAGATTACCTTTCCAAGTGTCCATGTTGTTTGCAAGCCTGATTTAGCACCTGCAGCCAGAGTTTTTTTCATATAGATTCTCCTTTTGCTAGCTTTTTAAGAGGGATCCAAATATCTTGTTTTAGAATCTCCTCTGACACGTCTGACTATAATGAAAATAATTGCAGCTGCAATCAGCGTGACCGATATCACTTGGGCAGCACGTAACGTATCTGTCAGCATCAAGCTGTCGGTACGCATTCCTTCAATAAAATAACGTCCGATTGAATACCATATGACATAAGTTAAGAAAAGCTCTCCCCTGCCAAGGTTTACTTTTCTAAGAACAAGCAGCAGAATAACTCCTGCGAAGTTCCAAAGCGATTCATATAAAAAAGTCGGATGATGGTACTGACCTTGTATATTCATTTGGTTAATGATGAATTCCGGAAGGTGCAAATTTTCCAAAAATGCTCTCGTAACAGGGCCACCGTAGGCTTCCTGGTTAATAAAATTTCCCCATCGCCCAATAGCCTGCCCAAGCAAAATACTAGGAGCTGCAATGTCAGCAAGCTTCCAAAATGAAATACCTCTAATCTTTGCAAAAATAATGCCCGTAACAACAGCTCCGATTAATCCTCCATGGATGGCCAGTCCGCCTTCCCATATTTTCACGATTTCACCCGGATGATCCCTGTAATACTCATTCCATTGAAAAATAACATAGTATGCTCTTGCTGAAAGGATCGCGATCGGAATCGCAAATAAAATTAAATCAACAAATGTATCTTTATGAAGCCCTCTTTTTTGGCTTTCACGGACTGCCAGCCATAGCCCGAGCAATGCCCCTAGTCCAATGATTACTCCGTACCAATGAACAGCTAATGGCCCCAGCTCAAACGCAACAGGATTTATTGGTGTAATTTCTTCGTTCATGGTCTCAGCTCCTTTTTAGTCCTGCTCATGTTCCTCAATTACGCCTGCAAGCTTATTTGTAAATTGTTCAGCTGCATTTAAGCCCATCCGCTTCAAGCGGAAATTCATAGCCGCTACTTCAATAATAACGGCAAGGTTTCTTCCGGGACGTACCGGAACCGTAAGTTTCGTAATTTCTGTATCGATGATTTTCACTTTTTCTTCTTCCAGTCCAAGCCTGTCGTACTGCTTTCCCTGTTCCCAAAGCTCCAGGTTCATGACAAGCGTAATACGTTTATAGCTTCGTACAGAACCGGCACCAAATAAAGTCATCACATTGATGATGCCCAGCCCTCTAATTTCTAGAAGATGCTCAATCAGTTCAGGCGCACTTCCAACAAGTGTATCTTGATCTTCTTGGCGAATTTCAACACAGTCGTCTGCAACCAATCGATGGCCTCTTTTTATTAATTCCAACGCCGTTTCACTTTTTCCTACACCACTTTTTCCCGTGAGGAGAACACCTACACCATAAATATCAACCAATACACCATGAACAGCAGTCGTTGGCGCAAGCTTGCTCTCTAGATAATTGGTCAGTCTGCTCGCAAGCCTCGTCGTTTTTAATGGCGATCTTAAAACAGGGACTCCGTTTTGTTCAGATGATTCGATCAGTTCAGGCGGCACATGCATGTCTCTCGTTACAATAACGGCTGGTGTTATATCCGTACATAAAGAATCCATGCGATGCCTTTTCTCACTATCCAAAAGTTTTTCAAAAAAGGAAATTTCGGTTTTTCCCAAAAGCTGGACACGTTCCTTTGGATAATATGTAAAGTATCCAGCCATTTCCAAACCTGGTCTGGACAGATCACTCATAGTAATTGGCCGATTGATCCCTTCTTCTCCGCTTATTAATTCGAGTTGAAAATGGTCCATTAGGTCTTTCGTTCGAACCTTTGGCATTACTTTTTCCCCCTTCTAGGTCGAGGTTTTTTTTGACATACAGCTATATTCTATCACTTTTAAAAAAAAGCCAAAACATATTTTATTAAACGACAAACAAATGGTACATTTGTATAGACAACTATACTCTATTAATAACTGGAGGAGAATATGGGACAAAGACTTGCCATTCAGAACGTAAAAATCGCAGAAGAGCATGAGATCATACCTAACGGATATCTTATCTTTGAAGATGAAGTCATCCTCAAGGTCGGGCACGGCGAGCCGGATATTTCTTGCGACAAGGTTATTACGGCACCGAGCGGCTCAGTTCTTTTGCCGGGAATGATTGATATTCATATTCACGGCGGGTACGGAGCGGATACTATGGATGCAACTCCTGACGCATTACAGACCATTTCAAAGCATCTTCCCTCCGAGGGAACGACAAGTTTTTTGGCCACAACGATTACCCAAGAGCACTCCCGCATTGAAGATGCATTAAGAAATGCAGCTCATTGGATGAATGGCCAGCACAACCACATGGGGGCTGAAATGCTGGGAATTCATTTAGAAGGCCCTTTTATTAATAAGAACAAGGCAGGAGCACAGCCGGAGAACCATATAATTCCACCTAACCTAGAAACGTTTATTAAATGGCAAAAGCTTTCAGAGAATCGAATTAAAATTGTTACATTCGCACCTGAAGAAGACACCTCCCATACTTTTGTGAAGTACTTAACATCTCAGAATATTATTCCATCCATCGGCCATTCCGACGCAAATTATAACCAAATGAACGAAGCAATTGCTTCTGGAGCCAAGCATGTGACACACTTATTCAACGGTATGAGAGGATTTCATCACCGGGAACCGGGAGTTGCAGGAACTGCGCTTGCTCGCGAAGATCTTTTTGCCGAATTGATAACAGACGGAATTCACAGTCACGAAGCGGCGGTAAAACTGACCTATCAAGCGAAAGGTAGCAGCGGAATTATTATGATCACCGATTCCATGAGAGGAAAAGGTCTAAGTGACGGACGTTATGACTTTGGCGGACAAACGGTTGAGGTAAAAGGAGACACAGCTTTTCTTTCTGACGGAACACTTGCAGGATCCATTCTAAAAATGAACGAAGGGGCAAAGCTGATGATGAAAATTACAAATTGTTCACTTTTGGATATTGTCCGCATGACCTCAGCCAACGCAGCAAACCAGTTGAAGGTATATGACAGAAAAGGAAGCCTTGCTGCTGGAAAAGATGCAGACCTTGTGATAGTAAGTCCTGAAGGAGACGTACTTAAAACTTATTGCAAAGGAAAAATTGCCTGGGAAAGAACGGAGGAATTATAATGGTTAATATTCTTATTTATCATTCTTACAAAGAACTTAGCCGGGCCGCAGCTGAAGAAATTGCAAGCCAAATTCAAAGAAAAGCCGATTCTGTTCTCGGACTCGCTACGGGAGGGACACCTGAAGGAGTATACGATGAACTTATTGACATTCATAAAAGACAAAATCTTTCTTTTCGTTCTGTCGTGACCTTTAACCTCGATGAATATGTCGGGCTTGGTTCAGACGATCCGAATAGTTATCGCTATTACATGACGAAACGCCTGTTTTCACATATTGATATTCCAAAAGATCAATATTTCCTGCCTGACGGAACGAATGAGAACTTGCTGCAGGAATGTGAGGATTATGAAAAGCTGATCACCTCCCGCGGCGGCATCGACCTCCAGCTTCTCGGAATCGGTCATAACGGCCATATCGGTTTCAATGAACCAGGAACGCCATTTTCGACCAAAACACACACTGTAACATTAAAACAGCAAACAATCGAAGCGAACTCAAGGTATTTCCATACTATAGAAGACGTGCCTAAGCAAGCCATAACGATGGGGATTGAGAGCATTTTAAACAGCAAGAGGATTATTTTGCTTGCATCTGGAAAAAAGAAAGCCAGTGCTGTAAAAAGGCTGATTGAAGGTACCGTGGATGAAAGCTTCCCTGCGTCAGCTCTTCATCTCCATCCGAATACGACGATTTTCATCGATCGTGATGCTGCATCTTTATTAGACGATTGAAAGGATTAAATTAATGTATATTAATAAGCATTCACCAGTCCCTATTTATCATCAAATTGAAGAACAGCTGAAAGCGATGATAGACAAGGGAGAGCTGCAGCCAGATATGCTGCTTCCTTCTGAACGGGAATATTCAGAGACATTCGGAATCAGCCGAATGACTGTAAGACAGGCCCTTTCAAATTTAGTCAGCCAAGGATATCTTTATCGGCAAAAGGGAAAAGGAACGTTTGTCAGCAAACAAAAAATTAAACAGCCGCTTCAGGGATTGACAAGCTTTACGGAAGATATGAAAAGCCGCGGACGAAAACCAAGCAGTAAGCTCCTTCGGTTTGAAATCATCAAAGCGGATGAACACATTTCGAACCAATTAAGCCGCCCTTATGGCGCAAGCGTATATGAGATCATGAGAATCAGGCTTGCAGACGATATCCCTATGGCATTAGAAACGACGTATATTCCCATTGATCTGTTGAAAGGGCTGACTGAAGCAGATCTTAAGGCCTCTCTTTATGAATACGTGGAAAAACATCTCGATTCATTGATCAGTCACGCCAGGCAAGAATTGGAGGCAGGTATTGCAGATGCTTTCGAAGCAAGCCATCTTGACATTTCGAAAGGAACACCTGTTCTTCTGATGAAACGCATATCATTTTTGCAAAACGGGACACCGTTCGAATATGTAAAATCCGTTTATCGAGGAGACCGATATTCATTTATTTTTCAGATGGATCGACAAAAATAGCGCTAATCATGCTCCTTTTACAGTATCTACTGTTTATAACAGAGATAAAGGAGGTTGATTAAGTGAAAATATTTTTAGATGCTGGCCATGGGTATCAAACGCCGGGAAAACGTACGGTTGATGGAATGAAGGAGTACGAGTTTAACAGAGATATTGCCGAAAAGGTAAAAACCTTGCTTAAAACCTATTCATCTGTTCAGGTATCTTCCGTTCACAGCGACAAGAGAGACGTCCCTTTAAAGGAACGAACAGCTCTTGCAAATAAGGCTTCTGCCGATTTGTATCTATCCATTCATGCCAACGCGAGTGGCAATGGAAAAGAGTGGAACGATGTTAACGGAATTGAAACGTTCGTTTACCTATCAAAGCCAACGGAAGCCACGTCTCTTGCACAAACGATTCAAAACGAATTAATCAAGGCGACGGAAAGAAAAAACCGGGGCGTGAAGCTGGCTGACTTTCATGTGCTGAGAGAAACAAAAATGACGGCGATCCTTTGTGAATGTGGTTTTATGACCAATAAAGAGGAAGCCGCCCTGTTAAAAACACCCGCTTATCGTCAAGCATGTGCAGAAGCAATCACTAAGGGCATTACCGGGTTTTACAAGCTTAAGCGAAAGCGCCGGACTAAACATGGTTCAAGCGGGTGCGTTTGATGAGAACGAGCATGCTGAGAAACTAGTTACAACGCTAAAAAAGCTGGCTTTGATGAATGATTCAAAAAAGGTCCTTAACCAAGGGCCTTTTTTACTGCACTATCATTTTACTATGGTTTCGTTTGAGGTTTAATCATCCATTGCTGGGGGTTATCCTCCCATGTCTGGGATTTATCCTCATTTGTCTTTTCTCTTTAAGATTTATTGTAAAATTGAAGTTTTCTGAAGAACCATTTATTTTTCTTCCCTTTCATCTTAATGATGAATTCATCCTTCCCGGGATAGGTTTCTGCGTCATAATAATTGAATGAATGAAGATAAGGAGAAAACGTGGTGAAGTGGATGGTGTCATCTTTAGGATTAACAGTAAGCACCCGCAAGTAGCCTTGCCCGCCATTTGGTGCAGCTTGATAATCTGCGAGAATTTGGTAAACTGTCCGGTCTGCTTTTCCGTCCCCGTCGTCATCAATCTCATCCGCTTTTACATTTGCTCCGTGATAATGACCGCTTAACACCAATTCTACGTTTTTATTTTGCTTTACAATCTGTTCGTATAATTTTTCGCCTACTTGGCTTCTTTCGCCGTTTGTATACAAATAATCGTGAAAGGCAAGGATCGCCCGACGATCGGGATACTGTTGAAGGACATCGTTCATCCAGTTCACTTCCTCCTGATTGATTCCCCAGCCCATAAATACGATGATATAGTCGTCTCCTTCGGCAGAAATTAAATCATAATGCCCCTTATTTTGTAGATACCTATCACCATACCAGGGGTTATCTTTAAACCTTGAATAGCCGAAATATTTTCCATACTTCGTGTAATTGTCCTTGCCGTTCAGGAGATCGTGGTTTCCTGCCAACACTCCATACGGCACAAGATTTTTGTCCAAAACGCCTAAAAGCCGATCCGCACGCTCCCACTGAACGCGTTTATCTGCTTTATTGATAATATCTCCGGTATGGAAAACGTATTGAATATTAAGCTTTTCTTTTTCTTCTGTAATCCAATTCACCTGTTTTTCTAAAATATGCGGATAGCTTTCTGAATAGTATTGCGTATCGGACATCCAAATAAACGTATATTCTTTTTTATAGAGCCAATTTCCGGCGGCTGTTTCATTTGACGCTTGTACTCCATTCTCCATTGTGAAGCAGATGAAAAAGACGACTGTAAGAATAAAAGGCTTGAATTTATGTCTAACAATTCCCATAAGCAGACCTCCTTCTAATAGGATGTCACAAGCAAGGAGGTCTTATAGACAGAAACAAAAGGAAGTTGAAGGAAAAACAAATAACCCAATCCGGGTTATTTTTTTTGATTTAAAGGTTCAATTATTCCTTTTTGAATCAACAAATGAAAGAGGGAAAGCACAATTGAAGCCCAGATCGCTGTTCCAAAACCATCGATATTGAAGCTGTCTCCCATAATGGCAGCTGTCATCGCCAAGGTAATAGCATTGATGATGAATAAAAACAACCCAAGCGTTAAAACCGTTACAGGCAGCGTCAGAATGACCAAGATCGGTTTTACCAGTACATTTAAAATCGATAAAATGAAACTTGCCACAATTGCTGCCCATATTCCGGTTAATTCTACTGATTCAAAATAACCGGCAATAACGATCAACAGCAAAGCATTGACAAGAACACTGATAATCCATTTCAACATTTACTTAATTTCTCCTTCTTCCGGAACCATATAAATACAAATGAGATAAATAATCAGAAAGGGGATGACTGTAGTAATAATCGCCAGGATAACCGTAATAATCCGTAACAGAGTAGCATCTATATTTAAATATTGGGCTAATCCACCGATGACCCCTGCAATTTTTTTATCGGTCGTTGATCGAAACCATTTTTTCACAAAATCACCCTCTACAATTGTTTAAGCTTAATAGATCCAGTTTTCGTTTCTGTAAATAGTGTCAATTTGTGTTCCTGCCCCTGGTTTGCTTTGAAATACATTTCCTTTTGGAGCGTGTCACTTTTCTCTCTGATCATCACGACCTCGTCAAGATCTGCAGCTAATGATCCAAGATTGCTTTTCAGCTCTGCTTTCACTTCAACTCCATGGGGAATCGAAAACTCCACGCTTCCGGTTGTCGTTTTTGCGTATACCGATTTAACATTTGGATCGGTAATTTTTGCTGTGATGTTGCCGTTAAAGCTTTGCAAATCAAGTGATTGGCTGGACCCGCGCAATTCAATCATTCCATTGATCGTTTCTGCCTCGATCGAACCGCATTCATAATCAACCAGTTTGATTTGCCCATTAGCTGTTTCAATCCCAGCTTTGTCAGCTTTTAATGATGAAAAAGAAACAACTCCATTTGTTGTTTTCGCATTTAATTCATTTACTTTCAAATGTTCCCCTCTGACTGGACCATTAAACAATTTGATACGGATTTTTTCATACTGCTTTTGCGGAATTTGAAGCGTTACATTTGTTTTCATCGTCTTTTTTTCTGTACGGATGAAAAGCTTTTCGCCTTCAACACCGCATTCAAAATGATTGTGAAACGCCGTCTTTGCTTCCTCCTGATTGTCAACCCTGTATATTTTGCCCTGGCATTCTACACGAACATCACTCTCATCCCACGGTAAAATATTTAAGCTTCCGTTCGCTAAATGAATGTCAAGATTGTTAAATTCAGTTTCTTTATATTGAAAAATATGTTTGACATCATAAGACTGGCCAAAGTTCAAATCAAAATCGACTTCCTTAACTTTCTTAACAGCGGTGTCCATTAAATCAAACAATTTCGTTCCAATTGATGATGTTTTATGAGTTGTTTTCGTCTCTTCTGAAGATGAGGATGTTTTTTTAACCTCAGCAGATAGTGAAGTTGTTTTGCTTTCTTCGGATGCTTCCTCAAGCTTTTCCATTAAAGTAATCGCTTCGCTGGCTGTCAGTTTGCCTTCTTCCACCAGCTTTAAGATACGTTTTTTTTCTTCTTGCATTTTTATTTCCTCCTCCACTTGAGTTTTATGCATTTATTAAAATTTCATTCCGCTTTATCATTCTGTATCGTTTTTATGCCAAAGGGTCAGTGCCCATTTACATAGTTATACGGTTCCCCTGTGAAAAGGTTTCATTTTCATTCTATGGGCATGAGCCAATTTGTTCAAATTAATTTTTTTTGAGCGATTAAATAGATTCTTTTTTTATTACCCTTTAAAATTGGTAAAAAAACAGGAGGTATTTATAATGCCAAACAAGCCCTCCAATCCAGAAGAGCTAGCCTATACGAAAAAAGAATTGCTGGAGCTTGTGAATGAGCAAAAACGAATGAACAAGGAAATGATATTGCAGCTTGAAAAATTATCATCGCTGCCGTCAATGTCTCAAGAAATCCATTACTTAAAAGTGCTTCTTGACAGCAGCAGCGCTCATATCTCAAATGATTTGATCCGCCTAAGCAGACAAATCGATCGGTTAAAATAAACAAAAAAGAAAAACCCTTCTAAGAGGGTTTTAAGGAGTAATCGTTTCTTTGCTTTTTAATAACTCTTTCATTCTTAACCGATCACGTTCAAGAACTGGTTTAAGATACCGTCCAGTGTAGGATTCGTTTGACTTAATAATTTCTTCAGGACTTCCGACAGCTATTATTTGCCCGCCGCCTGAGCCTCCTTCCGGACCTAAATCAATGAGATGATCAGCCGCTTTAATGACGTCTAAATTATGTTCAATTACTAAAACAGTATCTCCATTATCAACGAGTCTTTGTAAAACAACTAATAATCTTGCAATATCATCGACATGCAGTCCCGTTGTCGGTTCATCTAATATATATAAGGATCTGCCGTTTGATCTCCTGTGGAGTTCAGAAGCCAATTTTACCCGCTGTGCTTCACCGCCAGACATTGTTGTGGCAGGCTGTCCCAGTTTGACGTAGCCCAGACCAACGTCGAAAATCGTTTGAAGCTTCCTTTTAATTTTCGGTATGTTTTCAAAGAATTGAAGGGCATTCTCAACTGTCATTTCCAGAACATCAGAGATATTTTTCCCTTTATAAGTTACTTCAAGCGTTTCTCTGTTGTAACGTTTACCATGGCATACTTCACAAGGAACATAGACATCAGGCAGAAAGTGCATTTCAATTTTAATAATTCCATCACCACGGCACGCTTCGCAACGTCCGCCCTTGACATTAAAACTAAACCTTCCTTTTTTGTATCCCCGGATCTTCGCTTCATTTGTTTGAGAGAAGACATCCCGTATGTCATCGAATACACCGGTGTATGTTGCCGGATTGGACCTAGGCGTTCTTCCGATAGGAGATTGATCAATATCAATCACCTTATCAAGATAGTCAGCCCCTTTTAATTCTTTGAATTCACCCGGCTTTGTTTTCGCCCGATGAAGCTTTTGAGCTAATGCTTTATGAAGAATTTCGTTAACGAGCGTACTTTTTCCTGACCCAGACACACCTGTAACAGCAATAAATGTCCCCAGTGGAAATTTGACTGAAACATTTTTCAGGTTATTTTCTTTCGCCCCTTTAATTTCAATAAACCTTCCGTTAGATGATTTACGTTCGACAGGCAGCGGAATAAATTTCTTTCCGGAAAGATATTGGCCGGTTAATGAGTTGGAATCATTCATAACATCCTCAGGAGTTCCGGCAGAAACAATCTCTCCACCGTGCACTCCTGCCCCGGGTCCAATGTCAATCAAGTAATCGGCTGCAATCATCGTGTCTTCATCATGCTCGACAACAATAAGTGTATTGCCGATATCCCTCATTCTCTTTAGGGTATCAATGAGACGGTCATTGTCTCTTTGATGCAAGCCGATAGAAGGCTCATCAAGAATGTAAAGGACTCCGGTCAGTCTGGAGCCAATCTGAGTAGCCAAGCGGATCCGCTGTGCTTCTCCTCCTGAAAGCGTTCCAGCAGAGCGGCTCATCGTTAAGTAATCCAAGCCCACATTATTCAAGAACCCAAGACGTTCTTCAATTTCACGCAATATCAGTCTTGCGATCTGCATATCTTTTTCCGACAGCTCAAGAGAATGGAAGAAGTCCAAAGCCTGAGTAATGGAGAGCTTCGTTATGTTCCCAATATGATTTTCATTAATAAGTACAGCCAAGGCTTCTCTTTTCAAGCGGTGCCCTTTGCATTCAGGACAAGGCTGATGAGCCATATACTTTTCCATTTGCTCCCTGATATAATCGGAAGACGTTTCTTTGTAACGGCGTTCAAGGTTGCGGATTACGCCTTCAAATTCAATATGGTTTTCTCGAATCTGGCCGAAATCATTTTCATACCTGAAATATATTTTTTCTTTTCCGCTGCCATAAAGAACTTTATCAAACAAATGCGTCGGTATGTCCTCTACCGGCATATCCATGTCAATACCGTAATGATTGCACACGGCTTCTAAAAGCTTCGGATAATATTGAGAACTCTGGGGCTCCCAAGGTGCGATCGCGTTATCCTTCAACGAAAGTGTCTTATCAGGAATGACCAGCTCAAGATCAACCTCAAGCTTCGATCCAAGACCGTCACAGCTTGGACATGCTCCAAACGGGCTGTTAAAGGAGAACATTCTCGGCTCAAGCTCGCCAATGGAAAATCCGCAGATTGGGCAGGCATGAAGCTCACTGAACAGCAATTCCTCCTGGCCAATAACATCAATCATCACTTTTCCTTCTCCGAGGCGAAGAGCTGTTTCTAATGAATCAGATAGCCTGGCCGCTACTCCTTCTTTCACAACGATACGATCGACAATAACTTCAATGCTGTGTTTTTTATTTTTCTCCAGCACGATCTCTTCGGATAAATCTTCTACATTGCCATCCACCCGTGCTCTTACGTACCCTTGCTTTTTAATTTGCTCGAAAACTTTCGCGTGTGTTCCTTTTCGGCCGGAAACAATTGGGGCTAGGACCTGAAGCTTTGTTTTCTCAGGAAACTCAAGGATCCTGTCCACCATTTGTTCGATCGTCTGTGACTCGATTTCGATGCCGTGATTTGGACAGTACGGCTTTCCGATTCTTGCATACAGCAATCGAAGATAATCGTAGATTTCTGTTACCGTACCAACAGTTGAACGAGGGTTGCGGCTTGTTGTTTTCTGATCGATGCTGATTGCCGGAGACAACCCTTCAATGGTGTCGACATCCGGCTTATCCATTTGCCCTAAAAATTGGCGTGCATAGGCAGAAAGGGACTCAACATAACGTCTCTGTCCTTCTGCGTATATCGTATCAAAAGCAAGAGACGATTTTCCTGAACCCGACAGCCCCGTCACGACGACCAGCTGATCCCGAGGGATATTGATATCGATATTTTTCAGGTTATGGACTCTTGCTCCTTTCACCTCAATTCGGTCTAAAGCCATTTATCATCATCCTTCCGATTTAAGCTCAAGCAGCAAATCCCGCAGCTCTGCCGCACGTTCGAAATCCAGCGCTTTTGCTGCTTCTTTCATTTCGTGCTCCATTTGTTCGACGACTTTTTGCTTTTCCTTCTTCGTCATTTTTGAAAGCTTCGGTGCCGCTTTTGTTTCATATTCCTCTTGATCCTCAGCTGCAAACGTCGCTCGGATGACATCGCGTATTTTCTTATTAATCGTCTGAGGTGTAATGCCATGTTCTTTATTGAAAGCTTCCTGCTGTTCACGGCGCCTTTTCGTTTCCGAAATAGCGATTTCCATAGAATTCGTTATCTTATCGGCATACATAATAACCCGTCCGTTCGCATTTCTGGCCGCACGCCCTACCGTTTGGATTAGGGATCGTTCGGATCTTAGGAACCCTTCCTTATCCGCATCCAATATTGCTACAAGGGAAACCTCAGGTATATCAAGCCCTTCCCGCAACAAGTTGATGCCGATTAGAACATCGTGCTTCCCAAGCCGTAAATCTCTAATGATTTCAATTCGTTCCAGTGTTTTAATTTCTGAATGGAGATAGTTTACTTTGATGCCGAGTTCTTTTAAATAGTCTGTGAGATCTTCAGACATTTTTTTCGTGAGTGTCGTCACAAGAACTCTTTCATTTTTTTCAATTCTTGCATTGATCTCGCCAATTAAATCGTCGATCTGGCCTTGAATTGGCCTGACTTCAATAATTGGATCAAGAAGGCCGGTCGGGCGGATAATTTGTTCAACCATCTCTGGTGTATGCTCCAGTTCAAAAGGACCCGGAGTGGCTGATACATAAATGCAATTATGCATATGCTTTTCAAATTCTTCAAAGCGAAGGGGACGGTTATCTAAGGCAGAAGGCAGCCGAAAGCCGTGATCGACGAGTACCTGCTTCCTTGCCTGGTCCCCATTATACATTCCCCTTACCTGAGGAAGAGTGACATGCGACTCATCTACGACGATCATAAAATCGTCAGGAAAGTAATCGAGAAGTGTATAAGGGGTTGCTCCAGCTTCCCTTAATGTTAAATGCCTTGAATAGTTTTCAATACCGGAACAGAAGCCCATTTCCCGCATCATTTCCAGATCATAGCGCGTCCGCTGCTCAAGCCTTTGCGCTTCCAAAAGCTTACCTTCTTCACGCATATAATTGAGGCGCTCTTCCAGCTCTGTTTCAATATTGGCAATGGCTTTTTGCATTTTTTCTTCACGGGTGACGAAGTGGGATGCTGGGAAAATTGCTACATGGTCCCGATCTCCCAGGATTTCTCCTGTTAATGCATCGACTTCCCGGATCCGCTCGATTTCATCGCCAAACAATTCAACGCGAATACAATGCTCATCCCTTGAGGCAGGGAAAATTTCGACGACGTCGCCCCGTACCCTGAATGTCCCGCGCTGAAAATCGATGTCGTTCCTCACATATTGGATATCGACCAACTTTCTGAGCAGCTCATTTCTTTCCAATTCCATTTCTGTTCGCAAAGAAAGCACCATTTCCCGGTATTCCTCTGGGGAACCCAAACCGTAGATGCAGGATACACTGGCGATTATGATAACATCCTTCCGTTCAAATAAAGAAGATGTAGCAGAGTGCCGTAATTTATCAATCTCATCATTGATGCTCGAATCTTTTTCAATAAATGTATCCGTCTGCGGTACATAAGCTTCCGGCTGATAATAATCGTAGTAGCTGACAAAGTATTCAACCGCATTATTCGGAAAAAACTCCTTAAACTCGCTGTACAGCTGTCCGGCAAGTGTTTTGTTGTGGGCAATCACGAGCGTAGGTTTATTTACTTCTTTTATCACATTCGAAACGGTAAACGTTTTTCCTGTTCCAGTTGCACCCAACAATGTTTGATGTTTTTTTCCTTCTTTAATTCCCCTCACCAGGTGATCAATGGCTTTTGGCTGATCACCTTGGGGCTGATAAGCTGAAATGAGCTCAAAACGATCGTTCACAAAAAAGCCTCCATTTCATAACGAAATCTTCCTACCAATAGTTTACCACAAAACATGTTAAAATCGAGAAAAATACGAACTAAAGTTCGCTTTATTTTACTCAAATAAAAAACCTGCTTCGATCCATAAAAGCAGGGTTGACCATTCTCAATCATTTCAATCACTTTTCTTCTTTTCTTCAACTGCTTTCTTCGCCATATAAAGCGAGCCGGCAATTAATGAAAGCACATCAAGACCGACAATAAAATAGGTTTGTGTATAACCTTTTAAATAGGAGGCGAACAGCAAAGCAGCTGTCAACGCAATGGCTACATAATGACTGTATGTTACCCTAGTAAAAAGAACGACAAGCAAAAAAGGGAATACTAGAGCAAAAACGGCTTTTGTAATCACAAAAACCCTCCTCCAATTTCGTTAAATGGGATACACATATCATTACAAAAATCCATTTTTGCGTCAATGTATCAATACTTTGCAAAGTTAAAACAGAAAAAGGAATGCAATATGCATCCCTTTCTCTATAAATTCCTGTGAGGCAGCTTTACACATCAATTTACGTTAACGATTTTCCGTAATTGAAGTGACGATCCGCAATGCATCTACAGGGTCTTTCGTATTCGGCTCTACTTCATAGACTATTTGGCCTTCTTGCCAAAAAGCCGAATTCGTTACATCATTATTTTCGTATGCTACTGAGAATCGGGCAAATTGATTAGGAATCGGCAGTGTATTGTTTTCAAGAAACTCAACCATTTCTTTTGCTTTACCTGGTAAATCAATCTGATTTTGCGTTTGTGCCTGCATACCTAAATACCATCTGCCTTCATTCCAGTTAAAGAATTTATGTCCTGCTCCTGCGTCCTGCATCCCCCATAATCCGTAGCCTAAATCAATCGCATGATCCTGTTTCTGAACTTCTTGGTAACCAACTTCCTGTTGTGCTGCTTCTGCAGATTCATACTTTTCCCCTCTCAACGTTACAAGTTGGCTATCCTCACCGACATTATTTAAAGAACGGTCATTGATTAGAACCGGATGATCGGTTTGATATATGATCACGCTGTAGCCGTCTGGTTTATTATCATACGCAGCCGTATAATATGTTTTCTCACCTTTTGGAAGGTTGGTAGGTTTGACAAATGGAATATCGGTGTTTAAATAGGTCTCGACGTCTTTCAACAATGCTTCTAAAGATGTATAGCCCTCGGTTTGTTTGGAATCCGTGCCTTTTTCGGTATCTTCTTTTCGCTGTTCTTGGTCAGGCACTTTATTTGGCTCGTTATCTGAATTAGGATTCGGATCTACTTTGGGTTCTGCTTCATTAGCTTGGGTGTTTTCATTATTCGGTCCTTGCTGTTGTATAGAAGGAGACGCTTGATTTTGCTCAAACCACAAATTCTTTGCAGAAGAAAATGTGAAAATACCTACCCCGAGCAATAAGACAAACGTGAGTGCAACAGGTACGAGATGCTGCCATACTGAACCAGGTCTTTTTCTGCTTCTTGTATGCATATCTTCCTCTTCCCTCTCTTTTATTTTGGCAAAAACAGCCGCTCTGTCCCGCTCGGTAAAAGTTTTATTACGATAAGCTTTAGATAATAATTCCTTTAGCTTCTTGTCGTCTGTCATTCAATAACCCCCTGAAGAAGATCTTTTAATTTCTCTCTTCCCCTTCTTAACCTTGTTTTTATCGTGTTTGTTGAAGTACGCAATATTTCAGCTATCTCTATTACCGAAAAATCCTCGTAATAATAGAGATAAACGGGAGTTCGGTATTTTTTCGGTAGACGAAACAGAGCCTGTCTTACTTGTAAAGCATGCTGTTCATTCATAACAATCGATTCTGCTGAGGGAGAGAGCTGAAGCGCTTCAAAGTGGGATGAAGCAAGTGACTCTTTATTCTTCACATACCAGCTTTTCAAATAATCCTTGGACTTATTAATCGTTATCCGATACAACCACGTTTTCAAGGATGATTCCTTGCGAAACGTATGCAGCTTCGAATATACCGTAACAAAAACATTTTGTACGACTTCCTTCGCTGTATCTGCGTCTTTCACATAAGTGTAAGCCAGCCGGACGAGCTCGTCTCCATATGCATGCATAATCTCTTCTAATTCTTGATCTTTATCATACTCTTTCATAGGTGTCCCCACTTTATTCTCCCCCTTAGTACCGATCATTGTTTTGACGAGGCTAGGGGGAATCAGGTTTCAAAACTATAATAATATCTTAATTAAACTTATTCGATAAAAAGCACATAAGAAAGACGCTGAGCTTCACTCAGCGTCTTATCGCGTTTTTACATTTCATGAATTACGGTACTGCCGGTATTCCATTTCGTCATCTTCCTTTACAAACAAAATACCGAGCTCGTGATGCTCACCTTCATAAGAAGCACGCTGTTCAAAACGAAGCTGGCCGTCACAATCAATAATTTCCAGCTTAATGAACGTCCGGTTTTTCTCCAGCGCTTCGTAAAAATCAGTGACTTTCCTCACTTGAATGCCGTTAGCCTTCGTTATAATTTCACCAATTTCCAAATTCAGCTCTTCAGCAGGTGTATGAGGGATAATGCCAAGCACCATCAAGCCCTGGTTACGCTTAGAAAAGTAATACGGCGCACTATTGTCATTTACTCGCTGCTTCCAGCTTAAAAACGCTCGTCCTGCTACTGCCACAGCAGCTGCCGCTAAAGACAGCGGACTCCAGAAATAACTGGCGGCTCCGATAGCAAGTGTTACAATCCCAAGAATACATACCCTTCTTGCTGTAAGCTGCATGCTTATGATGGGAAGCGATCCTTGGACACGCTGGCCAAACCCTATAAAATACGGAATCCATAACGGAATAAATGACTGACTATTAACAGAAAAAACAGGCCACCAGTCAAAAGGCACGCTGATTCCGTCTCCGGGAATGAACAGAAAAAGGGGAAGAAGCCATACCCTGTTTGCGATCTGCCGACCAATGTACGACCCTCTTTTACTGATAGCTATTGCCGGAGACATTTTAACATGTGCAGACCTGTAAGATAATAGTCCTTCTGCCAGCAGCAGCAACCCCAATAAAACTGCTAATCCGGTCCAATTTGTTAATGGAAGCTGCGGAATCATTCGGTCCGCTTCAGGAAAAAAAGCAGCCCCATATCCAATAATTATTGTGATTCCAAGCGTGTAGGCAGACGACAACGCGCTCATACGAAATGTGAAGCTGAAGAGAGCCGTAATTATGAAAATGAGCATGAGAAGCCCGAACGGCAAAACGATTCCAACTGCACAAAACAAAACAGACAGTATTAGACCTGCAGCGATCCCTTTCGTATATGTAAATTTCAATTCATCTGTAATGTCCTTCACACGGGTGTGAAAGGTTTTTCGTTCCCTTTTGATACGGACATGTCCATAAAACAAACTCATGACTACAAAAAAATAGAAGAGAGGATTAACAAAGAACCATCCTGCTCCTTTAGCGAACTGATACAACCATTCGACCATCAAGGAAACGTTCACCGCCTCAACCTAGCATTATTATTCTAGTTTATCAAATTAATAAATAAATGAATATGCCAACCTGAGGTTATTTTTCTATGTCTTGATTGATCCACAGCGTAACATTGGAAAGGGAAAAATCGTTTAGATAATGATCAACCTCAACATCTAAGACATTCCCAACGAGCTGCATCGACCGTTTGATATCTGTTAAATTCACACCCAGCCTTTTATGGTTCCTCATCAAATAATCAAAATAATATTCCGCACAATCTTCCGTAATATCCTTTACACTGCTGATTGATGTATAGTTGACTAAATACCTGCAAAACATCATCAGAAGCTCCGTAGCTTTTGTCGAAGAAAAGGTTACTTTTTGTGTATGGTGTGTTAATTCATTCACCAACCCTTTGTATCTTTTCTCTCTAACTAGACTTGCCCTTTTCAATATTGAACCTCCATTTTCTATCTACTAAGAAAAGCGCAAACTCCATTTCTTAAAATGGCTCTATTTGAAGCATGTATTATATCATCTACGCTAGAAGAACCTACCCTTTTTGTAAACCTTTCTTACATTTTAAAAATATTTCATTTCTATTACAACCAACGAAAGTTTCATTTTTCATGAAAATATTGCCAAAACAAAAAAGTGAGCAATGCTGTGCTCACTTTTGTTTCGATATTGTTTTTAAAGCTGCCTGAAGTTGAAGATCGTTTTTCTCATCCTCCTTTAGAGAATTAATTTTCTCGTTGATCCGTTGTGCCGTGCGGTTATCAATCACTCCGGTTTCTTTTAGGCCGTGCTTGCTTTGAAAGCTTCTAACTGCCTTTTTTGTACTTTTATTAAAATATCCATCCATCCGTTTTGAATCAAACCCGAGGCCTTTTAACAAAATTTGGGCGCGGCTTACTTCGTTGTTGTTCATATCCTCTTTTAAAGGTTCTTTTATTTGCAGAGGTCCTACTGATAAAAATTTAGGCTGTGTAACCAGAATCGTCGGCTTGACTCCCTTTTTATGAATCCAGTTGCCATCCGGGGTCAGCCACTTGTACAGCGTAAGTTTTATATTGCTTCCATCTCCCATTGGGACTGCCTGCTGAACCGTTCCTTTCCCAAAAGAAGTTTCTCCGATCACATCATAGTGGCAGGCTTCCTTTAAAGCACCCGCCAGTATCTCAGAAGCGGAGGCACTGCCTTTATCCGTTATAACAGATACCGGATACGGCTTTGGTTTTGTTAATTTCGAATAAAATTTCTTTGTTTCACCGTTCCTTTCTGCAATTTGAATATATGGCTGGTCCTTTGTAATAAAATGCTTCATGATTTCTTCTACACTTTGAAGATAGCCTCCCGGGTTCCCGCGAACATCAAGAACCAAACCGTCGATTCCTTTATCCTCAAGATTTTTTAATGATTTTGAGAAATCATCCGCAGTTTTTTCAGAAAAAGATGAAATCGAAATATAGCCAATCGACTTATCTTTTGTTTTCTTTATCGACGCAAAGACTGTCTCAAGAGGTATTTCATCTCTTTTAATCAAAAAAGATAAATTCTCCCTCGTTCCGGTACGGTGAACTTCGATCTTTACTTTCGACCCTTTCTTGCCGCGAATTTTTAATACCGCATCATTCAAATCCTTACCCGCCATCGACTCACCATCAATGCTGATGATTTCATCATTCGGCTTTAGGCCTGATTTTTCCGCAGGGGAGCGCTTAAAAGAAGAAACAATTATTATTTTTCCATTTTCCATTCCTACTTCCGCTCCGATTCCTTCAAACGATGAATCGAGTGCGTCTGAAAATTGTTTGGCTGTCTGCTTGTCCATATAGACAGAATATGGATCATTTAAAGAAGTAAGCATTCCTTGAATAGCCCCTTCAAGAAGCTTCTCCCGATCAACCTCTTCCACGTATTCATTCGATATTAATTCATAAGCTTTTTTAAATTTTTCAAACCCATTCACCTCTTCCCGGTCTGGAGAGGAGAGGGCATCTGCTTTATGGAAGCCTGCAGGCTCGATAATTGCATACAGCCCCATTCCGCTGACGATTAAGGTACACATTACAATCCATGATGCGATTCTCTTTTTCATTCTCTGCCTCCTTCAATCATGTGGGTTGAGATAGTATGTGCAAAAGAGAATCATTTCATGTAATGGAAGAAATGAAAAAAACTCTTAAAACAGATGTTTTAAGAGTTAAAATAAGGGAATGCTATTGAATATACGGTCTTGGATCAACTGCGTTTGATTTTGCTGCATTCCAAAGACCTTTATGTAGTTCGAAATGCAAATGCTGTCCGTGCGAAGCACCAGTGTTGCCCATCGTTCCGATTCGTTGGCCTTGTTCTACACGGTCGCCAGTTGAGACTTGCATTCCAGACAGATGGGCGTAAACCGTCTGATATGTTTGACCGTTAATGTTATGTGTCACAAAAATCACATTTCCATAACTGGTTGAATAGTGTGCGTTGTACACCGTCCCTGATGCAGCAGCGTGAACAGGCACATCAGAACCTGCAAGAGCAATATCTACTCCAAAGTGATTACCACCATCTCTTGGTCCAAATGGTGAAGTGAAACTGCCAGGAGCAGGCTTGATAAACCCGGATGTATTTGACTCCACCGGCTCGGAAGCTGATGCAGTTTGCTGATTCTGTGTTTCTTCAGCTTTTCGTCTTTTTTCGGCCTCTTGTTGTTTCCGATGTGTTTCTTCTGCCTTGATTGCTTCATCTTGACGCTTTAAAAGGTCAGCTTCATTTTCCATAGAACCGAGCTCATCAACCGCTTTTTTTTGATCTTTTTTCACCTGTTCGATTAATTTGTTCTTTTCGGTTTGCCGCTTGTCCAAATCAGCTTTTAAAGCTTCAAGCTCATCAAGGGCGGCATGTTGTTTATCGAGTTTATTATTTAGTTCTGCTTCTTTTTGCTCAACAAGCTTTAAGTCTTTCTTATGGGCTTCTATGATATCTTTATCGGCTGAAACAATTGTTGTTACAGCACTTACACGGCTGACAAAGTCGCCAAAGGTTTGAGCACCTAAAAGCACATCTAAATAATTTACGTTCCCGCCGTTTTCCTGGATCGCGCGTGCACGATCCTGAAGCAGTTTATTTCTTTTTTCAATCCGTTTTGTAATCTCTTTAATCTCTTTTTTTAATTTATTAATCTCTTGATTAGTTTGCTTAATATCAGCCTGCCTTTTTTCAATGGAATCATTCGTTGTTATGATTTCTGTATCCAGCTTTTGCAGATCAGCATTCAAATCTTTTTCCTGAGCTTCTAACTCTGCACGTTTAATTTCATTGTCAGCTTGCCTTTTTTCGAGTTCTGATTGTTTATTCTCTACTTCTTCTCTTTGCTTGTCCAAATCTTCATAAGCGTACGCACGGTTTTCTAAAGCAGGAAGTATGAATCCTGAAGCACAGACAGCAGTTGCTACACCGATTGATAATACCTTTCCTTTCAAAAAAACTCCTCCTAAAAATGCAAAAGGGCTTATCCGGCCTTTCACGTTGTTTATGTATGATCGGCTTATTACTAGAAAAGAACAGCCAGCTCTAAGGCCGGCCTATACTTTAAGAAATTTTCGAACGGACATAAGACTTCCCCAAACACCAATTACTGCTCCAATAGCAATCAAAATCAGTGAAACCTGAAAAACAAACGGATTGTATGGGAGAAGGGTGATAAACGAGCCTTGAACACGAGGAGCAATCCACTCAATCAAAGAATTGTAGCTGCTCAAAAGGATCGCTATCGGAATGACACTTCCAAATACACCTAGCAATAATCCTTCAATGAAAAACGGCCAGCGCACAAACCCATTAGTCGCACCTACTAATTTCATAATCTCGATTTCTTTCCGTCTCGCAAAAATTGTGATTTTAATCGTATTAGAAATCAGAAACATGGCAGTAAACACCAATCCGATGATCAGAGCGATGCCAATATTTCGTGACACTTCTACAATTCTAAATAGGCGGCTGACTTCTTCCTGACCGTAGGTTACTTTGTATGTTTGATCCAGTTTGTCAATTTCAGCAGCAACCTTCGGCGTATCCCTTGGGTTTGTTGTTTTCACAATAAACGCATCGTATAAAGGATTGCTTTGATCAAACATCGCAAACGTCTGGCCATTTTCTCCAAGACTGTCAATCAGCTGTTCAAGCTCTTGTTCTTTTGAAGAAAACCTGACGTTTTCAATGCCATCTATGTTCTCAATTTGTGACTGCAGTTTATCTTGATCGTTTTGCTCGGAAGTCAGTTCTACCAATACTTTGATTTCTACCTGCCGCTCTGCGTTTGTTGCCATATTGTTCAAGTTGAACATGATGACTATAAATACACAAACCAGCAGCAGGGTTACTGTTACAGCACTAATAGACGCAAAGGTCATCCATGAATTTCTTCCAAGTGATTTCAAGCCTTCGCGAATGTGCCTAACGAGAGTTCTATTCATAATTGCCATACTCTCCTCTCGCTTGGTCACGCACAATTAGACCATCTTCTATAGCAATAACTCTTTTCTTCATCGTGTTTACGATCTCTTTGTTGTGAGTTGCCATCACAACAGTGGTTCCGCGATTATTAACCTCTTCAAGAGTCCTCATAATTTCCCATGAAGTATCCGGATCCAAATTTCCAGTCGGCTCATCTGCAATAACGATGTCCGGACTATTAACAATTGATCTTGCAATCGATACCCGCTGCTGTTCCCCGCCGGAAAGCTGGTCTGGAAATTGCCGCGCCTTATGCTTCAGTTGAACGAGATCCAGTGTTTCAAGCACTTTTTTTCTAATTACTTTTGGATGCTCTCCGATCACTTCAAGCGCAAATGAAATATTCTCAAACACTGTGAGCTTTGGCAACAGTTTAAAGTCCTGAAACACGACCCCTAATTTCCGCCTTAAAAAAGGAATTTCTTTTTCTTTTATATCCGCAAGGTTCAAGCTGTTAATTACAATTTTACCTTTTGTAGGCTTTTCTTGGCGGTATATCATTTTAATAAATGTCGATTTGCCTGCACCGCTGGGACCAACGATATAGACAAACTCTCCAGGATGTATAGTGACACTTAATCCGGCGATTGCAGATACGCCATTAGAATAAGTTTTGTAAACGTCTTTCATCTCTATCATGCGATCACCTAATCTTTTAAGTTGTTTACCCGGTCATACTGTTCGGAGCAATATGTATCTTTCTGTCCATAAAAAAACAATTTATCTATAGTAAACTACAATTTATATATCGGCAGAGTGTTTTAAAAATAAATACAAACTTTGACGATCTTTTTCAAATTTCAACAATTTCCATTATACTTTATGAAAACTCACACTGACATTACAATTATATTTCAAAAGTCGGATGTTGTCGAATAAAATCGAAAAAAAACCGAGGTCAATTTTTTGATCTCGGTTTTCCCTTTTTCCTGATTTTTCACGTTATTTTTTCTCAGAAAGCCAATTGGCTAATTCCGTGGCTTCTTCTTCACTGACAAGCCCTCCAGGCATGTTGTTGCCCCGTCCGTTGTTAATAATATCTACAATTTCGCTTTCTGAGTACTTTGCCCCAACCTTCTGCAAATTAGGTCCGGAAGACCCTTCCAGATTCTGTCCGTGACAGCCGATGCAGCTTTCTTGATATAGATCTTCACCATTTCCTGCCGTTTCATTGTTCTTATCTGATGAATCGGAATCATTATCCCCGGCTCCGCAAGCACCCAATAAAAGGATCGCAGGAAATACAGCTAGCGTGAAAAGTTTGCGTTTCATAAAATGGTTCATCTCCCTTATTGGCAATGATGAATCCATTATAACCTGTTTATGCGCGTTTGAAACCCTCTCCAAGCACCTCTGCCGCATCCATGGCAATAACAAATGCAGACTCATCAATGCTTTTCACAAGATGTTTCAATTTTGTAAACTCTGCTTGTCCAACTGCGCACATTAAAATGGGCCGCTCATCATCTGTATACCCGCCTTGGGCTGATATTTTCGTGATTCCCCTGTCAATTCGATGAAGAACGGCATCTCGCACAGCAGCTTCCTCGTTCGTTATAATCATCGCCATTTTGGAACGGTTGAAGCCAACCTGTACAATATCAATCGTTTTGCTCGACACGTAAACGCCGATCATCGCAAACAGCGCCTGCTCCAGATTAAATACGAAAGCAGCGGACAGAACAATAAGCCCATCAATAAAAGCCAAACAAGTTCCAAGTGTCAAACCTGTATATTTATGAATGATCTGCGCGGCTAGTGCCGTTCCCCCGGTTGATCCTTTTCCAAGGAACACAAGACCAATTCCGATTCCTACTCCAACGCCTCCAAAAATCGCAGCCAGCAATTCATTGTGGGTTGCCCGTCCAAGATCCTTTGACATGTAAACGATGAACGGCAAAAATATGGAGCCGGCCAAGGTTTTTAATCCGTATTTCCCGCCCAGCACATAGAAACCGGCAATAAACAGCGGAATATTCAATCCCCATTGCACAAAAGCCGCTTCAAATCCAAACGACTCCATGATCGTACTAATTCCGCTGATTCCGCCAGCCGCAATGTGATTCGGAAGGAGAAAAACATTAAAAGTAACCGCCACAATTGCTGATCCAACAAAAATATATAAATAATCCCGAAATACGTCCAAATGAAGTACTTTTTTCACCATCAAAATATCCTTCTTTCTAGTTAGTAAATCACCATTTGGAAGTATAACATCTGAACTCATTTATTTGAACAACACCAGGATAACGTATTAGCGGGGTAAAGTAGTAATTTTTGCTGGATTATTTACTTCATTAGATGGTAGTTTTGATTTCTAAAATGAGCCCGAAGTGCTTCGTCAGCAAAAGAGTGTCTAACTGAAAGTAAAGATGGCCTGATTTTAATCTGAGGTCTTGAAATATATAATAGTTATTACCCTGAAGTTTTCCGAGCTCATAGTCCAGTGCCAGTTCTCCTTTAAAGCCAGTTTTCCGTTTTGTTAAATCTCCTTCTATGTCACTGCGCTTTTTATGTTTTTGCCTCATGCGGGAAATTAAAGATTCTAGTGCATAAAGCTGCAGCGGTGTGGTTCGTTTTTTTGCAATCAAATGATCATCTCCTTCAATGATTAACCATTCGATAAATGATTTAGAAATACCTTCGATTTCAGTTATAATTGGTTTATCCCGCAATAACGGGCAGTAAGCCCTCCACCTCGAAAACTTTAGGCCACCACTAAAGAAGTGCAGGTGGAGGTCAACTGCCCGTAAAAGCCCGATTGGTTCACCTAACAATCAGTGGGGGAGGATACGAAGGCTAAAAGCTCAGGCGTCTTGTTCGTGCGCCTTCACTAGCATATCCTATGCACCGCTCCCCACTGATTGAAGGTTCACTTTATTACAAAACAAAGAGAGGTTTTATGGTTGAAGCGTTCTCAGTTATTACTATTATCCTTAAGTTTATTCTTCCTTCTCACCGCATGCGGGACTGCTTCTACAGATAAGGTACAGCTGACAATCTCTGCAGCCGCGAGTTTAAAGGATGCCATGGAAGATATTCAGGAAGCCTATCAAAAAGAGCATCCAGAGGTTGAGTTGACGTTTAATTTTGGCGGTTCTGGTGCCTTGCAGCAACAAATCTCCCAAGGGGCACCAGTTGATTTATTTATCTCAGCTGCCGAGGATAAATTTCAATTGCTTGTGGATGATAAGATCATTTCAAAAGAGGATGCCATTCGTTTAGCAGGCAACAAGCTTGTCCTTATTGTTCCAAAGGATTCTTCGATCACATCGTTTCAGGCGCTTGCAGATGATTCTGTCACAAAAATTGCTCTTGGTACGCCCGAGACCGTCCCTGCAGGAGCATATGGGAAACAGTCTCTCCAAAATATGGGTCTGTGGAATCAAGTGGAGCCAAAGGCTGTGTACGCAAAGGATGTCCGCCAGGTTCTGTCTTATGTAGAAACAGGAAATGTTGAGGCGGGGATTGTTTATCAAACGGATGCCCTCATTTCCAACAATGTGAAAACAGTAGAAACAGCAAAGGAAGACACGCACCAGCCGATCATTTATCCTGCAGGAGTCATCAGCGATTCTAAGCACCAGGAAGAAGCGAAAGCTTTTCTCTCCTTTCTCCTGGGCAGGGAAGCTAAACAAACATTGGACAAATATGGATTCTCTACTAAATAATCTAGGCTCGGCTGAATTTTGGGCTCCGGTTCAGCTTTCGCTAAAGGTTGCAATGCTTTCCAGCGTTTTTATTATCTTATTAGGTACCCTCACAGGCCGTTTGATGGCACGGGCTACTTTTCGCGGGAAAGCAGCTGTGGAAACGTTGATTATGCTTCCGCTCGTTCTTCCGCCTACTGTAGTTGGATTTTTTTTAATTATCATCTTTGGCAGGAACAGTATAATTGGACAAGGAATTGAACAGCTGTTCGATCAGCCTGTCATTTTTACTTGGTGGGCGGCAGTAATTGCATCATTGGTCGTCGCTTTTCCACTGATGTATCAAACAGCAAAATCCGGGTTTGCGGACATCGATTCCGCAGTTGAAGAAGCAGGAAGAGTGGACGGAGGCAGTGAGTGGAAAGTCTTTCTTTATCTTTCAGTTCCTCTTGCTGCCAGATCCCTTCTGTCCGGCAGTGTGTTAAGCTTTGCCCGTGCTTTAGGGGAGTTCGGGGCAACTTTTATGTTTGCGGGGAATATTCCAGGGCAAACACAAACGATTCCGACAGCGATTTATGTGGCCTTAGATTCCGGAAACATGCATTTGGCCTGGCTCTGGGTAGGCGCGATTATGCTCATATCTTTTTTCATGCTGCTTCTCGTACAATTAAAAAAATGGTAAAGCATCCCCTTAAGGATGTTTTACCATTACGAAATTTTTGAACGTAAATAAGCGTCAATAAATATTTCAATATCGCCGTCCATAACCGCTTGCACATTTCCCATTTCAGTATTCGTTCTATGGTCTTTGGCCATCGAATAGGGATGGAATACATAGGAACGGATCTGGCTGCCCCAGCCGATTTCTTTTTGTTCTCCACGAATTTCATCAAGCTGAGCCTGCTGCTCTTCAATACGTCGTTGATAAAGCTTTGCCTTTAGCATTTTCATCGCACGTTCGCGGTTTTTAATTTGTGAACGCTCCGTTTGGCAGGTTACCACAACTCCGGTCGGTATGTGTGTAATCCGTACGGCGGAGTCGGTCGTGTTGACGTGCTGGCCGCCTGCCCCGCTTGCACGATACGTATCAACCTTAATATCTTCCGTTCGAATGTCAATATCGATTTCTTCATTGAATTCAGGCATGACGTCACAGGAAACAAATGACGTATGGCGGCGTCCGGAGGAATCAAACGGCGAGATCCTGACAAGCCTGTGTACGCCTTTTTCCGCCTTCAAATACCCGTAGGCGTTATGTCCCTTAATGAGCAGCGTAACAGATTTAATGCCTGCCTCGTCTCCAGGCAGGTAGTCAAGAGTTTCGACTTTAAACCCTTTTCTTTCAGCCCAGCGCGTATACATTCTGAGAAGCATGGCTCCCCAATCTTGTGACTCTGTTCCTCCTGCGCCAGGATGAAGCTCTAATATAGCGTTGTTCTTGTCATAAGGCTCACTTAGCAAAAGCTGAAGCTCAAATTCATTAAATTCTTTGGTCAGGTTTTTCACTTCTTTTGTTAGTTCATTTTGAAGATCCTGATCTGCTTCTTCCTTTAATAAATCGTGTGTCATTTGCAGTTCTTCGTGAGATTCACTTAGACTTTGATAAGAATTTACGTACTCTTTAAGCGCATTGGCTTCGTTAATGACAGACTGCGCTTTTTGTTGATCGTCCCAAAAGGAAGGATCAGCCATCTGGTTCTCTAGCTCACTAATTTTTGCTTCTTTGACTTCGAGGTCAAAGAGACCCCCTAAAGTCAGCCAGCCTTGCAGCCATATTTTCTAATTCCTGACGAATTTCTACTAATTCCATCTCTTCACCTCATAAAATTGTTATATGCGACAAGAACGGCAGCACTTGGCTGCCACGTGTTTCCAGCTCTAACAGGCCGTAGGATTGATGTTACGCGAGGGATCAACTGACCGTTAGAGCTAAGATTTATTCACTTTATTCTGCTTTGCCGCAGCAATTTTTATATTTTTTCCCGCTTCCGCAATGGCATGGCTGGTTTCGTCCAATGTCCACCACTTTACGGACTGGTTTTTTCTTCGCAGCTTTTTCTTCATCGCCTTCTTTCGGCTGATGTGCGGTAGTCTGCCCTTGTATGACCTCTTCTCGTTCGAGGTTATTTTGAATTTCTGCCTTCAGGACGTATTTTGCCACATCATCCTCAATCGAAGCGACCATGTTTTCAAACATCGCAAAGCCTTCCATTTGATATTCGCGTAAAGGATTTGTTTGCGCATAAGCCCGTAAATGGATACCTTGGCGAAGCTGATCCATCGCATCGATATGATCCATCCACTTGGAATCTACTGCACGAAGCACGATGACTTTTTCAAACTCGCGCATTTGTTCAACGCCGTAATTTTCTTCTTTCTCACTATATTTCGTTTCAATGCGATCCATGATTCGTTCTGATATTTCTTCAGACTCTAAACCGAAAATATCGCTTTTTTCCAAAGCGCCCTCATCCAAATAAATCGCATTAATTTGTTCAACAAGCCCATCCAGGTTCCATTCTTCCTGAAGCTCTTCTTTTGGTGTGAACGAAGCGACAGTCCTCTCCATTGAAGAGCGGATCATGTCGAGAACAATTGAACGCAGATCCTCCGACTCAATGACATCGAAACGCTGCTTATAGATGACTTCGCGCTGCTGTCTAAGAACATCATCATATTGCAACAGCTGCTTACGGGAATCAAAGTTGTTGCCTTCTACGCGTCTTTGGGAAGATTCAACCGCTCGCGAAACCATTTTGCTTTGAATCGGAGTATTGTCGTCCATGCCGAACCGGTCGAGCATCGCCATCGTCCGCTCCGCACCAAATCTGCGCATGAGTTCATCCTCCATAGATAAGTAAAATTGCGTAATTCCCGGATCTCCCTGACGACCTGAACGACCTCTCAGCTGATTGTCTATCCGTCTTGATTCATGGCGTTCAGTCCCGATAACGGCAAGTCCTCCCAGTTCCTTTACGCCTTCACCTAATTTAATGTCGGTTCCGCGTCCAGCCATGTTCGTGGCAATTGTGACAGACCCTTTTTGGCCGGCCGCTTCAATTATTTGTGCTTCACGTTCATGGTTTTTTGCATTTAATACTTCATGGGGGATTCCTTTATTTTTCAGCATTTTAGCAATAAGCTCTGACGTTTCAACAGCAACTGTCCCTACAAGAACAGGCTGGCCTGTCATGTAGCGCTGAGCAACATCTTCTACAACTGAATTAAATTTCCCCTTCATTGAGCGGTAAATTAAGTCCGGGCGATCATCACGGATTATCTCTTTGTTGGTCGGAATACAGACAACCTGCATATTGTAAATATTGCGGAATTCTTCTTCCTCTGTTTTCGCAGTACCCGTCATACCAGCAATTTTATTGTACATCCGGAAATAGTTTTGGAACGTAATCGTCGCTAGTGTCATGCTTTCGTTTTGTACTTCCAAACCTTCTTTCGCTTCAATGGCTTGATGCAGGCCATCACTGTATCGGCGCCCCTTCATTAAACGACCCGTAAATGAATCAACGATGATGACTTCGCCGTTCTCAACAACGTAATCAACATCCTTTTGCATGGATGCGTGTGCTTTTAATGCCTGGCCGATATGGTGGTTTAAGGCTACATTTCTCACATCAAATAGGTTGTCAATTCCGAATGCTTTTTCGGCTTTCGTCATTCCGTCTTCAGTTAACTGTACACCTTTTGTTTTTACATCATAAATATAGTCGTCTTCTTTTTTGAGAGTACGGACAAAAGCATTTGCTTGCACATACAGCTTTGTTGATTTAGCAGCCTGGCCGGAAATAATTAATGGTGTCCTCGCTTCATCGACAAGAATCGAATCGACCTCATCAATAACGGCAAAATTCAGCGGCCGCTGTACCATGTCTTCTTTATACAACACCATGTTATCCCGTAAATAATCAAAACCAAGCTCGTTATTGGTAGAATAGGTGATATCCGCTGCATAGGCTTCTCTTTTTTCAGCTTTTGATAAGCTGTTTAAATTCAAACCAACTGTCAGCCCTAAAAATTCAAAGATTCTACCCATTTCCTCGGCATCGCGGCTAGCCAAATATTCGTTAACGGTAACGACATGAACACCGTTGGCAGAAAGCGCGTTTAAATAAACCGGCATGGTGGAAGTCAGCGTTTTTCCTTCCCCGGTTTTCATTTCTGAAATATTGCCTTCATGAAGTGCTACCCCGCCCATAAGCTGTACTTTGAAAGGGTACATGCCCGTCACTCGTTTAGAGGCTTCTCTTACAACCGCAAAGGCTTCCGTTAGAAGATCGTCCAGCCCTTCTCCTTTATCCAGCCGCTCTCTGAAATCTGCGGTTTTACTCCTTAATTCATCATCAGACAGTTGTTCCATTTCCTTGCCTAATGCATCTATTTCATTCGCTTTTTTTTCATAACGGTTTAATGTACGTTTCGTCGGATCAAACACTTTGTTTAAAATTCCAAGCATGTATAAACGCTCCTCTTGTCCCATACCTAAACAGGATGATAAAACTGGCATAGGTTAATGTGTCTAGATTTATTTTATCACATCTTATGATATTTCCAAACCATATACAAAAGACTGCCTCCAGTTTTTCCTGTAGGAGGCAGTCTTTTTCATAAGATGTTATTCAGTCGGCTCAATCAATCCGTATTTTCCGTCGTTTCTTCTATAAACAACATTCGTTAAATTGGTTTCGGCATTTGTAAAAACAAAAAAATTGTGTCCCAGCATATTCATTTGCAGAATTGCTTCTTCATTATCCATCGGTTTTAAATTAAACCTTTTTTGCCTGACAATCTCAGGCCGGTCTTCCTCTATTTCTTCTGCGGCAGCTGCAGCTTCTCCGTTAGCTGCTCCGTTTTCAAATGAATGCTTAGGTGTATCCAGTTCCCGGACTTTTCTGTTGACTTTCGTTTTATGTTTGCGAATTTGCCTTTCCAGTTTGCCGGAAGCTAGATCAACTGCGTTATACATATCCTCGTTATGCACTTCTGCCCTTAACACTAAATCGGTCATTGGAATGGTCACTTCTACCTTCGATTCTTGGTCACTGTAAAATTTTAAATTGACATTTACAATGGCATTGACGCTTTTTTCAAAGTACCTTTCCATTTTGCCGATTTTTCGCTCTACATGCTCTTTTAACGCTGATGTCACATCAATGTTTTCCCCTCTAATAATAAACTCCATCAAAAGAAGCCTCCTTTAGGTTAAGGATATGTAACCTATTTCTCCATTTCCCTCGAAAAACCCTGCACAAACATGAAATTTGTTGTTATTTCCTGAATTTTGTAACTTTAATTGAAATGTACTCTTCTTCTGCTTAAATAAACATATTCTTTCGGACAGAGTCTATATGCTCCGATTTTTATGAAAAAAAGCTGCCGGTTCAACCGTACAGCTTACTCACTCAGATTATCCGCATTTAGACTTATGGATTTCCTACTTGCGTTTATCATAATAACGGCCATCGATCTGACTTTGAGCATAAGGCGTTATGTAGCGATTTCTAGTGACCCGTTTTAATTTTGCTTGCCCGATATCTTTCATTATTGATTTCTTCAAGCTGGTGAATTGGATTAAAAGGTCTGAATTCCATTCTAAAAGCTGTTTCATTTGTTGTTGCTCGTTTTGAGAAAGAGGCGGCTTAATGTCGTAGATCAACTCTTCTCTCATGTCAATAAATTCTTCAATTTCCTGAATCTGCAAATCACTGTCTTTTTCACCTTCAAGCATTTCCATGAATGATTTAGTCTCTTTAAACAGTGTGGCTGTGCTGCCCATTACTTAAACCCGCCTGATTTTTGCCGTTCTTGTCTGTCTATTTGGATGGCCTGCTTCCATGTGTCACGAAATTCAATAATGTATCCTTCCACTTCCAACAGAATGGAAAGGTCATTTTTCACATTCGCGTCCACCAAGCGGCGGTAAATGTAATCATAAATTATGGCGAATTGCTCTGAGATCGTAACGTCACGGTTAAGCGTTACCTGTAATTCTTGAATTATGTTTTGAGCCTTCACCAAGTTTTCGTTCTTTTGATCTATCGCACCCTCTTGTATTGATTGTGCCGCCAGTTTTATGAATTTCAGGCAGCCGTTATACAGCATAAGTGTTAATTCTCCTGGTGATGCTGTATTGACTGAATTTTGCTGGTAGGCTGTGAAAGGGTTTTTCATTGCCATCTATTATCCTCCTAAACTTCCGAATTGCTGAGACATATATGCTGATTGTTCATTCATTCGCTGAATCGCTGTTTCCATCGCAGAGAATTGCCTCCAGTACCCATCTTCGACTTGCTTCATCCTGTCTTCAAAACGATTCACCTGCTTGTCAACATCATCAAGGCTTTTTCCGATCGAAAACTGATTATTTGACTTCGTCGTATTTCCCGCTTTATTTTCAATTTGCTTCATGGTCGTATCCATCGTCGCCCGCAAACGGTAAGCGATGCCCTTTTCTTCATAAGACGCATTCCTGCCTCCTCCAACGAAAAGCTGTTGCAGCGATTCTGGATCTTCCTTGATTTTTTGTTTCAATTGATCTTCATCAATTTCAAGATGGCCTCGTAATTGATACACACTCGAAGTTGAAATTCCGAATTCAGTCAGCTGCTGAGTTGTGCCATCACTTTTCACTCCGGAATAAAAGTCCATTCTCATCCCATTCATACCGCTTGTTAAGATGCTGTCATTTTTCAGCAATCCGCTCTTTGCTTTTTCTTCCCACAGTTTTATTTCATCTTCGCTCATTTCTTTCTTTTGCTCTGCCGTTAAAGGCTGATAATCCCGATAACGTGACTCGTTCACCTTCTGATTGACTTCATCGATCAAGCCGTTGTATTTATCAACGAATTCTTTAATCGTGTCATAAATACCATCAGTGTCCGTTTCGCTTGATATTGTCAATTCTGAAGACGTCGTATTTAAAAGGGTGTACTCCATTCCGTTGATGGCGAACTGGTTTGATGTTTTTTCCATGTCAAAGCCATTTACTTTTACTTTGGCATTTTCCCCTAGTTGAAGTGAATTCAGTTCACGCCCATTTAACGAAAAACCTAGAGAAGAACTCATAAAGTTCGCGGTCGCATCATCTGCAGCTTCAATCTTGCCGCCTTTTCCAGTTTTTACGGAGGTAAAGGCAATCGTTTCGGTATATTCCCCTGTGCTTGAGTCTAATATCTTTTCCTTCATCGCGGTGACGCCGAGTTCTGACCCGTTAATTTTTTTGACAATATCGTCCAGTGTATCTGTTGATGCGATATTAATTTTCACAGGGTCTGGATTTGCTTGGGAGTTCCCCGGATCTGTCACATGAAATTCCAGCGCATGATCTCCCTGGGTAAACTTCGTAATATCTCCCGATTTATATGTCGTTGATGTCGCAAGCTTGTCTACTTGTATTTTTGCCGAATAATTTTGTGTTGAATTAATGGAACGTGCTGTAACCTTGCTTTCACCAGAGCTCGTCACTTTTTTTTTGTTATACGTATTTGAAAGAGCCATCTTATCAAATATATATGTATCTAAATCGGCCATTTTCTTGTTAATATCCCGGTATTGGTCGCGCTGCCAACCAAGAACCTGCTTTTTTTGATTTAGCTTGTCCAGTGGCATACGCTGCGCCTTCATTAATTCTCCAACCATTGAATCTATATCCATTCCAGATGCTAATCCGCCAATCCTCATGATGACTGTCTCCTTTCCTATATCGATCTATCGACTAAAAACCCCATAAACTCAACCATAGCGGCATAAAAATCAAGCCATTTTTTTGTGGGGATTTCCTTGATTATCTCATCTGTCTTTGTATTGATAACTTTTACATAATATTCATCCAGCTTCTCATGGAGCTCGAACTGAATATGTACCTGTGTCGGCTCCAGAAGCTCATTTGCTGCCTGTACCGTCTTTTTAAGGTTCGTTTCATCACTTGTCAATTTTTCTTCATTCTGCTGATAATCCTCTGTGCGAATACCTGATGTCCTAGAATGATAAGCTTCTATCGTACGATTGGATAACGATGTCACTTTGTCAATTGGCATTAGCAGGGATCAGCTCCTATCATTTTCTATCTTTTATATCGGCTGGATTTTAAAAAAATAAAGAGGAAAACTGCAGTAAAAAAAGCGAGGACAACAGCGCCTCGCCTTTCTACATATTTCTAAATATTGCATTCCATTCTTCCGCTTTTGCAAGGGCGGAAGAATCATCAACTATCTCTCCTGGCTTATTGCCTGTGCCAAGTAAATAATCTACAAATTCCACTCCTATAAATTGGCATATGTATTGAAATTGCTGAACCAATGGCAGCGGCGTAATTTTTCTCTTATCCCCGGATGTAACTATGAGGTAAGCTTTCTTTTGTTTCATATTAGGTAAGAAGCCAAGTGACTCGCTCCTTAAAAATTGCGACCACCGATCGATAAAATTTTTCATATGCCCCGACATCGTGTACCAGTAGAGCGGAGTAGCAAAAATCAGCACATCATACTCAAGCATTTTCTTTACCAAGTCTTCTGCATCATCGTCTACAGGCGAAAAACCCTGCTCCGTATGTCTCATATCTACAATCGGTTCAATCCGATAATCAAGCAAATGGAATACATCTGCATCAATATTTTTAATCACCCGATTGACAAGTTCCTCCGTGTTGCCTTCCCGTCTTGCACTACCCAAAAAAACTCCTATTTTCATATTGATCTTCTCCCTATCGTGACATTCATTTTATCCTATGAAGATTATTCCACAAACTGCCCAAGTTAAAAAGAAATTCGGTTTGAAACCCTTTTCAAGTGTATAATACTAGGTAGCAAAAATATTTTTGAATGGTGATACTATGAATATATTAGTAACTGGCGGAGCAGGTTTTATTGGAAGCCACTTTGTTAAATATATGCTTTCCACATATCCCGGGTGCTTGATTGTGAACTATGATTTCCTCACGTATGCCGGAAACCTGGAAACGCTCCGTGAGATAGAAGGAAACAGCAAGCATATCTTTGTCAAGGGAAGTATAAACGACTCCGAGCTGTTGCATGAAACGATGCGCAAGCATTCCATTGATATTATCGTGCATTTTGCGGCTGAAACCCACGTTGACAAAAGCATACAAAGCAGCAGCCGTTTTACACAGACGAATTTAGGCGGTACACAAGTATTGTTGGATGCGGCTCTCACATTTCAAGTCGATCGATACATCCAGATTTCAACCGATGAAGTTTACGGAAGCCTTGGAGATACTGGATCATTTCAAGAAACTGATTCTCTCCTGCCTAACAGTCCATATTCAGCCAGTAAAGCCGGAGCAGATCTTTTAGCCAGAGCCTATTACAAAACGTACGGGCTGCCGGTAGTCATAACAAGATGCTCAAATAATTATGGTTCATTTCAACATCCGGAAAAGGTGATCCCCCTTTTTATTACGAATGCTTTAGTAAAAAAACAACTTCCTGTATACGGAAGCGGTAAAAACGTTCGCGACTGGATTCATGTAAGGGATCACTGTTCAGCAATTGATGCTGTTCTTCATCGGGGCAGTTTGGGCGAAACCTACAATGTAGGAGGCAGCAATGAACGGAGCAATATTGAATTAGCTGAATTGATTTTATACGAACTTGGACTTCCATCCTCTTTCATTGAGTTCGTCGCAGATAGGCCGGGCCATGATTATCGCTATGCGATTGATTCATCAAAATTAATAAACAGCCTCGGATGGAAGCCCGAAATCAGCTTTACTGATGGCCTTAAAGAGACAATCACCTGGTATATGCAAAACGAGGACTGGTGGAAACCGCTTAAGCCTTTTTAAACCGGTCTTTTTTTCTGATGATGTAGTCAATTGTTAAAAATGGCAATCCAACAATCCACATCCGGTGCACAGCCGACAGCTCCTGGCTGCCATCTGCGGATAAATCAAACGATTCTTCAAGCGGGAGACGGAGCTTGTTCAAATAGATTCCTTCGTCCCCCCACCCGTCTTTCCGGCGTTTGCTCGTTAAAAGGAGCCCGCCATTCTTCGTTCCGTAGGGCTTCAATATTCCGGTCATACTTGCAAAGGGGAGCGGCAATGCAACGTTCATATATGTCTCATTTTGATACGAATGCTTGCTGTATAATGCAAGAAAAATCGCTTCCCCGCGTTGGTTGCATCTGACCCAGGCACGGACTTTTTCTCTGCCATCTTGTTTGGAATCAACCCCTTTTAATTCTCCCGTCATTTCCTCCCATTCTGCGTGCTGCGGCAAATAAAGCTGACCCATTCGCTTGCTGAAAAAAGAATAGATTGCAAGAAATGGCCGAAACCAGCCTTTCCAAGTCACTTGTGCATAAAGCTGATAATTTTCTGTCTGCTCATAGAAATCCTTTATCAGGGGATCAGTCCCTTTGAAATCAACAGAATAAAAGTCAGCTATTTGATCGACCAAACCTGTGCAGTTTGCTTCCGATACTAAATTCTCTTTCTCTAAAAATCGTTCGCCTATATTGCCAGAACCCTTTATTTCGCTCAAAGGGAGTCCGTAAAATGAATAAGCTGCGGCTGGCTTTTCCAGGCTCCAACCAACTAAGGCAGGAACGATGACACCTGCTGCGTTAACAAGGCCATGGATCCAAATCATATTTTCAATTGTAAATGTGGCTTGCTGCCGAAGCACGCCAAAGGAGTAAATCAGGGAAAAGAAAATCGTCAGCAGCAATATGAACGACGAGAATCCAACCAACATCTTGGCGATTCGCCGTGAGAAAGGTGTCTTTAAAACAAGAAAGCCGTATACATAAAGAGAAGCTGTATATAAAAAAACTGAAACAAATTCAAGCTGCCTGGAAAAAGAAATCCCAGCAGCAATCACTAGAGGAGAGAGAAGAAGTATCCAAGTCACGCAGGCATATACCCTGCGGAAAGACGTCAACCTTCTCCCCAATAATCCGTTGAAGATTGGCAGCAAAAAAGCAGAATAATGAAAGTGGACAGCCGTTAACAAAAGGATCAACGGGCCAAAATTCATAATCTCGAATTCTCCTACGTAAGCAGTAAACCAGAAACCTCCAAGAACCAAGTACATAAATCCTGCATCGATTGACGTTTCTTCTATATTGGCAAACCCTCTTTCTGCCAGTCTTTGAAACCCATATAATGCCAGAAGTCCAGTGTAGAGAAACCAACCAGATGCAAAATAAACAGAATCAAACAGAAAAGCCAGAGTTGCGGCAGCAGCGGCAAATGGATACAAACCAATCACGGCTTTTTTTAGAAAAGGCTCTTTCCCATTTCTGTATGAATGTGAAGTAAGCTTCATAACGGCAGGTACAAATATCAAAATTGATGCCAAGACTAGCGTTTCTGCGATCAAAAATTGCTGATAAGTACAGGCCAAAAATAAAACAAACAATATCCAGCCGGCAATGCCGTTTGTACGGTTCAAATTGATTCCTCCAATTCCCGAAAGCTTCCTTTATAAAAAAATAATGTGCCAAAAAGGGGATTATCAACATGAACCTCTATGAGATAGCAGTCGTTTTTGTCATCATACGATTCTTTCACCAGAGTGTAGCCGTAAAGCATTTTCGGAAGAGGAATTCGTTTTTTGAACACGTATAGCCACTGCTTATCTGATGTGATGACGAGCGAGCCATCACTTTCTACAGAAAACTCCAGGGTGCTGATAAAAAACGGCGGCTGTCCAAAAAAATCAATGATTTCATCTTTTTCATCATCAAGTATCATCTTCGCGTCAAAATATCTGTTTTTTTTACCAAATGAAAAAGTTCGATTCCAAAGGACTCCAGCTGTTCCGTCTTCTGCTTCTATCGCACGGTTAACGATTGAAAACGGAATGTTTTCCCCTCTCTCAGGATAAAAACAACGATAAGGCAGCGCCAATTTAAATAATAGGCGGACAAAAGCGTTACCTCCGGATATTTCAGACATGGTCCCTTTTCCGTTAAACTCTTTATCAGCTGTAATCAGATAACGTTTTCGCAATTTCGGATGGAGCATGTGAAAATCATGTCCTAAAATAGCTTGATAAATCGACATATTATCCCCTCTTTCTTTTGGCGTCTCCAGCACTGGGAAGATTATCGGCATTTATCCAGCCGATGATGGAAATACCAATGAGAGCCACATGCAAAGAAGCAGGATTAAAAGGATGAAGAAATACGCCGATTCCTGCGAAAGCTGCTGCGGCCGTCAACATCAGCAAAAGTCCGATGTGAATGAGAAACCAGTTTTTTCTCCTAACGGGCAAGAGCCATAAAAGACCAAAAATGATTTCACATATCCCGATTCCTTTTACTGGTGGTAGTGGCTGGAAGAGCTGGAAAAAGCGCAGAAAACATGCTTATTTCTTCAGGATGAACAAACAGCAGCTTCGGAACCAGGCCATGATATATCCAGACAAATGCGACCACAGCAGAAGAAATCCAATACATAATAAATTGCCGAAACAGCTGTCGGGGATGATCACCCTTTTCAAGCCAAATCTTTAGCGCATCAAAGCTCCATGCAGTCGCCCAGCCTAGCAGAGGGCGAAACATCCATCGATCGATCACTTTTCCTGCCCACCCGTGATTCGTATCGTAATCATATTGAGTCAAAAAAGTAACGCCTTTCTTGGTTTGTATGTACTTCCAGTATCCCCTGCCCTCTTTTATGATCGAAAGGGGATGGTCCGTTCCAAATTTCAACGAGGAAACACGATCTCCAGAGTTTTTATTCATTTCAATAATCGTCTCCCCGGTCCCTGAAACAGCCAAGCCAAACCCGATATTCGTTTCATAGAAAAATCGTTGGGGTTCATTCTTTTTGTTATGCAAATACTCAATTTTCGTAAAGCGCAAGTCCCATACCTCATGCTTTATTGGATTTTGAGTGTATTCCCACAATTGATCCATGCTTGTATCAATAGGAATCTCCACATAAATAGGTTTTTTCTTCAAAAGAAAACACCTCAAATTTGTGATATTGTGAAACACTTCACATACTTAGAATAACACGTTTGGAGTTCACGTCAATAAGAAATGAACAACAGAGTGAAAAAAGAGATGTGTAACCATTGTTTATCGCTAGCTGGATAAGCTTGAGCTCACTCTAAAAATTGTTTACCAAGTAATATCTTTGGATCCCGGCGATGTTATGAGCCGGTACAACCGGACATCCTACTATTGCTTACTCGGCAGACTGGCTGAAGCCGCCGACAATTAGAAATCGTATTTGAAATGGATGAAGAGGGCTATTTCGTTGAGCTATCCGAAGATAACGAAGATTTATCGGCATTAAAAAACAGTTTAAAAAGGGTGACACAGAAAGGAGCAGCATGCTTCCTATCTGAGTCACCCTTTTTTCTAGGAAGAAAACGTAAAGCATTTTGAACTCCCCAGAATCTTCTTAATTTCTACCGCCTTTGCGGCCAATTTCTTGATAATGTTCTTTGTCGTGGTTCTTGCTGGTTGCTTCTCCGCCTTTTTCACCGATTTCTTGATAATATTCTTTATCGTGATCCTTTCTTGTTTGCTCTCCGCCTTTTTCACCGATTTCTTGATAGAATTCTTTATCGTGGTTTTTGCTCGTTTGCTCTCCGCCTCTTCTGCCTGCTTCTTCACGACTCATTTTGTTATCATTGTTGTTAGCCATTTTTTATACCTCCTTAATTTTTGTTACATTATGTTGTTACCACGTATGAATTTGATAAAACATATATGGCTCATTAAAATCAGTCGAAAATGATAACAAACATATGTTCTGAATAAAGGGAAAAGAAAACCCGGAAAAGTTCTTTTTCCGGGAAATTGATTTTCTTAATTCGCAGCAGCCTCTACATTAATAACTCCGTTTCCGTAATAAAAATGATCACCCAAATAATCTGCTGTGTCGGATAAACGTTGACGTATTTGACTTGCCGAAAGGTCAGGATGCTTTGATTTAATTAATGCAGCTGCGCCAGCTACATGAGGAGAAGCCATCGACGTTCCATCCAGCTCGGTGTATTGATTTCCAGGTAATGTACTTTGAACACTGACTCCCGGAGCCATCACTTCCAGCTCATCTCCTACGCTTGAAAAGTATGCTTTTTTATTGTTGCTATCCACTGCGCCGACAGCGATAACGGAGCTGTACTTGGCAGGGTAGCCGATTGTATTTACTCTTCCGCCAGACGAACCGCTGTTTCCTGCTGCAGCAACAACAACGACGTCATTTGCATACGCATTATCTACGGCTTGCTTCAATGCTTTTGAGCCTGATGATCCCCCCAAGCTCATATTAATGACATCCATTCCGTTTGCAGTTGCCCATTCAATACCGCTTACAATGCCGCTGTAAGAGCCGCTTCCTGCAGAGTCCAGCACTTTAACGGCATATAGGGAAGCATCTGGAGCAACCCCCAGCACCCCGGTCGTATTGTTTAATGCTGCAACTGTACCAGATACGTGAGTACCATGGCCATTGCCATCACTGTATGGACTTGGCTCACTCGGAACAAAGCTTGCTCCCCCAACGACATTCAAGTCCTCATGGGAAGCATCAATTCCGGTATCTAAAACAGCCACCTTTACCCCGCCGCCACTGTAGCCTTGAGCTTGGACACGATCTGCTTTAATATGCGGGATTCCGTATGGAACCGTTTGAGCAGATGGCTTCAGCTTATAAGCTTGTTCATAGGCTGTAGCAATATGATCCTCTTCAATATATGCAACCGCGGGATTATTTTTCAAATCCTTCACAGCTTTATCTGTGAGAGTCGCCTTTGCCGCGTTAATGATTGAAAATTGCTTTTCTAACTTTCCTCCGGCTTTAGACACGGTAACTTCGTTTGACATGGCACCGATTTCAGAAGATTTGAACCCTACGATATAATCTTTTGATTTAAGGCTTGTACTTTCTGCTGAGGCAGAGCCGTTAAATATAAAAATGAAAACAGCTGTAAGAAATAACGTGAGATAGGCTAATAGATTCTTCTTCATCATTCACACTCCTCTCATTTCAGAACAACCTTCGAGCGGGCACGCCTGCTTTCAAATTATTCTGTAAACATATTGTAAAACAGGAAAGAAAAAGCGAGTAGACCCATTTTCTGTAGGCATACCAATGAAGAAAACTTAGTAAAATAGTTTCTTTTAAAACCCATTATTTAACATTATAGCGATCTATCTGCAGAGTTATTACCCTGAGCATAGAATCATTACGCAGAATTTTAGGTTTTTCTGAACCTTAGTGAATGAGAAAGAAGAATTAGTTGTACGTCAAAAGGAGGATGAAACCTCTCATTTTTTCCAAACTTTACTACCAGATACGGACCGCTGAATTGCAATATGAATTGTAAAGTTTTTTGTTTTATATTGACAGAAAGGAAAAGAAATCACATTCTTTTTTTGAATGAATAAATCATTCATTTTTAAAATACTGGAGGTAACTTATTATGATTACTTCAAAGCTTACGCAAGGAAAAACAGATCGTGCTCTGATTATCGGGGGAAGTATCGCCGGATTACTGGCTGCGAGAGTGCTTGCTGATTATTATGAAGAGGTTCTTATCGTTGATAAAGACGATTTACCAGAATACCCGCAAGTCCGTTCAGACACTCCACAGGCTTTTCATCCCCATCGTTTCACAGAGAGTGGCAAAATAATTTTTGAACGTTTTTTTCTAGGGTACGAAGAAGAATTATTATCTTATGGAGCCCCTTCATCACTAGATAAAACCATTTATCAAATGAATCAATATGGAAGCCTCACACTGCAATACCCACGGAATGATATTAAGTTTAGCCGATCTTTGCTAGAGTGGGTGATTCGAAAACGCGTGCAAAAGATACCCAATGTTCATTTTCTCTCGAAGCAAGATGTCATCTGTCTAGTAACGAATCCAGAGCAAACAGTTGTCACAGGGGTCAGTGTCCGAGAACGCGGCCAAATCGGGCAGGAGGAAACACTTTTCGCAGACATGGTATTTGATACGAGCGGCCGCACCTCTAAACTCGCGAAATGGCTGGAGGATTTGGGATACAACGTGCCAGAACCGGATCTTTTAAAGGTATCTCTCGGCTATAATACTCGCCGTTATAAGCTTGCTTCTCACCAAATACATCTGACAGACAAATGGGATGTCATTAACATCGCTGGCCAACCTGCTAATGGAACTTTTACAGGAGTCTTTTCCTTTATTGAAAATCATGTAGCAGAGGTTTTGCTTTATCGTCCAAGGGGCTGCTATCTACCTGTAAATGCCGAAGAATTTGAACTGGAGATTTCACAGCTTCCAAGCCCGATCATCTCCGAAATCGTCAAAGAGTTTGAACCAATCACTCCACCACGAGGATTTCGCGTTTCTGAATTGAACCGTCATCACTTTGAAAAAATGGAGAGATGGCCATCTGGTTTGTTAGTTTTAGGAGATGCTTTCTGCATTTTTGATCCGATATTTGGTCAAGGAATGACAGTCGCTGCGATGGAAGCAGAACTACTGGAAATCTGTTTGCAGGAGCAAAAAATTGATCCTTTAAACCCAATTTTGAGCAAAGGGTTCTCCGAAAGATACAGGAGGTGATTGAGCCTGCATGGTGGCTGAACTGCGCATGTGATTTGCAATGGCAAGGCGTTGAATATGTGAGTAAAGTACAGCTGGAAGGAATTGCTTTTGCCAAAAAATACATGGATTTGTTTCTCAAACATGCAACCATCCAGCGTAACTTTGAACTTTATGGATTGTATTGGGCAGTAAATACATTGTCATTACCTCCAAGTGAAATAATGAACTCGAAAATATTATCGATGGTTCTTCATGCATCCGAAGAAGGAAAGCAATTTCTCTCTGAGCTTTCACAGCAGTATGCTCTGCCGTTGGACGAAATACTGAATAAGATTATTCCTGCCTTCTCTAAAAGCTCTTCAGAACCCATTCAGAAATAATTGTTATAAGGGAATATCATGTCATTTTCATCTTAGATAAAAGGAAAGCTTTTCGCATTTTTCGCATAGGCTTGTAAATATAGCAAAGTTTCAAGAGAGGAGGATCAGAGCTGAAAAAAATCTACCGGCCAAAGCGATTGAGACGAAAAGGGCCTGTTCCTTTCAAAATAGTTTTCATCTATTCTTTGATCCTATTGCTCTTCTTTAATATTTGTACATTTGTGATTGTGGATCGAATCATTGAACCGATGTTAATGAAGGTTGCTAAAATTGAGGTGAAAAGCATTGCAACGGACGCGATAAATGGAGCCATAGAAAAAAATCGCGAGAAAATTGATATTAATAAGCTAATTGTCCGCCATAGCCAGGGGGATGGGAAAAACTCGCCAATTAGCTTTAATCCTTCCGTGTATCAAGAATTTTTGACAGGATTGACTAAGGATATTCATGAGGAAATAGGGAAAAAGACCAACCATTTTTCAGAAGCAAACGACGATGAAAAAGAATTAAAAGTCTATTATATCCCGTTAGGTGCGGCTACCGGAAATACCATTTTTGCCAATACCGGCCCGAAAATTCCGATCGAAATGATGCTCGCCGGCACCGTAGAATCACAATTGAAGACGAATACAAAAAGTGAAGGGATCAATAATGTCTGGTTAGAAATATTAGTCGAGCTGAATGTCGACATTCAAGTCATTATTCCTTCATTAACCTCTGAAGAACCGATGAAGACAACAGTCAAAATCGGCGACTACTTTTTTCCAGGAGAAGTACCCGAGTATTATAGCGGCAATGGGTCGGGCAATTCTCCAGTTATTAGCTATCCTTCTAACGACGAAAGTAATCAATAGAACGGCAATTAGCTATTGCCGTTCTATTTTTGTGTGTAAATCCATACCGATGACGCCTATTGTTTCTCCCTCTGAATTTTTGATCGCCTGTGAAAGAGTCACACAAGAGGCTTTCGTGATCGCTGAAATATACGGATCGGATACATAAACGGCTCCATCCATTGCTTGTTTCCACCATTCTCTTTGCTTCGCATTGAACAAGCCCGCTTCAGGCTTTGAAAAAATAAATGTACCATCAGTTTTATTTGACCAAATAGCCTCAATTTCGGCGGTTTCATTAAAATAAGATGTCAATATTTCATGATGCAGCCGGGGATCGAGTGTTTGAAGCTCGTGATGGCTCGATATTTTGGCAAGCAGCTTTTGCAGCGTATCAAGATTTTGAATATCATTCGTAATCGCCCTATTTTCTACATTCATACCTTGAATAGCAGCTGCTAACGAATTCGACGTTTCATGCAGTCCCTTGCCAATGGATTGCAGGTATCCAACCTCTTTGTGCTGAAGGCCCATTTCATGTCACAAAATCAAGAGTCAGCTGAACCGTCTTTACAACTAATTCAAGTTTTGCAGCGGCATTTTGTGACATGGCTGATTGGTTTATGCTGGCGTTCTCTGTTTGTTCAACTTGTTGATGAACACCCTTTTTCTTTTGATATATGCCTTCCATCTGAGCTGACATTTTTTCTATTTCGTCAATTCCTTTTTCGACTGCCCTTTTTTCATTTTCAACGGACTCCACTACCTCACAAACACTCTCCTCAATGGCAGAGAGCAGCTGCGATGACTGATTAACTGCATCACGGCTCTGATCGGAAAGCGATTTAATTTCTTGCGCGACAACTGAAAATCCTTTCCCATGTTCCCCTGCTCTTGCTGCTTCAATTGATGCATTCAGCGAGAGCATTGTCGTTTTTTTGATAATTTCTTTGATGATGCTGTTCATATCTTCAATCGTTGAAGCTTGATGGGATAGCTCGGCAATTTTTTTACTGACGGATTGATTATATTCCTTCAGCTCAGTAACCATTTGACTTGTATTCGCCAACGATTTTCTAACATCGCTGACAGTCTCTAGCGAATCATTGCTATCAGTACTTAACTGGCTGGATATTTCTTTTATTTGTACAGCTGCGGCGGAAACCTGCTGCAAGGTGGCAAAAGCATCTTGAATTTGCTCCATCGCTTTGTCGCTACTTTCCTTTAATCCTTCACTTTCTGTAACCGATTTGTCTGCAATTCGCTTTAGCCGGTCCATCGCGGAATGGACCTCTTCAACCGCCGAAAGCAACTGATCAGAAGCCACCTGAGATTCGTTGATAAATTGATCAATTAATTCCGAGTCTAAAGAACTAGTTTCCGCCTCATTTTTTTGAAAAAGCTGCCGTGTTTTTGCTTACGGCCCACGTAGCACATCTTCTCCTGTGATTTTCTTTTATAGGTAATTATACTCAAAAATCATCTGTTTTTCTTTAAGTATAAGAATCTTTTTGACATGTACTTAAATTTTATTTAACGAACTTACTTGACGTAACTATGTTAATTATTTATACTTACTTACGTAAAGTAACTTACTTATAACTTATGTCAGACAGGTGAATACTTATGGGAGGCTTCAGCAAACTATTTTCGAATAAGGAGACAAAAGCTATGACAAACTTTTATGAAGCGATTCAAAACAGACGTTCAATTTATGCCATCAGTAAGGAAAATGTAGCATCAGACGAAAAAATTCAAGAAATCGTAGAGCATGCCGTAAAACATACACCTTCATCTTTTAACTCACAAAGTTCACGGGTAGTCGTCCTACTTGGCGAGCAGCACGATAAACTTTGGGATATTACAAAAGAAGCGTTACGCAAAATCGTACCTGCTGAACAATTTGCACCAACAGAAGAAAAAATCAATTCTTTCAAAAATGGATACGGTTCGATTCTTTTCTTCGAAGACGAAACAGTGATCGAATCTTTGCAAGAACAGTTCGCACCATATGCACATAACTTCCCAATCTGGTCTCAACAAACATCAGGCATGCATCAACTTGTTGTCTGGACGGCACTGGAGCTGGAAGGATACGGCGCAACTCTGCAGCATTACACAGAACTCATTGAAGAAGATGTAAAAAAAGAATGGAACATCCCGGAAAGCTGGAAGATGATCGCCCAGATGCCATTTGGGAAACCGGTTGCCCCAGCAGGAGAAAAAGAATTTTTACCACTTGAAGATCGCGTGAAAATTTACAAATAAGTCGTCGTACAAAAAGCCAGCTTCTCGCGAACGCTGGCTTTTTTAAATGCTGCAAAAACCAAGACGAAAAAAGCTATTTGCTAAAATGGCCGCCAAGAACGTTCATCGCACCCTTTACGGCTACTGTCAAGAGCATAAGCCAGATAAAGTCGAGCAAATAAAAAAACAAAGCGGACACCTCTTTTCAAGCTTTGATCTACTGAATTATTTAAACTCTTTTTAGCAGATCTAAACCTAAGAATCGGTTTTTAAAATGATTGCGGCGGTTCGAGGTGGTATGTTCTGCCTTTGGTCATTCCTGTTTTGTGCAAATTCATGGATGTTAATAGACTTCTGGATTGCTTGACGGATTTCATATGAAGGAAACGGCGTATTTGTTGGTTTGTAACCTCAGTACTAAAAAGAAGAGCGTAGTCATCTAATGAGGAAAGGTGGGCATCATTGCTTGAGTTTTCGCAATGATCACACTTCCACTTGCCTTCTTCTCTTTTCATTGGCAGTCGATCACAAGACGGACAATGCACACCTGTCAGAATGTCTTTCTCTGCGATTTGGAATTGCTGCAGAATAGAAGGTTGGATTGGTTGATGATTTTTATAAAGGCGATGAGAAATTTTTTTCAGTTCTTTATTCGATAATTTCACTGTTTTATGTAATGCTTCGAGAGCTTCAAGCTTGAAAGGGAGTGCATTGGAGTGGATCACTTTTTCTTTCATTTCTTTCTCATTAGGGGAGCACCTTATAATTGTCGAAGAATTGCTAATGACGACCAATGAGACAATCGGTACACTCGGGTAATGATTATCTGCTAACCAGTATTTGAGCTGCTTCTCCTGTTTCTTCACCTGCAAAATAGGGTCCGGAAATCCTTTTTCCTTGCCGTCAACTGTACGAATCAGCTGGTGAAATACCTGATCAAAGTACAGGCTTCCAGAGATATTTTTCACTTCAAGGATCAGAAAAAAATGCGGTGACAAAATTAAAGTATCCATTTGAAAATAATGCTTTTGGCGATTTTGAAGCCTGAGATCATGCAGTAAATGATACTTGTCTGCCGGAAGAAAAGTTAAGTGGTAGTCAATCGATTGCTCTCCCCGATAGCCGGCATAACTTTTTAACAGCTCTTCTTCGATTTTTTTGCGGCTGGGATGATTTGAAGGCAGTCTTCTTAACAAAGCCTTGAAGATTAAAATTTTTCGGGGGATTTTTCTATCTTTTACGATCAAAAAGGGACACTCCTTTTTCTTCTATTATACGAGTTGCTTCGGCAATGGAGAAGGTATACCTCTAATTTAAGATTATTTTTATAGAAAAAGTCGATCTTGCTTCTGCCTGGATTAAGAATCTACTTTTACCAGGAGAATACTGACCGATAAGGGAATTTTGGTGACTGTTTGGCTGATTTTTGTAACCACTTTGCTATTTTTTGCGACCACTTTTGCTTTTTTTCGGATCACTTACGAAATTATTCGACCCCCAACCGATTCCAGCAGCTTTTCCTCGGGCAGCCGATCCGCTTCTCAAACGGGATTCGACCCGTTTCGGGAGTTATTACGACCGCTTCGCTGATTTTTGTGACCACTTCAGGATTTATTGCGACCTCTTCTGCTTTTTTTCGGACCACTTGCGAAATTATTCTTCCCACACCGGGTACGGCTGCTTCTTCTCAGGCAGTGAGTCCGCTTCCGCTTACGGGATTCTGACCGATCTGAGTGTTTTTGCGACCGCTTCGCTGATTTTTGTAACCACTTCGGGATTTATTACGACCTCTTCTGCTTTTTTTCGGACCACTAGCGAATTTATTCGACCTCACCCGATTCCGGCAGCTTTTCCTCAGGCAGCGAATCCGCTTTGCTCACGGGATTCTGACCGCTACGGAAGTTTTTGCGACCTCTTCCCCTTTTTTTTGGACCATTTTCTAAATAATTCGCCTCGCAACTGCTCCAGACAGGCTGCTGACAATACGAAAAATCCACCTGCATATGCAGATGGAGCCAAAAACCTAAGCCTTCACAGCAATATATATTTTCACTTGTGCTTCGTCTGGATTTATTGACTCAGCATCATACACTTCAAAATCTCCTGTGAAGGTGCGGGGATGCTTGTCTTTCCAATTCCAGATTGTGTTCCATAATTCAGGCACCACCTCTTTGACATTTCCTGTTCGAGAAGTGAATACCGCATATGTTGATTCCGGCAGCAGGCTGGAAAATGAAGATCCCTCCTTTTTTTCTGTAAAGCTTCCAATCGCAAAAGTATACCCCCCTGATTCATCACTTGTCTAATTTGTATATAAAGCAATAATATCTTCTTTTGGAGATTGCCTTGCAAAATATCGCTCCCATAACAACGGAATTTCTCCTTTGCCGTCTATTTCTTTCTCATTCGATGTCTCCGTTGAAAACCTGCGTCGGCAATTTCACAAATAACGGATCAACTTTCCAACGCGATAATGCAGGCAGTACTTCTTTTAAAATCGATCTCGCTTGCTGCTCGGGCATTCCTTCCCCTGTCATATGCGGTACGCAGATTTCTATCATTTCTTCCATTGTGGTGTCTGGCTGAGTGAATGTACCGTTTTCGTAACAATACTTACAATATTCATTCGTTTTCTCTCCTGTTTGTTCGGTTCCAAAAACCTCTAATGACATTGGCATGCTGCAGCTTTGGCAAATTTGTTCCATTTGATCTCCTCCTTTTTCTCCAAGTATACAAAGAGAAACCTGACAGCAGTTTGTCAGGTTTCATACATGTGATAAATTTCTTTTGCTAATTCGTTTAGTTTTTTACGAATATGCAACGGCCGGACCACTTCAATAGACGTGCCGAAGTTCAGCAAAAAGCCGTACAGCCCTTCGTCTTCCGGATACGCTGTAGTAATGATCATTTCTTCCCGCTCATTCAGCTGTATTGCTTCGACTCCGAACCATTCCTCAGCCAGTCTTTTGCCTTTGTCTTTCACACGAATCTCTAATTCCACCAAATTTTCAGGCTTATTCCATTCTGTATCCCAAGGAAGGTCTGTAAGCTCTACCTTTCTCCTAACAAAAGTCACGGTTGATGTCTGGATATCCTTCATCCGCATCAGTTTAAAAAAGCGAAATGCTTCTTTCTCCATACAGTAGGCATAAAGGTACCAGTTCCGCGATTTCAGTACCAACGTATGCGGCTCAGCCTGCCTTACTGAAACCATCCCTTTATTATTTACATAGGAAAATGAAACGATATGAGTGCTGTCAATTGCCTCGCTTAAGAGCTGCAGCTTATTTTTTATCTTCTCGTCTTTTCCCCAAGTCGAAATATCGATAAACCACTTGTCTGTTTTTGCTTGAAATTTACTTTCACCATCATGCTTGACAAGATTTCGGATTTTTTCCAATGCAGCTCTCATATGATTGGAGTCATACGTAGAGGAAATACTATGTAAAGCTGTAGCGATAGCTGCAAGTTCATCTTCGGTCAGCCACTTTTTCTCGATACGATATTCATCCATGATTCCGATGCCGCCTCCGGTCCCCTGATAAGTGATGACCGGAATTCCCGCTTGATTGATCGTATCGATGTCACGGTAGATCGTTCGGACAGAAACTTCAAATATATCAGCCAACTCTTTTGCCTGAATTCTGCGCTTCCCAAGCAACACAACGATGATTGCTAACAGCCGATCCAATTTCATCCCGGTGACCCAACTTCCTTTCTAAGGTTATGTTTTCCTGTATTCCAATGCAATACCGGTTTGGAGCTCAGTCATCATTTGTTCGTTTTCTATCAGGATGTCTTCAGCTTCTTTCCGAGTTACTGGAGAAAAACGGAGCTTTTCACCTGGCATCAATTGACCAATGGTAGGTAAGTCGGCCGTTATTATTTGTCCAATACGCGGATAGCCTCCGGTCGTCTGCCGATCTGCCATGAGGATAATCGGATTGCCATCAGGAGGTACTTGTATCGTCCCAAAGGATACAGCTTCAGAAAGCATTTCGAGTGGCTCTGTCAATTTTAACTGCGGTCCGTTCATTCTGTAGCCCATCCGGTCTGACTGGCCGGAAATTTGAAAAGCTTCAGATAAAAACTTCTTTTGTGTTTCATTCGTAAACTTTTCAAATTGTTCTCCCGGAATCACCCGAATGACAGGTTCCTTTTTAAAAGATAGAAAAGGAGGATAATAGACAGACCATTCCGGAGCGGCGCAGCTGTATTCATTAAGCAGCTTATTCATAAACCTCAGGACCGCTTCCTTCTTTTCACCGATTTTCAGTGGATCTCCTTTTTGCAGCGCTCTTCCGCTAAACCCGCCAATCGCGCCCCTGAGATATGTACTTTTGCTGTTCATCACTATAGGAACATCAAATCCTCCTGCAGCTGCTAAATAACAGCGTGAGCCGGAACGCCTGGGTCCGAAGGTAAGCGTCTGATCCTTCTTTAAAACAAACGGTTTCCACGCTTTCATCGGGCTCCCGTCAATCGAAAGTGCTGCATCAGCCCCAGCTGCGGCAAGCAGTACATCTTCCTCTGCTCGAAGTGAGGGTCCGGGTCCCATTAAAGTGATTTCGAGAGCAGCTTCGTTTTCAGGATTGCCGACAAGGAAATTTGCAATTCTGAGAGAGTAAGTATCCATTGCACCTCCCGTCAGAACACCATGCTTTTGGTAGCCAAATCGGCCGAGATCCTGAATTGTCGTGAGCAGGCCGGGTTTTTCGATAAGGAGACTCATGCGTCTTCCTCCTCTTCATATGCTAAAAATTCTTCTTCACTTATCGGGTGGAATTTAACGATATCTCCTGCTTGAAGCAGGCTCGGTGGTTCAGATAGCGGCCTGAATAAAGCTAGCGGGGTTTGTCCGATCAGCTGCCAGCCCCCAGGTGTTGAAATAGGGTACACGCCAGTCTGCTTCCCTGCGATCCCAACCGAGCCCTTCGGAATTGAAGTTCTCGGTGAAGAGCGCCTCGGGGCTGCGATTTTTTCATCCAACCCTCCGAGGAAAGGAAAACCAGGGGCAAAACCGATCATATAAACTGTGTATTCCCCATTCGTGTGGATGTCTATTACCTCATCGTCTGTCAGGCCATTGCTGGCTGCAACCTCCTGTAAATCAGGGCCAAATCTGCCACCATAGCATACCGGGATACGAATGGTGCGGGCAGTACTTTCCAATGAGCCTGGCATTTTATCAAGGCTTTCTTCTATATTCGATTTCACCCACTCAAATGGAGCCTGCTTCGAATCCTTATAGACGACCCAGGGATCATAAAACAGAGTAACACTTGTAAATGAGGCTACACATTCAATGAAGCCTTTAAACGGGTGATCTTCAAAATAACGGGCAGCAGTCTGGACCATTTCATGCACCTTCTGGTTGATTTCTTCGCCAAACCTGACTGTTATTGCTGAATCACCAAGGGAGGATATCGTTATGCTTCTTGATTCTTTCGCTGACAATAACATCACCTCTATATAAAAGAAAAATACAGAAAATCAAAGTTTTCTGTATTCATTATAGTACACCGTATTGTTCATCGCTAACATCGGTTACAAACATGTGGCCTGGGGAATGTGTAATCATCAGTTCCGGCTTAGCATGCATGGCAACAGCCTGGGGGGTTACTCCGCAAGCCCAAAATACGGGAACTTCCCCAGCATCAACTGAAACCGCATCACCGAAATCAGGCGCAGCCAAGTCTTGGATCCCAATTGTTTCTGGGCTCCCAATGTGTACCGGACCGCCATGAACAGCTGGAAAACGGCTCGTCACCTGGACAGCACGGACCACATCTTTTTCTTTTACCGGCTTCATGCTGACGACCATATTCCCGTCAAATTTCCCTGCCCTTGTACAAGCGATATTCGACTTATACATCGGTACGTTGCACCCCAGGTCAATATGCCGAATCGGAATGCCATTGTTGATCAAAGCGTGTTCAAAAGTAAAGCTGCAGCCAATCAGAAAACCGACCATGTCATCTTCCCAAAATGGCGTAATATCCTGAACCTCTTCAGATAACTCTCCATTCCGATAGATACGGTAGCTTCCGATATCAGTTCGAATGTCACCCTCTGGAGCAACCAGGGAAGGTATCGGCGAACCTGGTTCGGTCACGTCAAGCAACGGACAGGGTTTTTGGTTTCGTTGGCAAAAAAGCAGAAAACTAAAGGCGTCTTCTTTTTTTAATACTGCGAGATTGGCTTGGGCATATCCTCTGGCCACACCTGCTGTCGGCCCGTTAAACTGGTTGGTTCGGATTAACTCACGAATCTCACGCGGAGACTTCCCGGCTAAATTTTTCAAGACTGCCACTCTCCTTATGATTGAAATAAATCAATGATCGTATAAATCCCCATAAACGTCATGACGACAACAACAAACATTCCTGAAATGAGCAGCCATTTCGGATGCTTATAGTCGCCGACGATTCTTTTTTTCGTTACCGCAACTAGAAGCGACCCAAGAGCGATCGGTAAAATAAGAGCATTTAATGCTCCGACAATAACCAAAACGTCGACAGGACGTCCAACCGTTATAAAAGCAATTGTTGAAATGGCAATAAACGCAATAATAATGAGATTTTTATTTTTTTCAATTGCCGGGCTGAAGGTTTGAATAAACGAAACAGAGGTGTATGCAGCACCGATAACAGACGTAATCGCAGCCGCCCACATCACAATACCGAAAAATTTAAGCCCAATCATTCCAGCTCCATTCTGAAAAACGGAGGCAGCCGGGTTGTTTGGATCTAATGCTGCTCCGCTAGACACAACACCTAGCACAGCAAGGAATAAAGCGATACGCATTACCGTCGTAACCAATATTCCGATAATCGAGCTTTTCGTTACCTCCGGAAGACTGTCAACTCCTTTGACTCCGGCGTCCAAAAGCCGATGACCGCCTGCAAATGTAATATATCCGCCTACCGTTCCTCCGACAAGTGTCACAATTGCAAGTATATCAATTTTGTCAGGCACAAACGTTTTTACTGCAGCTTCTCCAACAGGTGGTGTTGTAGCGAAGGCAATGTAAATCGTTAATAAAATCATAACAATGCCGGCAATTTGCGTAAAACGGTCCATCGCTTTTCCTGCTTCTTTTACCAAGAAGACCAGAATGGCAATTACTGCACTGATTGCAGCCCCCATTTGCGGAGAGATGCCAAATAGAGCCTGCAATCCGAGACCGGCACCGGCAATATTGCCGATGTTGAATGCCAATCCTCCGATCACGATTAAGCCTGCAAGTACAAAGCCCAGACCCGGCAGCACCATATTAGCAATATCCTGTCCTCTTTTTTCAGTGACTGCAATGATGCGCCACACATTCGTCTGGGCGAAAATATCTAATAGTAATGAAATTAAAATAACAAAACCAAAGCTTGCAAGCAGGCTTTGGGTAAATACTGTCGTTTGAGTTAAAAACCCGGGTCCGATCGCTGATGTTGCCATCAAAAAGGCCGCACCGAGCAATAGCGTCCAATTGCTTTTCTTTCCGTTTTTTCCTGATGTATTAATCGGATCCATGTTTTTCCTCCTAGCGTACGGATTTTGCTTCAATGTTAGCTTGTTCGAATGCTCCTCTAATTTTTTTCGCAAAGGATAATGCACGGATTCCGTCGCCGTGAATACAGATGGTGTCTGCTTGTATCGATATTTCTTCTCCGCCAAGCGTTGCAACTTTCTTTTCTTTCACCATCCGAATCACCTGATGGACAGCTTTTTCATCATTCGTAATCAGTGCCTCAGGCTGGCTTCTGGAAGTCAATGTACCATCTGGTTGATAGGTGCGATCGGAGAAAACCTCACTTGCGGTAGCAAGTCCTATATTTTCTCCGGCATTAATTAATTCACTGCCGGAAAGTCCGAATAAAACGAGCTCAGGATTAACCTTATATACCGCTCTGGCAATAGCATCCGCTAAAGAAGGATCCGCGGCAGCCATATTATATAAAGCCCCATGCGGTTTTACGTGCTGCATCTCAGCACCTTCCGCTTTTAAAAATCCGTAGAGGGCGCCAATTTGATAGACAACAAGGTCATATGCTTCTTCAGAAGAAAGCTGCATATTCCGACGACCAAAACCAATTAAATCTGGCAAACCGGGGTGAGCGCCGATTTTTACTTCTTTTTCTAACGCAAGGCCTACCGTCTTTCGCATAACACTCGGATCTCCCGCATGAAATCCGCATGCGATATTCGCTGAGGTGACATAATCAAGAATCTCACTATCGTTCCCTTTTTTATATGTACCAAAGCTTTCTCCCAAGTCACAGTTTACATCAACTCTGCTCATACAGATCACTCCTTTCTCAGGTAGGACGATTATAACATTCGATTTTATAAGAAGGGAGGCGTTATTCATCTGCTATTTTTAATATGAACAAAAAAATCCACCTCATTCAGTGGATTTTTCCGATGGATACGCGCTCGTTATCGTTTGTCATTTTCAGAAAAATTCTTTAAGACATTTCGATAAAGATTGTCATTAAGCTCGTTTTTCGGCTTTTCTGTATCATAGGTTTCATTGTCTAAAGGTTGGAGCTCTTTTAAAGCCTGACGGTATGAGACGTCGTTCATCTTTTCTGGCTGAACATCTTCCCTGGTTACCGGACTCCCGATCCCTTCGTTCCTCTCTGGCTCTTCCTCCGGCAAATGATCGGGAGCACCCGTTTTTCTATTTTCAGGAGAGGCAGCTTTAAGATTCATCGTAATGAGAGCTGCAATGACAATAATGACAAGGATGACAATACCTATCAAATACGTCATACGATCATCTCCTTTTCCTTAGTTTGCTGCCGCTTGGACGACTTTCGCAACACGTCTTCCTAGAGCCGTTCCAATTGCAGCTCCTTCCTCCGGCAAAATATCGCCATCGTTTACCGAGCAAGTAACGCCCGCCCCATAATAAGAGCCATACAGGGCGTTTTCTGGAACATTCGCCGGAAGCCCGACGATGATCATCCCCTGATGAAGCATCGGGGTGATCAGGTTCAGCATCGTGGTTTCAATGCCGCCATGAGTTGTAGCTGTTGTACAAAAAACGGCTCCAATTTTATTAACAAGCAGCCCTTTTGCCCACTGTTTTCCAAGCTTGTCAATCCATGACTTCAACCCTGAGCTGATGGTTCCGAAATGGCCCGGACATCCCCAAATAATTGCATCCATATCTTCAAGCTTATCAATATCAGCTTGATCAACGTGGTCAATAAAAACTTCCGCTGAAGGGATTTCTTTTGCTCCATTCTCAATCGCTTCAGCCAGCTGCTTCGTATGATTGCCTTCACTGTCATAAACAACATAAATCTTCATCTTGCACCCTCCTAAATTCTCAGTTTAATACTCTTTCACTTCTTTTGGAGCAGGCAGCATTTTCACGTTCTTTTTATGTGCTTTCTTTCGCAAATGATCTTTTCGCACATCTCTTAAAAATAATGCAAGAACGACACCAATGCCGCATATAAAAGCAGTTAGAAAAAATGCGTCGTTAATACCCATTACATTTGCTTCGGCATTTGCCTGTTTGAGAAGGCTGCTATAAACGATTTGCTTCGCCTGATCAAGAGGAATATGCAGATGGCCTGCTATCGATTGTACATAAGATTGAAAGCTATGCATAAAACTCGGATCTGCTGTGTTCGTCTGATCAGCTATAACTGAGTAATGAAACGATGTCCGGTTAGTATAAGCAGTAGTAATTAAGCTGATTCCAATCGATCCGCTGATTTGACGAAGGGTATTTGCCATCGCCGTTCCGTGGCTGTTCAGTTCTTTTGGCAGCTGGTTCATACCTGCTGTCATTACCGGCATCATAAGCAGTGAGATTCCAAACGCGCGTATCATATAAATGACCATGATGTGAGTATAAGATGTCTGTACCGTTAAGAACGTATAATCGAACGTTGTAACCGCAGTTATGATTAGTCCGGCAATCGTCAGAGGCCGCGGTCCGTATTTATCAAAAAGTATTCCTGAAATCGGTGACATGACAAGCATCACTAATGCCCCCGGCAATAAGAGCAGCCCAGAATCCAATGCCGAAAAACCAAGCAAATTCTGCAGATAGATCGGCAGCAAAAACATACCGGAAAACAAAGCTACCGTAATAATGATATTTAAGACGCTTGATAATGAGAAAATGTCGTATTTAAACACTCGAAAATCAAGCATAGGTTCAGGTGACTTCAGCTGTTGAAAAATGAACGCGGCAATTCCAACGACACCAATAATAACAGTTGTCAGCACTATAGGATCATCCCAGCCTTCACTTCCCGCTTCGCTTACCCCGTAAAGCAAAGAGGCAAAGCCTGCGACACTAAGGACTGTTCCAAGAAGATCAATTTTAATTTTCCTCGGCTCAACCATATTTCTGAATAAGAAAAATGCGGCGATCAGCACAACAAAAGCCAGCGGCACTAGGCCATTAAACATAAGCCTCCAATGATAATGTTCAATAATCCAGCCGGATAAAGTCGGACCTACAGCGGGAGCAAACATCATGGCCAGCCCAAATACACCCATACCTTTTCCTCGGCTTTCAGGCGGAAAAATAAATAGGATTGTCGTCATAACAAGCGGCTGTAAAATTCCTCCCCCAATTGCTTGGATGAGCCTCCCTGTCATCATGATTGGAAAATTGGTCGCTATTCCGCAGATCAATGTTCCAATTGTAAAAAACATCATCGCTGTAAGAAATAAAGACCTGCTGCCGAATCTGGTGATCAAAAAAGCAGACAAAGGAATCAGGATGCCATTGACCAGCATATAGCCGGTCGTTAACCATTGGATAGTAGAGGTGTCAACACCGAATTCTGTCATTAAATGAGGCAACGCCACGTTCAATAGCGTTTGATTTAAAATAGCCAAAAACAAGCCAGCCATTAGAATGATCAGAATCGATTTCGGATTTTCTGTTTTTGGTTTATTTTCTTGCAATGCCATGGTAAAAAACCTCCTTTCTGTTCAACCTGAGCTTTCATTATTTTTCAATTTTCACAGACGCGTTCATACCCGGTAAAACTTTATCAGAAGGGTTACTGATAGATATCTTCACTTGAACCTTTTGAGTCGTTTTCGTATAATTCCCGCTTGCGTTTGTTTGCGGAAGCAAATCAAACGTGGAGTTTGTTGCATAGCCGATCTTTTCAACTGTCCCTTCAAATGTGGAACCCGGATCCCCGTCGACTGTGACATCTACTTTGTCATTTACTTCTATTTCGCTTAAATCGGTTTCTTTAATATTTGCAGTTACGTACAGGTTATCCATATCGATAACTTCCGCCAAGGCTTGCCCGGCTTGAACGAGTTGTCCATCCTGCGCTTCGTTCTTAACAATCGTTCCATCAGAAATGGTCTTCACATCCTGTGAACCGGATTCAGATTTGACCTTTGCTATTTTATCGTCCTTGGATACTTTATCTCCTTCATTCATGTTCCAGTCGTTCAAAACACCAGCAGCCGAAGCAACGATTTGTGTCCGGTCCCCCTGTACATGCGCTTCATCTGTTTTGACAAATGAGCTGTTTTGATAATAAAAATAAACGCCTCCTGCAATGAGAGCAAGAATGACAATAAGTCCAATTAGATTTGCTACAAGCAATTTTCCTCTGCTCATAATGATTTTCTCCTTTCAAACATGTAAATAAATTTGTTAACAAAGTTAAATATTAATTTAGGATAGTAAAAAAATCAACAGAAAGCTTTCAGATTTTACATGTAAATAATTAGAAATCAATCAATTGGTATATTTCCTTACAAAAATTCCATTTCTACTCAAAAAATATGCTATTGTAAATTTCACCTATTTATTTCTTTGTCCTCGCATGTCTAAATCATTTAAGAATACTTACTCTTGAAGGGAAGCTTTTAAAAGGGGGAGAGTGGTTTGAAAAGAACCTCTTATCGCGGGATAAGTTTAAGGGAAGCTGAGCATGTGATCAGGCATCAAAAGTATGTAAGGAGCGAATCGAGAGTTTTTTGCAATGGGATTACAGCAAAACCCGTTTATGGCCAAGGGGTTTATATGGTAAACGATTTAGAGCTCGCTGCTCAGTACGCGTTTTGTCATGCAGAGGCTGAATTACAGCCTGGGGTTGTCTTAAAGCAAGAAGTCGTGTTTGAAAATCCATTGATTCTTAATCGAAATTATGGAGAAAAACAGCTGAAATTGGATGCATGGACGTGGAAAACATCATCAGCTCTATTTGAATCGATGTCACAGCCTTCTTCTGAAAGGATCGGGGATTGTATAAAGGAGTATTTGCTTCTGAAGGGCTATGATGGCGTGATATCCCACCTTGGAGACGAATTAATTCATTATGTTTCTTATTTTCCCGAAAAACAAATAGGCAAAATCTCGTGGCACCTTTCCTTCAGTATTCAGGATTTGATTGTTTAACGTAAAAGAGCAGCCATCCAGACTGCTCTTTTCTAGCTTGTTGCATTTTTTTCTTTCTGATTGATGATCACATTTGAAAAGTACTTTCTGGCATCTGCATTGCCTATGATCAACTGCTTAACGTCACCTGTTTGCGAATGGGAAAACTTAAGCACAGAGCCATTAAAGTTTTCATACACATGACTAATGTAGTATCCATTAGCCAGAAGCCCATCAATCAGCTTTTTTTCCTTTTCGTATTCCTTAAATTCTGACATCCGCTTCATCCTTTTTATATTAATACTTACACATAGCTAGCGATGTTGGACCGGCATTTTCAGTTCGGATTCCGATCGAAATCTGCTTCGTTTTAAATATTTTCCGGCTCCCGGCTTTCCTGTAAAAGCCTTATCCTTGATGACAAATTCCCCTCTGCTTAGCACAGATACAGGCTCACCAGTAACCTCCATGCCCTCAAAAGCATTGTAGTCCACATTCATATGGTGAGTGGAAGCAGAAATTGTCCGCTTTTTATTCGGATCAAAGATCACAATGTCAGCGTCACTGCCGACAGCAATCGTCCCTTTTTTCGGAAAAAGTCCGAACAGCTTTGCACTTTTCGTACTGACGAGATCGACAAATTGATTAAGGCTGATTCTTCCTTTTTTTACACCTTCCGAAAATAACAAGCTGAACCGGTCTTCAATCATCGGTCCGCCATTTGGTATTTTCGAAAAATCATCCCGTCCCAAATCTTTCTGGCCGTTAAAATGGAACGAACACTGATCAGAACCGAACGTCTGCAGCTGTCCGCTTTTTAGCGCGTTCCATAACACCTCTTGATTCCACTTCTCTCTCAGCGGCGGGGACCAAACGTACTTGGCACCTTCAAAATTTTCTTTTTCCAAATCCGTTTGATCGAGCAAAAGATACTGTGGGCACGTCTCACCCCATACTTGGTAGCCTTTCGACCTGGCTTCGGTAATTTTTTTCACCGCTTCTGCACATGACACGTGCACCACATACAATTGGGAGCCTGCGAGCCCTGTTAGCTCGGCTGCCCTTCCCGTTGCTTCTCCTTCCAGCTCTGGAGGACGGGTTAACGCATGATAAATCGGGGAAGTGTTCCCTTCACTCAGCGCTTTAGTGACCAAATATTCAATCACATCACCGTTTTCAGCATGAACCATTACGAGGGCGCCAAGCTTCTTCGCTTCCACTAACGTACGGAAAAGCGTTTCATCATCAGCCTGAAAAACATGCTTGTAAGCCATGAATACCTTAAAGGAGGTAATCCCTTCTTCTTCGATGATAACAGGAAGCTCATTTAAAATAGCTTCATTGGCCTCGCCGATCATCAGATGAAATCCATAATCAATGACTGCTTTGTGCTGCGACTTTTCATGCCAAGTATTGACTGCTTTTTGCAGGGGCTCTCCTTTATTCGTAAGGCAAAAATCGATGATCGTCGTAGTCCCGCCATAAGCAGCTGCGATCGTTCCTGATTCAAAATCATCACACGTTACTGTGCCGCCAAACGGCATATCGAGATGAGTATGAGGATCGATCCCGCCAGGAAAGAGGTAATTCCCTGTCGCATCAATAATCTCCGCTTCTTCCGCGTCAAAATCCGTTCCAATCGCAGCAATTTTTTCGTCTTCAATCAAGACATCCGCTTCATACATGTCTGAGGCTGTTACAATTGTTCCGCCTTTAATTAGTTTTGCCACCGCTTTACGCCCTCCTTCATTTAATCAAGTGATTCTTTGTATCGCCGCTTGGCGTTCATTCCATGTCATCGGCTTCGAGCTCGGAATTTCAATCATGTCAATCGCGTTTTCTACCGGGCAAACGATGCTGCACAGGTTGCAGCCGACACAATCCTCTTCTCTGACAGAAAGATAGCCCTTGCCGTGCTCATCGGTCAGCCTGTCAATGCATTGGTGCGCCGTGTCCTCGCAAGCAATGTAGCATTTGTTGCAGTTGATGCACGCATCCTGATTGATACGTGCGACGCTTTTATAGTTCAAATCCAGGTTGCCCCATTCGGTGTACCGTTCGACTGTTTTTCCGATCAGCTCTTCAACCGAGTGAAGCCCTTTGTCATCCAAATAGTTGGTCAGTCCGTCAACCATATCTTCAACGATGCTGAATCCGTGATGCATTACTGCTGTACACACTTGAACGCTTCCCGCTCCCATCAGCATGAATTCGACGGCATCCCGCCAATCAGAGATTCCGCCTATACCTGAAATCGGCACGTTAATGCTGGTGTCACCGGCACATTTCCCAACCATATTAAGAGCAATCGGCTTAACCGCGGGACCGCAATAACCTCCGTGTGATCCTTTCCCGCCAACGTGAGGAACAGTATTCCAAGAATCAATATCCACTCCCATTAAGCTGTTAATCGTATTGATCATGCTCACCGCATCCGCTCCGCCTTGAACAGCAGCATATGCAGTTGCTGTGATATCCGTTATATTTGGCGTCAGCTTGACAATGACCGGCGTCTTTGCGGCTTCCTTCACCCAATACGTCTGTTTTTCCACCAGCTCCGGTACCTGTCCGGTCGCTGATCCCATACCGCGTTCTGCCATACCGTGCGGACAACCGAAGTTCAGCTCCAATCCGTCCACTCCTGCAGCCTCTGTTTTTTTCACAAGCTCGTGCCATTTTTCCTGAATCGGGTCAACCATTAAGGATGCAATGATCGCGTGGTTTGGAAATTTCTTTTTTGTTTCATAAATTTCTTTTAGGTTTACTTCGAGAGGACGATCGGTGATGAGTTCAATGTTGTTAAAGCCCGTAACGCGGCGGCCGTTAAAATGAAGGGCAGAAAATCTTGATGATACATTGAGGATTGGATCGCCGAGCGTCTTCCAGACCGCTCCGCCCCATCCCGCTTCAAATGCCCGCTGAACTTGATATCCTGAGTTGGTCGGCGGTGCCGAGGCGAGCCAAAACGGATTAGGAGCCTCGATCCCTGCAAAGGTAATATGTAAATCTGCCAAAAGAGCTAACCTCCTTTATTAAGCTGTTTCATGCTTTACTGCAGCTGACAGTAGACGGTGAATTGAATGGGCAGCCATTTTTCCTTGCTGAGCAGCCGTCACAACCATCGCATCCCCTTTGCCTGCTTTAAAAATGACATCGCCTGCAGCAAAGATTTTCGAGTTGGAGGTTTGGTACGTTCCGCTATCAATCGTTACGATACCTTGCTCATGGTCAAGCTCCATTTCTTCTATTAGACGGGTGTATCGGGTTTGGCCGATGGCGAGAATAACGGCATCCGTATCCATCACTTCGTTCGACCCTTCAATAGGAACTGCCTGTCGTCTGCCGGAGTGATCAGGCTCTTTGATTTCCATGGAAACACATTCAATCCCCCTTACAGCTCCGTTTTCATCTCCGAGAATCTTGACGGGCTGTGTGAGCCATTCAAATTCAATTTCATCCTGCTTAGCAAAATCGTATTCAAAAGGGTACGCGGTCATTTCCTTAACTGTCCTTCTGTATAAGACATTTACCTTCTTAGCTCCTAAACGAACCGAACAGGTAGCGGCATCTATTGCCGTATTTCCGGCACCTACGACGGTTACTTTTTTTCCGACAAAATCTTGTGTTAATGGAGGTGATTTCGTACTTTTTACAAAATCAATCGCGTCATACACTCCATTTAAACCTTCTCCCTCAATGTTCAGGGAAGGAACATCAGACATGCCTATAGCTAAGACGACGGCATCATGTCCATCAATAAGTTCTTTTACCGAAATATCCGTGCCTACTCGCGAATTGGTGCGGATCTCAACTCCTAACTGTTCTACCTGGCTTACTTCCCATAATGATACGTCTTGCGGCAGTCGGAAAGAAACAATCCCATATGTGTCGAGACCGCCAGCCTTATCTTCAGCTTCAAAGATTGTGACACTAAAGCCAGTGCGGGCGAGCTCTCTTGCGGCCGATAGCCCTGCGGGACCTCCTCCGATCACTGCAATTTTTTTCCCATTCGGCAATCCGGGCTGAAAAAGCTGCTGATTGTTTGTCATCGCCCAATTCGTAGCGTGACGCTGCAAATTGCCAATCATAATCGGAAGGGAAGCATCGTTCAAAACACAGGCCCCTTCGCACAGCTCTTCTGTCGGACAAACTCTGGCACATGTTGCTCCTACCGGATTCGCATCCATGATCACTTTAGCCGATCCTTTCATATTTCCTGAGGCAATCTTCTTTATAAACGATGGAATATTTATTTCTGTTGGGCATGCTTTTATACAAGGCGCGTCATAGCAGTACAGACATCTGTTTGCTTCATCCATTACTTCTTTCGGTGATAAATCAGGTTCAATTTCTGCAAAATTGGCTGAGAGATCGTGAAGTGAAATATTTTTATGCAGCAGTCTGTTTTTATTCAAGCTTTTCATGCACCTCTTTCGTTTAAATTTTCTCAAAATTCATAACATTATCGTATTGTATCAATAATTGAATGTCAATCTTTTAATTGCATATTAAAATATGTTTTTATTTTATAAAATAGAAAACTCATTTATAATAATGAAAAAGATAGAGAGATGTGAGAGTATGAATCAGCAAGAGATGGCAGCTGAAATCAATGCGCTGGAAAGAAAAATAGAAGAACAGCAGCACACATTGGCTCAATTAAAGGAAACATTAACTTGTTTGGAAGAACAGGAAGCAGAACGCCGCCGTTTTATTTCGTCTAAAGAAATAATCGATTTGGTTTATTCACACATCGGCAAACGGTTGAATATGTCTACCATGAAACGATGGGCAGACGAAGGCTACCTTGGAGAAGTTATTGATGAAAAAGAAAGATTCTGGGCCATAAAATCTAAGCAAGGGAAAAAAAGATACGTGTATCCGAAAGCTGCCGTTTTTCCATTTTTAAATGAAAAAGGCTACTTAAAACCTAAATTTGCAGTGCTCGATGCGGTTGAAGCAAAACAAGGGATTAAAGGAATGATTATTGATTTTTATCTCGAAAAAGAACATTTTTGCTACACTCTCCAGCTTGACGGCACGTTCCAATCCATTAGCGGAATCAATGAAGATGACCTGCAGCTAGTTGAGAAGGAGATTTGATCGATGAAAGCAAACGTCCGATTGATAAACAATAAAGAAAATCAAGCCATTGCCCGGCAAATCAGAGATTACAATCTCCGTACAGGAAATACTGTATCAATCTCCTTTGAAGAAAATTTATCGGAAATTGTGTTTTCTGGAGAAAAAATCCTCATACCACACAAATATTGGAATAAGGATAATCTGATCATCGAAGGAGAAGCAAAAAAAGAAGAAAACGACTGCCTCATCGAGCCAAGCGAAAAAGGAAAAACAGTCAACCTCCATCTCGATGCCGAGCTCGTCGACGAACTAAACAAAATCAAAGAGCACGTCTTAAGCAAAACCCAGCACGAAATCGTCCTTGAATTATTTAAAAAAGGGCTACATCAGTATAAACGTGAGAATCAGTAGGGGGTTGAAGCAGTGAAAAAGTTTTTTTACGCAGGGTTATTATCGACGCTGGCTTCAATTATCTGTTCTCTTTTGACAAATGATACAACCTACATCTATAAAGTAGCAGGCACTCTTGCAGTCATCGGAATTATTTTATCAGGGCTTTATCTCCAGACGTTTACCACTGAATTCCAGCAGCGAGGACATTCCAATACAGAAAGCAAAGAGGATCGTAAACAACGAACGGATAGCGGAATTAACTGGGCACTCTTTGCCTTGCCGAACACTCTGTGCTGCATTGTTGTATTTTTGTTTTTTTAGATGCTCAGGATTAAGCGGGTGAGCTGGAGCTTGGTGGCACTTGAAAAAGTGGTGCGAGGCAAATGCTGGTATATTGGTTGGATCGCCGGTATATAGTAAACGGGAAGCGTTATACTCATACTTTTGCTACATTTAAAAGGGTTGAAGACATTAAGAAAGAGTGGAAACATTCCAATCCAACGAAAGCTTGGATTCGTGAAGATATGAAGTTCCATGCACTGAAACACAATCCCCTCCAGGAATTAAAACTGGATAAATTGCCACATCCAGATAAATATGCTTCATTAGTAAATCCTCAAGGTCCTCGTATCAGTAAACGAAAAACTCTTCTCAGGTAGAATCAAAGAAATTCGTCTCCCATGTGTCAATGATGCTATCTTTATCTTCAGAAATGGGAGACTTTTTCGAGATAACAATCGAAGACGCTTTCCTACTCTATCAGATCAATCCTTCAGCAAGTTTCAACTTGTTTAATCCAATTTCTTATTTCTCTAGTCAAATTTAAATAAATACGTTTTTTTCGTATGTCTTGATAGGCTCATTCGCCAATTCAAGGTTGCTTGGTGAGCTTTTTCGAAGTATGCTGATGCCTTTTCAAAATCATCATGATGTTTATGATACATCGCAATATCTAAGGTTAATTCGGCAACGTCTGACCATCAATCTTTACTGCCTAGGTAATCCAATGCATTTTCAATTGAAATACTATCTCCTATGTCATACAAAGCATGGATCAAATTTAGTTTCGATAAATACTCAATTTCTCCTTCTTCTTTAGCACGAGAAACAGCTTGGGTATGCCAATGACGCGCTTCGTCCATCTTTTCCAATTTATATAAACTCCTGCTTAGCATGTACATCGAACGAATACAAAAGATGGATTGGTTATGTTCTGGAATATTAATCGCTTTCAAAAAACAATCTATAGCTTCTGGTAACACGTTTCTTCAGTCATAGGATATACCGAGGTTGAAATAAGCAAGGCTCTCTGTGTAACGAAACCCGTGGGTTTTCGCTCTATCTAAGGCGTTCTTGTAATGGTTTTCGGCTTCATCGTACCGGTGAAGATCAAGTTTATTTGCTGCTAAAACCATTTCACTGTTAATGGTTTTTTCAATATAGTCCTCAGTTGCATTAAAAGATTCGAACGCTTTTTTTGCATAATTTAATGAAAAGAAGTGTTGATCGACTTGGTAATAGGCAATAGCAAATTTGTAATAATTGATCGCATCCATATAGTTTTTTTTATGAAATTCGTAGATTCTTGAAAAAAATAAATAATAATATTGAATCATGGTGTTTGTTTGTTTAATATCGCCTTTGTTTTTATTAATCAATTGATAAACTCTATCTGATTCTGGGAATTCTTGAACCATGAGGCTATGACGAAAATCTAAGAGACTAAAGTATAGGAGTAAGTCTTGGTGGTCTTCTATAACAGGATAGGTATGAAGAATCTGATCTCTCATTGCAACTGCCTTAGGAATATTGTGTCGTTTAATGTCGTGATACCAATGGTTTAACATTTTAGCGACTTCTTCATACGAACCTTCATTAGTCAATCACTTTCCCCCCTTCCTTTTTACAAATTTAAGATTATCCATTATCTGTATTATGACAAAAATCGGGTTTTTTGAAAGTGTCGGAATTAAACGAAAATAATTACTGGGCAGTCATTCTGAAGAAATGAAGTTTCGCGTTGACACACAAGCTCCTGATTTTCGTGATATTGAACAAACTCCCGACAAATTTCTTATGCAGGCTGCACGTTTACTTCGAAAATCAGCTTGCCTTATGATAATTGTAAGAAAAGAAAACGGAGGGATACATATGGCTAGAATCAGCTTGCAAAATATTTATAAAACATATGATAAAAACGTGACAGCGGTTAAGGATTTTAATTTAGAAATTAATGATAAAGAGTTTATTGTCTTTGTCGGACCTTCCGGATGCGGCAAATCAACCACTTTACGTATGATTGCCGGACTTGAGGAAATTTCCTCCGGAAGCTTCTATATTGACGACAAGCTGATGAATGATGTTGCCCCAAAAGACAGAAATATCGCGATGGTCTTTCAAAACTATGCCCTTTACCCTCACATGGATGTTTATAGCAATATGGCATTCGGATTAAAATTAAGAAAATATAAAAAAGACGAAATCGACCGCCGTGTAAAAGATGCAGCAAAAATTCTCGGTTTAGAGGACTATTTAAACCGCAAGCCAAAAGCGCTGTCTGGCGGACAACGTCAGCGGGTTGCCCTCGGCAGGGCGATTGTTCGTGATGCGAAAGTGTTCTTAATGGACGAGCCTTTGTCTAATCTGGATGCAAAGCTTCGTGTGCAAATGAGAACAGAAATTCAAAAACTGCATAAACGGCTTCAAACGACAACAATCTATGTAACACATGATCAAACCGAAGCGATGACTATGGCAACTCGCTTAGTCGTCATGAAAGACGGTATCATTCAGCAGGTGGGCGCGCCAAAAGAAGTTTATGACAATCCAGACAATGTGTTCGTTGGCGGGTTCATCGGCTCTCCTTCAATGAATTTCTTTCAAGGTACCCTATCAAACGGATACTTTCATATTGATGAGAAAACGAAAGTGAAAGTGCCTGAGGATAAATACAAGGATTTACTTGATCAAGGGTATAACAATAAAGAAATAATCCTTGGCATTCGCCCGGAAGACATTCACGATGATGCAGAATTTATGAAAGCATCATCAGAAACAAAGTTAAACATCATGATCGAGGTCTCCGAATTAATGGGTTCTGAAACATACCTGTACTCTAGCATCAACAACCAGAATTTCGTCGCTCGTGTGGATGCGCAGGCTTCAGCAGCAAGCGGACAATTTAAAGAGTTAGCCTTCGATATGGCGAAGGCGCACTTCTTTGATAATGAAACTGAAGAACGTATTACCGCAGAGATGAAAGAGTCCGTATCGCAAATTGTTTGAATCGTTTATTAAAAAAACATCCAGCGATCGCGTATGTTCTTAGGAATGCTACGCGATCGCTGGATGGATTTGTTTGGATGCTTTAATTTTAAACACAGCCCCTCTTTCTCTTTCTAAAGTCGACCTCTATATCCTTTAATCTCTCTCTTGCCACTTTTCCTTCATTTCTACGAGATAGCTCTTGGTACATCTTATTTAGACTAATTGGTTTCATATGGATATAATAATAATAATTAGGTAATATTCGTCCTTTTCCCTTTTACCAACAATTAAAGGGCAAAAGTAGGGTAAATGTGCTGGGATCCGTGTGATTGAAGAAAATCAATGTTATGATATAGGATATTAGTAATATACAACACATAAAACAACGCAACATTTAAAGAATTTGTTTAATTAAGCGGAGGTTATTATGAATCTGTTGGAAAACTCGGATAACAAACATAAAGGACTAGAAATTTTCTTAAAATCGATTATGTCATTCATTGGCGTAGCCTTGCTTGCTATGGGGGCAATGCTGTGTAAACAAGGAAATGTAGGGCTCGATCCTTTTACAGCGATAAATATTGGAATTTCGGATAAAATAGGCTTGAGTTTAGGCACTTATCAGCTCCTGGCCAATCTGTTCATTATCTTATTTGTTTTATTTTTGGATCGAAAAAAAATCGGCATTGGCACAGTTATTAATATGGTTGGTGCCGGTTTTATGATTGATTGGTTCTCGAGTATTTACAGCTCTGTATTTCATTATGAACCAACCATTCTGACCGGCATTGTGAATGGAATATTAGGACTGCTTCTTTTCACTCTGGGCACTTCTTTATATATGTGCGCGAAAGTCGGTGTTGCTCCTTATGATGCACTTGCGCCGATCGCATCAAAAAGGCTGCGTGTTAAGTATAGAATTTGCCGAGTTGTCCAGGATTTAGGATTTATGGTTTCTGCTTTAATTGCAGGCGGTCCGATTGGTCCAGCAACAATCATTATTTCATTTTTTGCAGGTCCGTTAATCTCTTTTTGGAATACTCGTCTCAGTAGAAATATTGCTGCATCAATAGTTGAATTCAGCAAAAACCCTTCCGGAAAGAATATTGGACATGGAGTCGGAGGAGCCGGCAGATATACAGTTCATTTGGTCAAAGAAAGTTATAACCTGACACTGATTACACAGGAACAGCTGTCCGATTATTCTGATGAAGAACTGGAGCAGAGAGTACAACAAACAGCTCGAACCCTCAAAGACACAAAAGCAGTTGTAAGAAATACAATAAATCAATATGTGATGTTAAAAAGAGAAGAACGCCGTCGGAAAAAAGCTGAAAACCAGAATAAAAAGAATGAAAAAAAACAATGATGCTTTAGTCTGAACCTCATAAATGGGATTCAGAAATAATAGCCAGTTCCCTATATTTAGTGGAACTGGCTTTATTTTTGTATAATGGCTATTAACTCCTCTTTACTAATACTCTCAGGTAATATCACAATAACTCCCTCCCAAAATCCCAGACTTTTTGGATGATTATTGATTTTGATGTGGGGAATAATGATTACGATAGAAAAATTACGGGAAAGACCATAATAATACATAGATTGTTTTAATGACCGAAAGGAGATTTTTCATCACATGAAAGCTTTAGTATTAACTGAAAATAAGCGTATGGAACTTCAAGAAGTTTCTGAGGAGCCATTAGCAGATAATGAAATGAAGGTGAAGGTGAAATACGTGGGCATATGCGGTACTGACAAGCATTTGTTTCATGGTCAGCCAGGTTCCGCACAAGCCAATCCGCCGATCGTTTTAGGACACGAAATTTCCGGGGTAATTGCAGAAGCAGGAAAAGGTGTGAAAAGCCAACTCAAAGTCGGGGATCGTGTAACCATAGATCCGAATATTTCATGCGGCTACTGTGATTATTGCCATGAAAATAAGCCTCAGCTTTGTGTTAACATGCAAGCAATCGGTGTTACACGCGATGGCGGAATGGCAGAGTATGTCAATGTGCCAGAAACCAATATATATAAGATTCCCGACAGTCTAAGTTTTAAAGAAGCCGCGATGGCTGAACCGGTCAGCTGTGTTGTATATGGAATAAGGCAACTAACAATTAAACCGCAATACACAGCCCTCGTGGTAGGCGATGGCATTATTGGACAAATGTTTACGCAATATCTGGCAAATAGAGGATTGAAGAAAGTCGATGTCAGCGGCCGTAATCCGAAAAAAGTTGAGACGTTAAAAAAAATTGGGGCAACAAAAGTTTTCAATCCTGAAAAAGAAGAGCATGATGAAAAATATGATATCGTCATTGAATGTGTCGGCGTAACGGCTACACTGGAACGTGCAATAAACTTCGCACGCCGTGGCGGTCAAGTCTTAATGTTCGGCGTCTCCAACCCAGATGACTTAATTCAAGTGAACGCCTACGATATATTCTTTAAAGAGTTAACCATTAAAGGCGCATTCGTCAATCCTTATTCCATGCGAGATGCTATACATATCTTAGCTGACAAAACAGTTGATGCCGAGCAGCTAATCACGCATGAAATCAATCTTGAAGATGTCCCTGATGTTTTGGCAGGAAATATCAATTACAAAATTACCAAAGCTATCATTAAGTTGGATGATGAATGAATCATCCCGTAAACAGTGAAAATTGATTAAATCAACTTTGACGTGCAGAGTTCTTATACCAGCATAACTCTGCACGTCATTTATTTCTCCGCAATTTTTTGAAATATACCCCAAAAATATGGAGTTTATCTGAAATCGACCAGGTAAAAATGATTGAAAGAAATGTGTCATATTTGAACATGTTTTGTTATAATAGAAAATGTTTTGTTATACTCATACTCAGAACATTTCATCTGCTCCATTAGAAAAATTTCTTTTATAGAAAAAGCCAGGTTGTTTTTGCTAATAAATGTTGATATTGACCCAAACTACCTCCACTTGGAGTTTTGAATTCTAAGAAACATATTATTAACAACACAACAATGCAGCTCCTAATTAGGGGCTTATTACTTTTAAGTAGGGATATACTGCTTTATATATGAAAAAAATTCAAGTGGAGCACTAAAGAAACAGTTGTAAAACATAATCAATTAAAAGCTTGTCAATATCAAAAGAAGCTTAAGGAACGGATAAGGAGTTTCAATCGCACGAGCATATTTTTATTATAATAAGGAGGAACAATGAGATACGTAATTGGAATCATCGGTTTATTAATAACTTTGGGTTTAGCCTGGATCGTCAGCAATAATAAAAAGGACATTAAATATCGTCCGATTGCAGTCATGATTGTGATTCAATTTCTTCTCGGATTCTTATTGTTAAGAACAACGGTAGGAAATTGGCTAATTAAAGGGATCTCAAATGGGTTCTCTGAACTTTTGAATTTTGCGAATCAAGGCATCGATTTTGTTTTCGGCGGATTAGTAAATGCAAATCAGATGAGCTTTTTTGTCAGTGTATTACTACCGATCATTTTTATTTCAGCCCTGATCGGTATTCTGCAGCATTGGAGGATACTTCCCCTTTTCATTACCGGCATAGGTTTTCTTCTAAGCAAGATTAACGGTATGGGAAAACTGGAATCTTATAACGGTATTGCGTCAGCAATTTTGGGACAATCCGAAGTTTTCATATCAGTCAAAAGACAACTTGGAAGCTTGCCTCCGCATCGCTTGTATACGCTTTGTGCTTCTGCGATGTCGACGGTATCTATGTCTATTGTCGGTTCGTATATGGTTTTGATCAAACCTGAATATGTCGTCACTGCTATATTTCTTAATCTATTTGGCGGATTTATTATTGCATCAATTATCAACCCCTACAATGTATCATCGGAAGAAGATGTTATCAAAATTGAAGATTACGAAAAGAAACAAACCTTCTTTGAAGTCCTTGGTGAATACATTATGGACGGATTTCGCGTAGCCTTTACTGTCGCAGCCATGTTAATTGGATTCGTTGCTCTCATCGCAATGATTAATGCTGTATTTAACGGCATATTTGGCATCAGCTTCCAAGAAATCATGGGATACATCTTCGCTCCATTCGCTTTCTTAATGGGTGTTCCTTGGAATAGCGCCGTCGATGCAGGAAGCATTATGGCAACCAAATTAGTGACAAATGAATTTGTTGCAATGACCAATTTATCACAAGGTAATTTTGCTTTTTCAGAACGAACAACAGCGATTGTTTCTGTCTTTCTTGTTTCATTTGCAAATTTCTCATCCATCGGGATTATTGCTGGAGCGGTGAAAGGATTACATGCTGAAAAAGGTAACGTTGTCGCACGATTTGGCCTCAAATTGGTCTATGGCGCAACACTTGTTAGCTTTTTAACAGCCATCATTGTTGGGCTGATTTACTAAATTTTTCGAAACGAATTTATGAAAATAGGGCTCTTTTCTTTGGTAGTATGCAAATACCGGAGAATGGAGCTCTTGATATATCCGAAATGTATAGCTGACTGCTGACTTTTTCAGATAACCTGGCAATCCCTTTCGATAGAGAGAAAATTTCTACTTCGGCGGCGGAGCATGCCTGACTATATGAAGGAATCCAAGCCCTGAATTGTTTAAGCTCTCCTGCCGTTTTCCTCTGAGATTTCGTTTCCAAACATGTCTTTACCAATGATTCCTTCAGCCACGCCATTAGCTGAGGCAAGTCCGTAGATTCCCATTTCCGATTTTTGCAGGATGTCGAAGCCTTTTCTGTTTTTGTAAGCGTCAATAGTATAGGTAGCGTCTACACCTTTTCGGCCACCCCAGCCGATCGCCGGGAAAAATCCAGCTGCCGCAAGTGCACCGGCTGTAACGCGGTCTGTCTCACTCAGCATTTGCTTGGTAACAGGGTCAATGCCCTGTGTTACTCGTACATAATCATAATAACCTGAGAATTCTCCTGTAAAGTTGCAGGCAGCATCCCATGCTTTGTCCAGCAAAGCGCGGTATTCGAGTTCTTTTTGTTCCTTAACGAGACGCCTGGAATCCTCTTGCTCGTTTTTCATCATCAGGTAGTCGTTGTTGAGCTTTTTGGCCTCCACTCTCATTTGGAAAACGTCACTGTTGCGATAGGCAGTTGCGTTAAAGTGCAGCGGAGTGACTTGTCCATTCTTTTCCGTGGAAGCAAGCAGCTGCCGGTACAGCGCGGCAACAATCGACTCATCCTCTTCAAGCATTGAATATTCGCTTTTGAGGCTGCTGTCTAAGGAATTGATCTTCTCAATTGTTTCCGACCGATGTTGTTCTGCATCATTGAATGCGGAAGTAATCGGATATTTGGTAAATGCCTCGATTGGAACAAGATCATCAATCTTGTTAAGTGTTGCTTTTAATTCTGCCTGCTGCTCAGTCACGATTTTCTCTGAGACGTTGAGTCCAAAAGAAACATCATCCTCTAAAAATGGCAAGTGCACCACCGTTTCTCCGGAAAGCTCATGCTCCTCAATGATACCGGAAATGCTTTTCATGAACGCTTCGTTTTTATCTATTAAATCAAGCCAAGCGTTCACTACATCTACTTGCGCGCCATAAAATCCTTTAATCGCCTCTGCCCCTTTTCCTTCAAAGCCATCGAGTCCAATTAGATTTTGAAACGCTTTTTTTAACCGGACCATTTGATCCCTAAATTCAGAATATTCATTGATCCGTTCATTCATAGCTGATATTAAAGTTTTTGCTTCATATATTTTCATCATACCCACAAGATGCCCTTTCATTTTGGATTTTTCTGTTGGTTCATCTTGTTGTTTTTTGCCAAATTGGTTTCATATGGATAGTGTAAGGATATTTAGACCAGGTTGGAATAGGTATTTTCTCCTTTTCAGAGGAAAAAGATTGGAAATTAAGCGGAAGAACAGATTAATTTACATTCTTTGACTGAACTTAGTGAACGATTTATTGTTGAATCCGGATTTGTGGGAGGAATTTAAAGGTTTAAAACAATTTTCATGTAAATTTCGTGTTAAGCAAGAGAAAAGATGTTCAAGGATTTATTTTGCTTATCTATGATTCAACCAGTGTTTATCAAAAATGTATATTAAATGTGCCCTTCACGGACATTATAGAACGAAATGTAAAAGAGACCCTAAAAAACTAGAGTCTCTTTCAAAGATTCTGAAATTAACGAAGAAGCTGTAAAACTCCTTGTGGTTGTTGGTTGGCTTGCTTTGCCGCTATGCCTTTCGGCGATAGAATAGACTATATCTTCACCCATTTTCATGGGGCTGGGCACTTCGAATGATTTCTCATCCTACGAATCTCATTGCCATAGCTTTAAACTTTAGGCAGTGCATTCTAGTCGTTGAACCTTCCCCATCCTTTCGGAACAGGGGCTTGGCTGCTGATTATCCAATCTCTTCTGTTTTCAAACCCTCACACTTGCCGTTTCCAGCTATGCTGTGGTCAGAAAAGCTCTAAGGAAGTTCCAGCAATTCACCCAGTGATGATCTAATCCATTGCCGGACTAGACGCCCTGCAATCAATTATCTAAGAAGTTGAAGCACTCCTTTAGGCATTTGATTGGATTGAGCCAACATTGCTTGTGCTGCTTGACCAAGAATAGAATTCTTCGTTTGACCCATCATTTCTTTCGCCATGTCTACGTCACGAATACGAGATTCAGCAGCTGTTAGATTTTCAGAAGATGTTCCCAGGTTGTTGATTGTGTGTTCTAGGCGGTTTTGGTTTGCACCTAATTTAGAACGTTCAGCAGAAACTTTATCAATTGCAGATTGAATTTTAGTTACCGCAGAAGCTGCTGAATCATGAGAAGATACATCTAGAGCTTGCTCAGTAATCGTACTGCTTGTTCCATCAGTAACTCCTAATTTGGCATCAGTACCAGTAGTGGTAATTCCTAGTGCACTTGCTCTCATATCAGCAATATCAAGGGATAAGCTTTGATTTTCGTTTGCACCAATTTGAAATTTAAGACTTTTAGTAGAATCTGTTGATCCATCCTTATCACCATTCAATAACTTTTGAGTATTGAATTCTGTTGTATTACCAACACGGTTTATTTCAGAAGTAAGGGAGTTAATTTCTTTTTGAATTTCGCCACGGTCAGTATCTATATTTGTATCGTTACCACCTTGAACAGCCAGTTCACGCATACGTTGAAGAATATCGTGAGTTTCGTTTAATGCTCCCTCAGCAGTCTGGATCAAAGAGATCCCGTCCTGTGCATTTCGAGAAGCTTGATCCAAACCACGAATTTGCCCACGCATTTTTTCAGAGATAGCTAGACCAGCAGCATCATCACCTGCACGATTAATACGAAGTCCGGAAGATAATTTTTCCATTGATTTTGATTGAGCGTTAGAAGCTGCACCTAATTGTCGATGCGTATTCAGCGCCGCAATATTGTGATTAATTCTCATTGTTTTGATTTCCTCCTTGAGTGTATGTTCGCACGTCCTTGTGCTTTTTTGCAGAAGCAAGAGGGCGGCCGTCCCTGCTGCTTGCTACATGTTTAATATCGGTCTTTCGTCGCACAAGTTTACAAATTGGCACAAAAAAATCCTCACTTTTTTTGTGAGGATAAGAGACTCAATAGATTGCCTGAGAGATTTGCTGCTCTGCTGTTCTCTTCCTGGATGGCGACGTAAATTTCTTTACGGTGGATGTCGATGTGCCTTGGGGCTTCGATGCCGATTTTGATTTGGTCGCCTTCGATGGCGATGATTTTAATTTCAATGTCATCGCCGATTTGGATGCTTTCGTTTTTCTTTCTTGAGAGAACGAGCATGCTTAAGCACCTCCAATTAGGTGCTTTGTTTGATAGGCAGCGTCTTGCAGGATGACCTGCTTTGCCAGCTTGTTCTTACGATTGACGATGACCGGAGCTTTTAAGTTGGCCGTTGTTTTTTCAAACGGTTCTTCAATCGTTAATAGCACGATAACTTCGACGTCTTCTGTTGATTCCAGTTCCAGCATTTCTGTTGTAGCTTCATCCAGATCGAATTCATAGTCTTTAAAAAACAGAAAAGGGCTTGTTACGATGAAGGCAAGCTCCTCTGTCGACACCGATTGCAGGACTAGAAACGGTGAATCCTCGGATAACGGGAGGATGGCAAATTTCTTTTCATTTAAAAATCCGGGCAGACCGTTTTCAAAGGAGAGGATCTCCTCCTCGTGAATGGCGGTTTCACCATGGTATCTCGTTTGGATAATCATACGTTCATTCCTTTATTCGCTTATTCTTCAGGCGGAATCACGTCGATATGCAGAGAAGGCTTCTGTTGCATATCAATCGTGACCTCACCGGGGCTATAACCTATTATAGGCTTTTTCGGGGTCACTTCAATCATTGGTTTTTGCGGTTCCGCTTCAACCTTGACCTGTGCCGGCTCATAATTTGTTTTTACGCTAAAATGAGAAGGGATAAAACCGATATTGAATTCAAAAGGACGCCGCTCGCTGTTCTGTTTTGCTTGCTCAGGCATCGGGTTCCCCTTGTTTTCAATCCTCATCATTTCGTTACCTTGGCTCGCTCTTCTTGACATCCCCTCTAAGACATCCTGCTTTCCCCGATTAGCTGCTTCTTCAATCCGTCTGAAAATATGCTTTAAGTCCATATCCTCCCATGCCTGCGTCTGATCAATCGTAAGCTTTCCAGGAGTCGTTGTGATTTCCAGCTTGGCAGGCGGTTGCTTGATGTCAATATCAGCAGGCTCTTGCTCAATCGACACGTTAGCAGATCGTATCGTAATACCGATCCGTCCTTGAGTGCTTTCCATCATTAGCCTTGGAAGCTGCATATTCAGTCCTCCTCACAACACTTTCTTGTTACTAAATTCAATCCACATGAATGACAATCTCATTACCTGTTGATTTTCTAAGAAAAGGAGCACTTTTTTCCTTAAAAACGAAATCAAAGCCTGAAATGTCATCAGGTAATGGTGGGGAGATGATATAATTGTTCGTCATCTGCCCTTCCGATCCAGATCCACCGGAAAAACTGCAATTAAAGTGATCATTTATATACAATTCAAAAAATTTATGATGTTCTCTGTTCTCTGTTCTCTCGATCAACTTTGTTATCATGCCAATCAATATTAAAATTGACCACACTGGCATTCGAATACTGTCGGATAAAGGTAACTGTAATACTCTCCTTGTTCAACCGATTATAATACAGGAATATACTTTCTAAAATCCTTTGGTTCAACGACTGGTCGAAATTCGTCCTCATCCATTAACGTCAAAAATATCGATCTTAAAAGCTCCTCATAATGGCCGTATTCTTCAGCCCATCTCGAGATCTCTTCTAGAGGTGGAAATCCCGGATTATTGTTTGAAATTTCCTTCCGTTGCTTTAATAACGCACAAATTTGTTCATTAATCGAGAGAATCCGTTCATCATAATGGTCAGTGGGACGTTCAAATGGAATTTTTTCATTTATATTCCTCATTTTCCAAATATTGTGTTACATTCTATCATAACAGATTCGGTAGCTGATTGGTTGCCATTTTTAATCCTAGTAAAATTATCTACGATCTAAGGGTCCGTTGCTACCTTCTGGAGAAAAGACTAAACCACTTGCTTAATTGCACAAAAAAGAGCCGGAATCGCACAGTTTACCGAGATAATTGCACAGAAGAGTGCCGGAATTGCACAGTTTCCCGAGAAAATTGCACATAAGAGCAACAAAAATGCACAGTTCTATTAGATATTTGCACAGAAATGGTCAAGAATTGCACAATTTACTATGATAATTGCACAGATCCCCTGACACCTTTCATGATTTCTAATCATCTCACTGGCGCACCAGCCCACCACGCATTTCCAACAAAGCACTTCTCCTATGATAGATATTCGAACTTTCCAATCTTAATCAAAAAAGCGTGCTCAGGAAGCCCAAGCCGCTTATCTTAAAAAGTCAATCAAGGTTGGCTGAATAATCCGCGAATTGGTTGATAGTGCTGCTCTGTGGACGCTCTCTTGGGAAAGTAAATCGGTAATGACTTTTTCAAAATCAACATCTTCATTATCAGAAAGCATTCTCGTCGCTACGACCTTTTGCTGCTCCAGTCGGCTTTCTACCAATTCCATCCGATTTGTTCGCGCGCCTATGTCTGAACGCTCAGCAATCATTTGATTGGAAAACCCGTCAATATCACTTAAAAAAGACTTTTCGTTGTTTAGAGTTCCTGTTTTGAGTTCATTCTCTAAATCAGTCAGCATTTCAAAGATATTTTGCCCGCTTGTAGAGCTTCCGCCAAATGCTTCGTTCGGATCGGAGTTGACTTTTAGCGTTACTCCTTTTGAGACATTGATATTTACATCAGAGGTGCTTTCATAGTTTTCAAAGTTATATGTGTATGAGCCATCATCATTTTTCACAATTGGGGCTTGGTCCGTTTTCGTCCCATTAAAAATATACTTTCCTGCGACCTGTGAATTGGCCGAACTAATCATTTGTTCCTTTAATTGGCCAATTTCGACGCCGATCGCCTTTCTTTCTTCGAGACCGTTTGTTTCATTATTTGCACTAACGACCAATTCTCTGATACGAGAGAGGACATCGATGCCTTCGGTTATATTTGTTTCTGTATTATCAAGCCATGAGCCCGCCTCTGTTAAATTACGTGTATACTGATTCACTTCCTCAAGTGACGTTCGGTTTTGCATACTTTTCATCGCGACTACAGGATCGTCGGAAGCCCTTGTGATTTTCTTTCCAGTTGACAGTTGATTCTGCAGCTTTCCCATTTTCTCGTAGCTAGAAGTAATATGGCGCAACGAGTTTTGTGAAAGCATTCCTTGAGTGATTCGCACAGCTCTATTCCCTACCTTCCAACGACACCCATGCCGTTAATGATTTTATCCAATATTTCGTCCTGCAAGGTAATCATTCGGGCTGAGGCATTGTACGCATGCTGGAATTGGATCATGTTCGTCATTTCCTCATCGAGAGAAACCGCGCTGACCGTTTGCCTCCGTTGATCGGCGATTGATGTCAAAAGTGTGCTGTTGCTGGCGAGACGATTGGCTTCTCTTGCTTTAACCCCCATCTCGCCTATCACTCCTTCATAGTAATCAGCTATCGCGGGATCATTTTTTACTTCAGCAAGCCTGGTCGCGTTGCTTCCGTCACCTAGGTCTCCATTTCCGGAAGCCGCGATATTATCGGTTGATGCTTTGATCGTATCCGCTACTTTAATGAGAGAAGCTGCTCCTGACGATAAGTTTCCTCCGGGATTGAAATCAAAAAATGCCGCTCTATTATCGCCTTTTAATGTTGTTCCGCTCTGGTGAACAGCATTAAATTTTTCAGCAAATGAATGAGCCATCTGATCGAGCTTTTGCAGCATCTCCGGAAATACACCTTGCTCTTTGCCGGCAGATTCGATGGACCCATAGGAATCCATTAGGCTTTTCACCTTGCCGATACTCGTAAACTGATCAGCATTAATGGTCTGGCTGCCCACTTTCATTCCACTGACAAGTCCCGAACCATTGTCATACTCAACATTCATCTGATTGAATTGATTGGTGTTTCCATTCAGTAGAGATCCAAGCGTATTTTTATTTGCATCTAATAGCTCGATATTAACTGTCCCTTCCGCCATTGGAAGGGCTTGACCTTTCGGATCGTTATAAGTGACATTAATATTTGCATAGGTGGTTAGCTCGTCCAGCAATTGATCGCGCTGGTCGTACAAATCGTTCGGGAGATAACCATTCGGCTCGACCTGTCCGATTTGTTTATTAATCTCATTTAACTGGCTGACAAGTGAATTGACCGTATCCGCCCCGTTTTCTAAATCTTTTCTTAGATTGCCCTGGACATTTTTTAACGAGTCGGACAAATAATTAAACGTTTCAGCGACGGCCGTACCATTTTCAACGACTACCGACCGTGCGCCTGAGTTGCCGGGACCCGCGGCAAGATCCTGAAGCGATCCCCAAAATTTATTCATTGTGCTGGTTAAGCCGTTGTCGCCGATTTCATTCATTATGTCTTCCATTTGCTTCATAGCATCCGCTCGTGATTGCCAATATCCTGTTTTGTTGTTTTCATCGCGGTACTGACCATCTAAAAAGCTGTCTCTGACCCGCTCGACCGTTTGCGCATTGACGCCTGTACTCATTTGTCCGGGAATGGCAGGGCTGTTCATTGAAATGGATGGATAAGGATTTCCGGCCTCAAATGTTACCCTTTGCCTTGAGTATCCGGGAGTATTAGCATTGGATATATTATTTCCCGTAGTATGTAGGGCGGATTGCTGCGCATACATTCCCTGCTTGGATATTTCAAGACCCATAAAGGTCGATCTCATTTTATTTCCTCCGTTCTAAGCCTGTGAATCAAACAAAGCGAGACGATTTCCGGTTTGCGGTTTTCCTTTTTTCGCTTGTCCATAGTTGCCCGTTTCTGAATTTTTTGGAGCGATCATGTCAAAGGTAAGGGAAACAAATTGAAGGGCTTGGTGAGTTAGCTGCTGATTGATCGAATTGACTTCCTGAAGCTTCGCTAAGAGTGGAGCCAGCCTGCTGTAAAGCGCTTCGAATTTCGTTTTGTCTTCGCCTTCAGCTTTATCGATGCAGTTACTAATTGTCGCCTCCGTTTGATAGCCGAGAAACGCAGCTGTAAGCTCTTCTCTTTTTCTTTCTGTCTGATCAATCGCCTGGAGATACTTTTTTTCTTTAGTCAGGATGAGTGAGAGCAACTTTAGATCATCCTTTTTAATCGCTTCTGTCTTCTCTTGAGACAGCTTTAATAAATGTTCATGTAACGTGCAAAGCTTGTCCAGTTCATCCAACACAGGTTGAGCTGACATGATTTCATTCCTTTCTTACTTGTTTTTATAGAAGTTCACCAGTTTTTCCGCGATTCCTTTTGCATCAATTTCGTAGGTGCCGCTGTCGATTTTCCGTTTCAACTCCGCAAGTTTTTCTTGTCTCTCCATATTAACCTCCGGAGCCTTTTGAAGTTCTTTTGCTTGTTTAGATATTTCAAGCTTATCCTGCTTTGGGGACTTTGCCGGTTGTGTATTCTGCTTTTCATATGTTTTAAGGTAGGGATTAATCGGCTGCGTACTCATTCGATTAATTTTCATAGTGGTTCACTCACTTTCAAGTTACGGTCTGGCATATTATCTTACTTCCTTTATCGACAGCATTTCAAGGAAGTTTAGGCGGTTGATTGTTTTTGGTTCGAATGGCATAATACGTTTCTTTTGAACTAGATTTATCTATAGTATTTGCTGGTTCGCTCTGATTCAAAGGATCTAATTGATTTGTCATTTCTTCACGGCACTTTGCGCAAAATCGCTGCTCGCGAATGATTGTTTTGCAGCGTTCACACGGATAGCCAAGGTTCGGAAATTTGGAAAGCTGAATCCGTTTTTGTCTAATGAATTTCAAGATTAACTCTTCACGGACTCCGGTCTCTTCAGATACCTGAAGCAATGTAGTCTGCCGGTTTTTTTGCTTTCTTAAGAAATCATAGACGACGTCAAACTGTTTTTCTTCCTCTTTTAAGCAAGCATGGCAAATAGATTGCCACTCATTTTTCACAAACAAAGCGTTGCACTTTGGACAATTTGCTAATTGATTCATCTTGCACGGCTCCAATCTTCTTGTTACCTATACTATCGGCAAACACGCTGATTTTTTCAGCTCCTGATTAGTGTAAAAGAAGAAATAGAATTCGCACCGCCGATTTTCTTTAAGCAACGAGCAGCCTGGTGAAGCGTCGATCCTGTCGTATATAAGTCATCGATCAAAATAAGATCCTTTCCGAAAACAGAATGATGTTCTGTCGTAAAAACATCATCTTGCCGCAGACGTTCTCTCCGGCTTTTTTTCGATTGCTTTTCTTTTTTCTTCCTTATTAAAGGATGAGCGGTGGGGAGGTCTAACAGAGAAGCAAGAAGCTCAGTTTGATTAAAGCCTCTTTCCTTGATTCTATCTTCACTCAATGGAATAGGAACTAAGGTATAAGATTTATTAGGATAAGAAGATTTGAACGCGGATAAAAAGGAGGACTCAAAGGCATACACTAGCTCGGCATCGCCTCTGAATTTATATCTGGCAAGCGCTTCCTTCATTTCTTCCGTATAAAGAAATACAGAGCGGTTTTGTGTCAGCAGCCCTTTCGTCTCGGGATCAGCTTCCCATTGAAGGCAATCGTGGCACAGTTCTTCTGCTGTCTGTTCTCTGCCGCACTTTTTGCAGAGACTACCTGATATTCTTTGAAATTTATTTCGGCAATCCAGACATAATCGCTCGGCTCTTTTTGTATAAAGCAGGGAACTCCAAATGAAATCCTTGTCCAGTTTGGCTTCGCATAATAAACAGATCTTCATATTTCTTTCCACTTGCAATGGGGAGATTTTGACTCGATAGCTGCTGCCTCAACTAAAATCACAAGCAAGGAGGTCTTTGTTTGACGATCAACGAGATCTGAGGTGACAAATGCGAGCTTGTCAGAATCCGAGATATATTTCGGCTTGACGTTGTTTAATGAAATTGCCATCACATCGTCTAAGCACTTCTCGCACGTACATGGCATATTCAAATCATCCACATATTGATGAAGAAGAGCCTTAAAGACCACTTCCTTTGCATTGATCAGCATACGGTCAACTCCTTATTACTTTTTGTTCATACTATCATTTTTTTGTAATTTTTAACACCTGTTGATTTGCTGGTCACGCAGAGCTATTTGGTTCATCTCTTTTATATGGGCTCTGGCTTCCAGCATTGCTTTTGTTTTTCCGTAATGAAAGAAGACGACATGCCCTTTTGCGAATTCCGGATGCCGCCCGGCTCTTCCGGCAATTTGGACTAGCGCGCTTTCGGTAAAGATCGCGGATTCCGCACCGAGCACACCGACCTGGGCATTTTTCACGGTGACTCCTCTTTCAAGAATCGTGGTCGTCACGAGTATTTGGAGCTGTTGATCTCTGAACTGCTGGACCTTTTCTTTTCTCATTTTATCTTCTGCGTGAACTCCTTCAGTAAAATATCCGATGCGTTTTAATAGCTTCACCGTTTGTGTAAGATTCGGAATCGTTGGGACAAATAAAAAGATCGGATTGTTCTTCTCGCAATGGTTTTTCACCCAATTCGTTAACACGAGAGGCAGTTTGTTTTTTGATAATTTTTTCTCCCAGTTTCCGATCCATTTCCATGAGGGCTCAGGCAAGGGACGCCGATGAAATCTGGCTGGAATGCGGACGGCATGCAGCTGGCCTTTTTCTACATCACGTTTCATTTCCTTTGATGGGGTTGCGCTTAAGTATATGCAGGCACTGACATGTTTTCTTGCCTTCTTTACGGCGAACTGCAGCTTTTTATCAGCTGAATAAGGAAAGGCATCGACTTCATCAATAATGATGACGTCAAAGGCATTTTTATAGCGGAGGAGCTGATGAGTCGTTGAGATAGTGAGCGGCTTACGTGTGCCGCGGTCTTTACTTCCTCCGTAAAGCGCGGCGATCTCGAATCCGGAAAACGCGTCCTTTAGCCTTGGAGCAAGCTCTAGCACGACATCCGTTCTAGGAGTTGCAATGCATACGAGCTTGCCATTCCTTATCGTACCAGCATCCTCGGCAAATAAATCATAAATTCGGTTCAACGCTTTTTTCCGAGTACGGATTTTCTCAAAAGGCACGATCAGCTTATCGACAAAATGGAGAACCGGTTTAATCTGCAGCAGTCCGCCAATAAAGGCTTGAGCTCCGCTTAGTCGCCCTCCCCGCTGCAAATGAGCCAAATCATCGACCATAAAATAAGCCCGCGTCCGTTTTTTCAGCGCTTCTAAGTGCTGAAGTATCTCCTCCGGTTCCATGCCTTGTTCCGCTAATTCTGATGCTTCAATCGCATAAAATCCTTGAATCATGCAGCTGATCTCAGAATCAAAAGGATATACTTTGATGTTTTCCGCCATTTCTCCTGCTGAAACACTGCTCGAAAAGGTTCCGCTAATCCCGCTGGACAAATGCACGCTGATCACCGCATCGTAAGACTCCGCCAGCTTTTCGTACATCGTGAGAAATTCTCCAAAAGACGGCTGAGAAGTGGTCGGCAGCTCCTTCAATTCTTTTACTTTTTCATAATAATCAGGCCAGCTTAAATCAACTTCTTCTTTATAGGATCTGCCCTCAATCACGACGTTAAGAGGTATCATATAAATATTATGCTTTTTCATGATGTCTTCAGGTATGTATGCTGTACTGTCGGTCAAAACCGCTATTTTCATATAAACAAAACCTTTCACGTCTTTCTTCTTATTTTAGCTAGAAGATGAATAGATTGGCAAGGTTGTTTATAGGAAGATTTTCATAACTTCCAAGAGTAGAAAAGAGCTAAGATACCTTTTTGGTCAACTGTTATCTTTATATAGTTCAAAATAGCCTCTTTGCATCACCAAGAGTATTTCTTAAAAAACTAGCATTTTCACCAATCACTTCATTAGGTAGGAGCACGACTTGATGTGGAGCAACGCATAATAACATAGTAGGTGAAGCCAGTATATAGAATAGCTGAGTCCTGTGCGGAGAATCATGCGTGGAGAGGCTCCATATCATGTCATCATGATGATGATAAATAGATCCCGATAGAAAAAGGGAGCAATTCCTTTTAACGAGGAAATTACTCCGGGGTTTTTCTATATTTCCACTTTTTTGAGGCTAGACCACTACTCTAGCAGGATTTTTATTTATTAAATTTAGTGTTTTCTTTAGGGCCATTTCGTGTTTTCATGCAAAAACATAAATTCTAAATATAAGCAACAAAGCGGCCTAGAGCAATAATAGCTATCCATAGAAATATGGAGCAAATTGCTGCTGCTTTGACAGATGAAAACTCTTTAATTTCTATTTCTGCACATTTTAAGTTTCTCACATGAAAAACAAATGCATTGATACCAGCTAGCAAAATGAGCAATATTTTTATTTGAAAAGCAGTATTGTTCATCAAAGCCCTTGGATCATTTAAAAAAAGAAAAGTACCGGATAGGACAACTAGAAAAAAACCTAAATGGGCAAGGGGCAACAAGAAATCTGCTGTTTTTTTTACTGACAAGAATTTTCCATAACCTAATAACCTGAGATCAAACAACGCTGTACTCCCCGTCAATATGGCCAATCCTAAAATGTGGACTACTTCTGATATAGGATAAAACCAAGGATTTATACGTACAGATTGTGAGAGTAAGGTACCTTCAAGCCAAATTAGACTGTTTACGAAAGGTGAGAAGACAATAAACTGGGAAAATATCATCAGAGAAAAAAGGGCTGTAAAAAGAGAAATTGAAAAAAACGACAAGCTAATTTTCATCTTTTTTCGATTTAACATCACTCACCCTCGTTTCCATAATTTCCGCCACACAACAATTGCTGCTAAAATGCCGAATAGAACAAAAAGCCCTACAATCCAGAGAATGGGTTGATTCGCTTCAAACAGTGAATCTTTCTGTTGTTCTTCATTCATGGCAATTGATTCTTGGTCCGAATTGTTAAGGGAAGCTGCAGATGAATCAGCATCCCGTTTACAATTTGTTTCCGGAAGAGAAACAGAGCGTTGGCGGACACTTCGATTTTCGTCAAATACAATCAATTCAGGTCTGACTTCTTTCTGAGAATCACAACTGATATAGCCAAATACTGCTATTTCTTCTCCTGTTTGAGGAGCTTCCGGCATTCCCCATTCATTTAGTCGTGTTGTTGGAGCCAATATGAGAGTCCAATTTCCACCGGGACTCGGCAATACTTTAAGATTCTCTAGTGTGTTTTGGAAATTCAGTTCTTCAAGTTCAGGCGGGACATCAATTTCTTTGATATTTTCAGCAAGGGTCAGTTTATCCGGAACACGTATAATAAGTTCTGGATGCGGATTTTTCCAATTTACTTCCACCACTGTTCCAGAGAAGTACAAAGGCTGTGAAGTGTCGAAATAAGACCATCCGTGATGTGCTTGTACAGAAGTATTTTGAATCAACGAAGAAATAAGGATCCCAATAAAAAGAATCAACGTTATTCCTTTATGCAATTGCAGCATAAAACTAGCACCTCTTTTAAAGTTTTATTTGGTTCATGCTACTCTCCTTTTATTATGAAATCGATTTTATTATTCGTCTAATATATAATTACTTATAATCTTATATATAGGAGATATTAATAAAATGGAAATAAGGCATTTACGTTATTTTATCGCTGTAGCTGAAGAATTAAATTTTACACGTGCGGCCGAACGCTTGAAGATGGCACAGCCACCCTTAAGCCAACAAATCAAGGAGCTTGAGAATGAATTAGGCACAAATCTTTTTCGTCGTACAAAACGAAAAGTAGAGTTGACTGAGTCTGGGCGAGTCTTTCTCACTGAAGCACGTCATACCCTCCAACAACTGCAAAAGGGAGTGGAAATGACAAGGTTAGCTGCCAGAGGAAAAGTTGGACGGTTGAGAGTCGGTTTTATAGGTTCGGCCATGGACCGATATTTAATAGAAATTATCCAAGCCTATACATCAGCTTTTCCAGAAGTCACTTTGTCCCTAAAAGAGATGACCTCATCTCAACAATTGGAGGCGCATCAAGCAAATAGGATTGATATCGGATTTATGCGGACTTTTATTTGCAATGAAAATTATGAATCAAAAATTTATTCAGAAGAACCATTGGTTGCTGTTCTGCCCGAAAAACACCCTTTAGCAGAAAAAGGGAGTATTTCAATTAAAGAAATTGGAAACGATCCTTTTATTTTTTTTCCTAGAAAATACGGGAGTTATTTTTATGATCTGTTGACCAATTTTTTCAACCGTCATGGTATGTCGCTAAACGTTGTCCAGGAAGCGATACACATGCATACGATTGTAAATCTTGTGGCCACAGAAATAGGTGTTTCCGTAGTTCCAGAGTCTGTTCAAAATTTTCAGCGTCCTGGTATAAAATATCTCTATATTAAGGAGGAGACCCCAGACATCACCCTTTGTTATACATGGTGTAAAAACAATACGTCGAGTGTATTGAAAGCTTTTATTAAGTTAATTAGTGAATCTTCAATCAATAATTAAGGTGAAACTTCAATCAGTGGGGGTTTTGTTCGTCCCCACTGATTGTTAGGTGAACCAATCGGGCTTTTACGGGCAGTTGATTCCCCCCCTAGACTTCTGAGGATTGACCTAAGTCTTTAGAGGTGGGGGCTTACTGCCCGTTAATGCGGGATAAATTTTGGTTTACTTTATAATTGAAGGAGATTGCGATTTTTAATTGGGGATAGATAGATTTGGCGCTTAGGGGGAGCCATGAGAGTCAGTGAAGAAAAAGTAAAAGGTAAGTTTTTTGAAACAGAGGATTGTTCATCCGGGAGTCAAATTATCGGACAAAGGAATTTGTATGGTTGAAATGACGGAACTGGCATTTTATCCGACCTATTCCGTTTCCGTCATATATCGTACCATTATTGAATTATATCCGACCATTATCGCCGTATATCCCCCCTTCCTCGGAATATATCCCCTATAAACAGCAAAAACCCCTTGCATATTCGCAAGGGATTTTTTATTATCGCATTTCCACCCAGCCGTTTTTAATGGCGACGACCACTGCCTGGGTTCTGTCGTTTACGTTCATTTTTTGCAGGATGTTGCTGACGTGATTTTTTACTGTTTTTTCGCTGATGAATAATGATTCGCCGATTCCTCGGTTGCTTTTTCCATCTGCAAGCATTTGCAGCACTTCGCATTCTCTTCTGGTCAGAATATGCAAAGGCCGGCGGATTTCCGGAAAGACTTCATGCTGTGTAGTTGCCGGAGCGCCGCTTACTGCCAGACGGCGGAATTCGTTTACTAGGTTGTGCGTAACCTTTGGATGGAGGTATGATCCTCCTTCTGCTACAACTTTTACTGCTTCAATTAGCGTATCTGCATCCATTTCCTTTAGCAGATACCCGCGAGCGCCGGTTTTTAATGCATGGGTTACATAATTTTCATCATCATGTATAGATAATATAATGACCTTAGATTCAGGGTAGAGCTCAACAAGCTGTTTTGTTGCTTCCACGCCATTCACTTTCGGCATGTTGATATCCATGATGACTACATCCGGATGATAATGTTCAACGATGCGCGCAGCCTCGTCTCCGTCATCTCCTTCAGCAATAACCTCAAAGGTTGGTTCAAAATCCAAAATACGTTTGACACCTTCACGGAATAACTGATGATCGTCAATAATGACTATGTTTACTTTATTCACAAGCCACGCCTCCCCATTCTTATTTTTCTATACTGTCGAAATTGGGTCAATATGTCTTTTGTCTCTATTTTCATAGAACAAAGGGTACTTGGACCATAATAAAAGTCCCAAGACCTATTTTTGAATCAATCGTTATTTTTCCGTCTAGCAGATCTACTCTTTCTTTCATGCCAAGCAGTCCAAATGATTTGCTTTTATTTTTGCCTGTTTCTTTTATATCAAAGCCTTTTCCATTATCTCGAATAATCAATGTGACGGCTGAATTTGTCATTTCTACTTTGACAGATATCTCAGTGGCTTCCGAATGCTTCATGGAGTTTGTCACTGCCTCTTGCGCGAGCCGGAAGAGGGCGACCTCGAACTGGGGAGGCATCCGGACCGTCTCTGTATCCCCAATTGTCGAAAAAAGAATTTTAATTTTGCCATTGTATTCTTCCGTTGTATTTAAATACTTTCTAAGAGTCGGGATGAGCCCCAAGTCATCAAGAGCCATTGGACGAAGATCATAGATAATTCGTCTCACTTCGTACAAAGCGTTTCTCACATTTTGCCTTAAGCCCCGAATTTCCTTAAAGCCTTCTTCGGTTCCCCTGTCTCTAAAAATTCGTTCGATGAGCTCAGACCTCATCATCACACTGGCCAGCATTTGTGCAGGGCCGTCATGAATTTCTCTTGATACTCTTTTTCGTTCTTCCTCCTGAGCTTCAATAATTCGAAGTCCAAAATCCTGCTTTGCCTGAGCATCCTGAAGCAAAATCCCAACCTGACGAAGATCCTGATTTAAATAGTTTAAAACAACAGTAATTTGGCTTACCAGCGATTCTGAGCGTTCAATGATTTCCTGCAGGCCGAGCAGGCGGCGCTCCAAATCATCACGCCTCTCACGGAGCTGTTTTTCGCGTTGCTGAATCATCGTCAACTCTACCTGCAGCTTGTGGGCTTTTTCGTATGCTGTTCGGATTTCTTCCTCACTGAATTTATGGAAGTTTTTGCTGACTTCAGAAAGTCTTCCTCTGGCCATGCGTGTATGAACCTCAAGCTTGTCCCCAACCTCGATAACTTCATTTACCTGCTGCTTCACTTGCTTTAGTTCTTCTACAGACTGTTCATATTGCTGACGGGATTGTTCACCGATCTGGAAGACTTCATCCTTACTTCCATCAACGGTACTCAGCATTCTCACGATGATCGAGTCTAGTACATTGGAATCTATTTTCTTGGAAGTTCCCAACCTTTTTCCCTCCGTACATTGCATTGTTATCTATTTGTAATTATCGTTATCATTGATCTAAGAAACATGTCGATTTATAATGAAAGAATGCGCATACGTTATATGATGTGCAATATTCTTTTCTATCATAACAAAATACGAACAAAAATACTAAGGTAAGTAAGAAATTGAAGAAAACAGCTGCTTGCAGGAGGTAATTCAAGCATGTTGGATAGCTATTTGACTGTAAAAGAAGAAGGATCTCATGAAATAGTCATTAATAAATCCCGATTTATCAGCCACATAAAAAGAGCAGCTACTGAAAATGAAGCTCAGGAGTTTATTCAAAGGATAAAAAAAGAGCACTGGAATGCAACACACAATTGTTCAGCCTATCTAATCGGTGAACGCGATCAAATCCAAAAAGCAAATGACGATGGGGAACCAAGCGGTACTGCCGGAGTGCCAATGCTGGAGGTTTTAAAAAAACGCGGGTTAAAGGATACTGTAGTCGTCGTTACCCGTTATTTTGGCGGAATTAAGCTTGGAGCAGGCGGACTCATCCGGGCTTATGGAAAGTCCGTTTCCGAAGGCTTAAACGAAATTGGAATTGTCGAAAGAAAGCTGATGCGCCTTATGTCTACTCAAGTCGATTACACCTGGCTCGGGAAAATTGAGAATGAACTGCGGGAATCTCCATATTTATTAACGAATATTCACTATGCAGACGATGTAACCTTTGACGTATATGTTGAGGAAAATGACAAAGATGCCTATTTGAAATGGATGACAGAGCTAACAAACAGCAAAAGTGACAGTAATGAAGGACCAATAACGTATCTGGAAAAGGACATTCCCCATAATAAAGGAGATTTAACAAATGGCTGAACGTATAAGAGTTCGAGTAAGGAAAAAAAAGAATAAACGAAAGATCATTTTCAAACGAATTGTCTTATTGTTTCTGCTCCTCATTGTAGGCGCAGGAGCATTTGCAGGATACAAACTCTTTAATACAATATACGCTGTAGATCGTACATATGATGAGCTGGAACGCGGTGACAAATCTAAGCTCCGTGAGAATGTTGTCGAGATCAATCAGGAGCCCTTCTCCATTTTATTTATGGGAATCGAGAATTATTCAACAGGAGGCGAGGATGGCCACTCAGATTCTTTGATTTTAGCGACTCTTGATCCGAAGTCGAAATCGATGAAAATGATGAGTATTCCAAGAGATACTCGAACAGAAATTGCCGGCCAAAATGGATTAACAACAAAAATTACTCATGCGTATAATTATGGAGGCAAAGAAGCAACAATTGAGACAGTAGAGGACTTGTTTGATATTCCTATTGACTATTACGCCACAGTTGATTTTAGCGGCTTTAAGGATGTCGTAAACGAAATGGGCGGCATCGATGTCGACGTGCCATTTGACTTTACAGAAAAAAGTGATGTCTCAAAAAATAAAAGCCTTGAATTTACAGAAGGACCGATGCATTTAAACGGTGAAGAGGCATTGGCTTTTGCCAGAATGAGAAAACAAGATCCACGCGGAGACTTTGGCCGAAATGACCGCCAAAAACAAGTGATTGCCGCTGCGATTGATCAGATGTCCAAGCCGCAAAATCTGTCGAACATCGATAATATTACGTCAGCAGCCAGTAAAAATATCGAAACAAACATCAGAATTACCCAGGCTCTCGGTCTACACAGAATTTACAGCGGCTTTAAGAGCGAAAACATAGAATCCTTGACTCTTGAGGGATCGGATGTCTATCTCCCGAACTCCTCAGGGCAAAACGTTTATTATTTCGAACCGGATGCAGACAAGCTGCAAACCTTATCCACTACGTTACGGCAGCATTTAAAGATGGAAGGTGAAACAACCGGGACAGCGTCTGAGAAAGAATCGAAATCAGAGGACAATTCAACAGCTTCTGATTCTTCCAGTTCAAATTCCTAACAAAAAAATCATGCCAAAAACGGCATGATTTTTTTAATTTTTTTTCACCATTCGTTTATAGAACTTGGTAAACGGCTTATATTTTTCATTCACAAGACCGGTAACCTCTGCAATAATCTGCATGAAGAGGATAAGCATACACAGAATGAAAAGAGAAAGCCAAATTGTTGCGCTTGATAATAAAATAGCACTGAGACTAAAGATGACCCCAATTAAATAGATGGCAATAACCGTCATTCGATGGGATAATCCGTATGCCATTAAACGATGATGGATGTGTGACTTATCAGGTGAAGAGATTGGCTGTTTGTTAAGTAATCTCCGGATAATCGCAAAACTCGTATCAAAAATAGGTACACCTAGAATGATAACGGGCACGACAATACTGAAAAGAGTCACGCTTTTGTACAAACCTAAAAGCGACAATACGGAAATCATATAGCCGAGAAAAAGGGATCCTGTATCTCCCATAAATATTTTTGCCGGATGAAAATTGTAAAAAAGAAAACCCAGTGTACTTGCAATAACAAGTGCTGATATCGATAAAATAAGTATTTTATCTGCAGTTAATGCCATTACAGCAATGGTGCTTAGTCCAATGACAGAAATACCTGCAGCCAGCCCATCCAACCCGTCGATCAAATTAATGGAATTAGTAATGCCAACAATCCATATCACGGTCACAGGAAAGGCAAGCCATCCCAATTCAAGGCGGTCAGTAAAAAATGGAACTGAAAAGAAGTCCATTGTCAGGCCTGAACTGGCAATCATACAGGCTACCAGAGTTTGTACGGCAAATTTTACTTTTGCACTCAAATTAAACTTATCGTCGAGCATGCCAAGGATAATGATAATTACTGCCCCAATGCTTATTGTTCTTATACTGGACTCAAAAAGCCCCATGGCAACAGCTCCTGCTGCAACCCCAATAAAAATCGCAAGCCCTCCCATTCTAGGCATAAGCTTGCTATGTACCTTTCTCTTATCGGGACGATCCACTGCTCCTATTTTAATCGCAAAACGTTTAATAAACGGAGTAATAATAATGACGGTTAGCAGAGAGACAAAAAACGCAAAAATTATGCGCTCATAGGACATGGTTAAGTCTCCTTCATAGTATAAAGTAGTAATAGTATTCAATTCATCTTCATCCATTATACAGCTTACGTCTTCAAGTTAACAAGCATTCATAAAAGATCTGAGCCTTTAGAAAGATTAAATTTGTATGACATTTGTAAACAAGCAAACACATCACCGGTTTTGGTGATGTGTTTAGTTATAACCTTTTTTTCACTGCATTTTTAGCATAATGAATAAAGCACCAAGATGCTTTTAACAGATGAAGATGTTCAATTTCGCGATACACAAACCAAGTTTTTTGTGCAGCCTTCCATTTATTCCGTGAAATTGAATTTTCTACAATTCGATATATAGCGAGTGATTCATTCAGCCCGTATGCTTTAAATCCGCGTTTCAAAATGGAAAGCCAAGTGGCAAGATCCTGCCTCGTACGGATATTAGGCATTTTAACATCACCGACCTGGTCACGATCTAACATAACGGTTAAACATCCAATTATCGTATTTTTCAATACATCATCGTACGTAAGTACTTCAGGAACATCTATTTTGTTAACGAGCAGCTTGCCGCTTTGAGTAATTGAGTCATATCCGGTAAATGTAAACGCGTAGTTGTTTTTTTTCATAAATTCCAACTGGCGTTCCATTTTCTCCGGTCTCCATTGATCATCACTGTCTAAAAAAGCAACGTAACGCCCTTTTGCAGCTTCAAGAGCAGAGTTGCGGGCGACGGCAGCGCCGCCATTCTCCTTCAAAAACACCCCGCGAATACGATCGTCCTTTTTTGTATATTCCTCAATAATCTGTCTTGTCCGATCTGTCGAGCAATCATCAGCGATAACCAGCTCCCAGTCTTGATAGGTTTGGTTACGAACAGACTCAATCGTATCTTTTATATAATTTTCCGCATTATATGAAGGGGTAATTACAGATACAAGCGGTTTGCGGTTCATTACTTGTTCAACTCCGTCATGTTAGTCATTGGTTTCTCGAAAAATCTCAGGAACAACTACAAGGCAGAATGAGATGGCCAATCCAATTAATACACCTAAAACCACTCGTTTTTTTGCTGACATACCAGCAGATTTTGTTTCTTCTTCCGCCGTTAAAGGATAAATCGTTTGTGCTGGCTCTATGGTAAGCATCGTCGTTTCAAGCTCATAAAGGAACCTTTGCTTATCCACCTTGGAATCATCGCTTACGGCTTCATTCTCCAGTTCTTCAATATTTGATTGAATGACAGATTGCTTACTCGAAAACAGCTTTTGATCTTTCGCCATAAATGTTTCTGAGATTTTTTTCAGGATCTCACTTGAATCCTCACCTTGATAACTTAGCTGAAACAAATGGTTGGATTGAATCTCGATCATTAATTTCTGCTTCACTTCCTCTACTTGCTCTGAAGAAAAGTCAGGAAATGTCTCCTTTAAAAATGAATCACTCGTCAACAAAACTGGAATTTCTTTTGTGTCATTTAAAGAAGCATCGTTATAACTTCCAGTTTTTATTGTGATCGAAGCAGTATTCTCATTCGTCTGAACGCTTGGAGAAATAAAGTATCCAACAATCCCAAGCAATAGAGGCAGTACAATTAAAAATACGATGTATTTTTTGATTCTGACTCCTATTCGTTTAAGTAAGCCGTTCATAAATTCATTCTCCCCACTTTCAATAAAATGAAGAACCTCTTATCGTTAGTCCTTCCGCTTTTCTTTTCTTCATCACATTAACGATGGAAATAGCCAAGGCTAGGAACACCCAATGAAAGAAAAGATTTGAAACAGAGCTTGGGCTGATGCTGGATACCAAGAAGCTGACCAAAGCTACAAGAGTCCCTTCAATAAGCATTTTTTCGTTTCGGCCAAGTCCTTTTCCGTAAAATTGATAAAGCTGTATAAACAGAAAAGCATAAAGCAGGACATATCCAAGAAAAATAACAAGGCCAAAGTTGACTAGAATTTCAACGAGCCAATTATGAACCTGCTCTACTTGGTTTGTTGCAAAAATCGGCTCATTCTGCAAATAATACGGAACGTTGCCAACGCCTACTCCAAAACCGAAGGAGTCCAGAAAATAATGAAAAGAGTTCTTTAGTAAATTGGCACGTGCCTCATTCGAAGGCAGCATTTCATTGCTATAGGCTGAATTTGACGGAGCAATAAACAGTCGGTAAATAACTCCCGCAATCTTGTTGTAGAACAGGGTTACAAATAAAATTGAGCATGCTGCCGAGAGAATGACCGCCCACTTTTTTAAAAGGCGGGGCAGCATGATAAATACATAGACAGCCAGTCCTAAAGCAATCCCCAACAAACTTGCCCGCGAGCCTGTGTAGCCTATAAGAACGACGGAACAAAGTGAAAGAATAAAAGCAGAGCCTTTGACATACCCATTTTTGACGTTTTTGCAAACGGACAAATAAAAAAAGAATGTAATCGATAAAAAAGTTGCAAAATCATTTTGATTAAAAAACACTGACGTCGGATAATGCTGTTTATATTCAGGGCCGCTGTACAAAGATGAGCTCGGCAAATGTTGCATGGTAAAATGATTATAAAAACCGATCAGCATCAACAGTACTGTCATTACCATCCAAATGGAATAAAATGTAACCAGTCGTTCTAATTTAGTAAAGTGCATGACGATTAAGCAAATAAAGGCTGTGCCCATACCTAAAAGAAATAAGTACTTTAACCCATCTGTCAATGATTTCGTCCACAAAAGCGAAATAAAACCATACCCCAGCCAAAAAAGGAAAAAAGAAAGCATTCCTTTCACTCTTACATCATCCCACGATTGATGCAGCCCCTTATTTTGCCACGCATTGACAATAAATAAAACGAGCGCCGCCACAAGAAGAAGGCGGTAAGGGAATAAGCTGAACGGTCCCACATCGATTGAGTAGATGGCATTATTCAAAAACGTCGCTGCGATCAGCAGATAAAGAGTCAGCCAAAAAAGCTGCTCCAAACTGACAACCTGCCTGACCAATACAAGAAATCCGATTGCCGCACATCCTGCAATGAGCAGGAGATACGGACTGGAATTTTTCGAAACAAAAACGTATGTAAGCAGCAAACCGATAACGATTGCCGCGGATCCAAAAAACACTTGATTGATGTATGTACGATTGATCATTCATCTCCCCCTTCTCTCGCATTCCTGCTACGACTAAGAATGAATGGAATTTCGATAAAAGGCAACAGTCTTTTCTAATCCTTCCTCAATCTCCATCTCAGGCGACCAATTCAGCAGCTCTTTTGTTTCATTGTTGCATAGCACACTATGACGGATGTCACCCGCTCTTTCCTGTTCATATACAGGATCAAGTGCAGAGTTGGTGATTTTTTTCATTGTCGAGAACAATTCGTTTATTGTAATCGAAGAATTGCTTGAAATATTCAGGCACACATTAGGTTTTGATGTGATCGCTTGAACGTTTGCTTTGGCAATATCGCCGACGTAAATGAAGTCTCTCGTTTGCTCCCCGTCACCATAAATGACCGGTGCTTTCCCGCTTGAAAGCATGTCTGAGAAAATCGAAATGACTCCTCCTTCGCCCTTTGCATTTTGGCGAGGACCGTATACGTTGCTGTATCGCAATATACAATAATCGATGCCGTAAAATGTATTGGCAAACTTTAAATAGTTTTCAAACATCAGCTTGGTCAAACCATAGGGTGATTCAGGATTCGTGCTGTGTTTTAAATCAACAGGCACATACTGCGGATTTCCATATACGGCAGCTGATGAGGCAAAAACGATTTTTTTCACTCCTGCCTCAATTCCTCCGTGCAGTATGTTCAAACCACCTTTAATATTGATGTTTTCATCATTAAGAAAATCCTTAATCGATTCAGAAACGCTTACTTGGGCTGCCTGATGAATGATATAGTCCGGATTGATCTTCTTGATGGCGCTAATCGTTTCTGGCTCTGTAATGTCCATTTCACAAATCTCGATGGGCAAATGACTGATATTCTTTCTGTCTCCGGTAGACTCGTTATCGATAACAACCACTTCATATTGTTTTTTAAGGAGCTCTTCAACAATATGTGATCCGATAAACCCCATTCCGCCAGTCACTACTACCTTTTCCATTTGAAAAACTCCCTTATCTCTAGGCTTTTATGGTGTTTTCATATTTTATGGCAGGACGTCCGATTGAGTGATAAATAATTCCTTCACGCTTCATACTTTCAAGCTCGAATAAGTTTCTGCCGTCAATTAAAATCGGCTGATTCATTTTCGCTTTGAAACTATTCCAATCGATAGCTTTGACGTCTTCCCATTCCGTTAAAATCAAGCAAGCATCGGTACCTTCTATCGTTTCGTATAAGTTTTCACTATAGGTTATTTGTTCACCTAAATATTTTTTTGCTTCCTTAATTGCGATTGGGTCATAGGCACATACTTCCGCTCCCAGCTCAACAAGCTTGGGGATGATATCGATCGCCGGTGAAGACCTCATATCATCTGTATTCGGTTTGAAAGCCAAACCCAAAATGGATATTTTTCTTCCTTTTATATCCCCAAACACATCCAGAAGTTTTTGAACCATGATTTGCCTTTGGTTCGCATTAGTCTCAATTACGGCTTCAATTAATTTAAACGGATAATTAACGGAATTAGCGATGTGAAGAAGTGCAGTCGTATCCTTCGGAAAGCAGGATCCGCCAAAACCAATTCCGGCATTTAAAAACTTTGCTCCTATCCTGCTATCGAGGCCGATTCCTTCTGAAACCTTCTTTACGTCGGCTCCTACACGTTCACAAATATTGGCTATATCATTAATAAATGAGATTTTTGTAGCCAGAAATGCGTTAGCCGCATATTTAATCATTTCTGCACTTTCCACGCTGCCGGTAACAATTTTATCCGTAAACGGCTGATGCAATTCCTTGATTATCTCGGCGGCTTTTTCACTTGTGGCACCGATCACAGCTCTTTCCATATTCATTGTATCTTTAATGGCCGAGCCTTCACGCAAAAACTCTGGATTCGATACAACATCAAAAGGAATTTGTCCATCTGAGACGTCGCGGACAATTGATTCCACAAGCTTTCCTGTTCCCACAGGCACCGTACTTTTATTAACAATTACTTTATACGAATTTAAATTTTCGCCAATCGTTTGCGCGACAGCTTTTACAAAGGTTAAGTCTGCTTCGCCTGATTCTGACATTGGTGTACCAACTGCGACGTAGACAATATCAGATTCACGAATGGCATCACCGATATTTACTGTAAATGTGAGCCGTTCATTTTCCAAATTATTCAGAACCATCTCTTCAAGACCCGGCTCATAGATAGGGATAATGCCTTTTTTCAAATTCTCTATTTTATTCGAATCAATATCACAGCAAATAACCTTATTCCCTTTCTCAGCAAAGCAGGTGCCTGAAACCAATCCTACATATCCAGTTCCTATGACGGCAATTGTTTTCAAAATCATCGTTCCCTTCTTGATGAATGATTGGCAAGTAGGCATTTTCTTAACTATTTTGGACGGATTTTATGCCCTTTAAACCGAATCTTTCAAAGTGTCTCGTATGACGGGTAGTAAGAATTATACAAGAGACTATCCCGTAATAGCCCGGTTGGTTTACTTTTAATCAGCGGGTAATACGGGAATCCTCCTCTGATTGAAGGTTCTCTTGATTTTCTTTCTTAAAAGTTGTCAATGCATTGTGATAATGGTCTGCCAAAAACTTAGCATTTCTATCTGCATCGTATTCCAATCGTACCTGTTCGTGAAGTTCTTTTACGATTTCAGGCGTATATGTGTCTTTTTCAGTAAAATCAACAATTGCATTCAAGAGCGCATCAGCCGATTGAGGACTCACTAACAAATCTTTGTGTCTCCCGAATAAAGAGGGAACCCCTCCAACAGCTGTACTGAGTACAGGTGTTTCCAATGCAAGTGCTTCAATTACAACTGTCGGCATTCCTTCGCGGTAGGAAGGAAGAACAAATAGATCAGACAATGAGAGATACTCTGTTACAAGGGAATTTGCGATTTGGCCGGTGAATTTCGCTTTTTCTCCCAAACTGCTTTGCAGCGCTTCTTTTTCCGGTCCATCTCCTATAAAAACAGCAAAATAATTGCTTTCCAGCCTCTTTACTGCTTCAGCCAGCTCATAAACGCCTTTATCCTTTACCAGCCTTCCTACAAATGTAAGAATAACTTTATCAGCTGGCAGCGCATGCGCTTTTCTTAGTTCCATCTTATCTAATGCCGGCTTTTGAAACCGGTGAAAATCTACACCGATTGGAAGGAACACGGGCGATACTCCCGCCATTTCCTCTGCCTTTTTCTTTAGTTCCTCACTGACCGAAAAGACCATAGAGGCAGATTGAACCGCCAGCAAAAACGCCTGGTACGCACTCCTGCTGTAATGAGGATAGACGTTCACATCACTTCCATGAAGCGTAAGCACATATGGTACAGATGCTGATTCAGAAACGATCGCCGCAGCTCCTCCTGAAGGCATGGCAAAATGAGCATGAATGAGATCAGGCTTAATGGAATTGTTCTTCATCGTTCGGAGCACCGCGCCTGCAATTCTTTTGTGCGGCTGGGCCCACTTTAACTGGCCGGGAACCGCACGGTAGGATGGGCGGTGTACCGGAATTCCATTTCTGATTTCATATGCCGGAACATTTTCATTCATCTTATATTGTTTTTTTAGCCCTCTAATAAAAGGCAAATTAACGGGTTTTGGGCATATAATTTCCACATGAATTCCAAGCCTTTTTAATGCCTGTGCTTGAGTCTCATGAAAAATGCCTGTCCCCGGATTCTGTTCACTTGGATACGTGCTTGTAATCCATAACACCTTCATCGTAATTGCCCTCTCGTTCTTTTATTGAAAAGATTTCGAACGATCTGTTTATTAAAAAGAAATACTAATATTCCATAGCAAACTGCGCTTATTGCAACAGACAGGGAAAGCTGCAAAACTGTTTTATCCGGAAGAATGGACTGTATTAAGACGTTCACGCAATAAGCCACTCCAGCCATAATCAGTGTAAGCAGCAAAGGCTGCATTAACGCGGCTGCGTAATCTTTGATACTTAAACGGATTAAATACTTGACGAGCCATCTTCCTATCAAAAAATTAATGAAGCTAACGGCCGCATAAATCCAGGCAACCATAAGCAAATTACCTGACATTACCGCAGCATAAAGGGATAGTCCGTACAAAATCATGACTCCAAAATCCCAGTAAAATGCGAGATCCGCCCTTCCTTTTGCTAAAAGAACACTTCCGTTCGGATTCATAATCACCCGGAGGATTCCCACGATTGCCAATACATTTAATACTGGAATCGCTACAAGCCAGCGTTCTCCGAAAAACACTTCGATAAACAATTCAGAGACAGCAATCAAGCCAATAAGCAGTGGAAAAGTGATAAACGAAAGCATCTTCGTCATATTTAAAAATCCTTCTGATATCACTTTATGATCGTTTTGATGCTTAGAGAAGACCGGAAACGCGACTCTAGTAATAATCGGATTAATTTTTAATACTGGAATGGTTACGATTTGATAAGCCAAATTATATATTCCGAGTGCTTCTGCCCCGAGAAATCTTCCGATTAGAATCATATCAATATTTGCACCGATTCGATTCACAAGCCTTGATGCGAGCTGAAAGCCGCCAAATGAAAAAAACTCTTTGACCTCTGTTAATTTAAAGACAAAAGACGGCCTCCATTTTTTTTGATAAACCGCAAAATAAGCAAGCCCTCGAAAGGAATACAAAAAAACTTGTGAAATTACATACGCGACAATCGAACTCCCCGAAAAAATCAAAACGATAAGCACCGCAAAAGATAAGAGAATGGACAAAACTTCAATCTTGCTCAGGAGCTGAAAGTTCAAATCCTTTTGCAGCAAATATTGAAATTGCTGTCCGAAAGGCGCAATAATAAACATGATGGACAAAATCTGTATGAGACCTGTGAGCTCTTCACGATGATAAAAGTCGGCAATTAATGGGCTTAGCGCAAATAAAGCCCCAAAAACGAGCAGACCAAATAAGATATTCAGCCAATACAAAGTTGAAAGCTGATTATCTGTCACTTTTTCTTTTTGAATAAGAGCTGCCCCGATACCCATATCGAATATAATTTGGGCAAACACGGTAATCGTTGTGATCATTCCGACAAGACCGAATTCCGATATTGTCATGAGATTGCCCAAGAGCGCGAATTGTCCGATTTGGATAACCGTAATGAGTAACGTTGACAGACTTGTCCACTTTGCTCCGCCCAGTATTTGCTTTGTAATGGCTGACATAAACTTCCCTACTTTTTATCTGGCTCCGTCTCCAGTTAACACAACTTTAAACGTTTTTAACATAATCTTAATATCCATTAGAAAAGTCAAGTGATTAATATAATATAGATCAAAAATAAGTTTTTCTTTCGGGCTGATTTCATATCCGCCGTTTACTTGTGCCCAGCCTGTTAAACCAGGCTTTACAATTAAACGGTTTGTAAACCCGGGTATTTGGTTATTAAATTCTGCAGTGAAGCAAGGTCTTTCCGGTCTTGGACCTACTATACTCATGTCTCCGAGAAGCACATTCAGCAGCTGAGGCAATTCATCAATTCTCGTTTTGCGAATAAAAGAACCGATCCTTGTAATCCTCGGATCATTCGCTTCAGCCCATTTTGCACCGCTTTTCTCGGCATCTTTTCTCATTGACCTTAGCTTGATGACCTTAAAATACTTCCCATTCATACCGACGCGTTCTTGTATATAAAATGGTGAACCCGGTGTTTCAATTGAAATTAGCATAGCAAAAAAAAGGATTACCGGAAAAGCAAAAACAAGACCAATGATTGAAAATGCAATATCCAGCATCCGCTTTACTATTAAATATTTTTGTGCTTTCACGGACAATGGCCGGGACCGGTCTTGACGAACACGATACTGCCTATACAAATTCATGCTTTTTTCTGCATTCACTTAACACACACCTCACGATAGAATAGGACTGTTTTGCCGTGCTATGCAGAGTTTAGCATACGAAAGTAAAGAATCTGTAAAGATAGTGTTAAAGTCTGACTCTATCATTACGAGAATATTTCTTTAATGTATTTTTATTGTAAAGGTTAGAATAATAGGATGATGTTTACTTAATATCCATATTTAAACTACAACAATCAAAAAAACAGATAACCAATTTGGCTATCTGTTTCTAATAGATTTCATTATTCATAATTATGCTGTATTATTGCGGTATTTCGAAAGTCTCCAATTGACGAACCACTTGATCACTTACTGATTTTTTACCGCCCAGTACCGTGAATCCCTTCATTTTATTTGAGGTGATGACTTCGTTCGTTGCATTTGGCAATGACCGGGCATCTGTAAACATCATAGGGCGGTTTTGTTTTGCAGCCAATACTGATCCGGAAAGGGCATCCGCATAAGCATAGCCATTGCTGATAAAGGCTTCATTAGATGTAGAAAAATAGTTTTTTGCAATGTGTGAAGCAACCTCAAAGCGGCTGTTACCGCCAATTCGCGTCGGAGAAGGCAGTTGCTGGTACACATTCTCGCCGACACTGATTTTTCCTCCGACAACAATCGTGGATGACGTTCCTTTGTTTCGCAAAGCATTCGCAGTTGGCTCTGGCAGTGATTCCGAAGTTGTCAGCAGGATTGGAATCTTGTTTTTCGCCGCATAGGAAGCAATAGCGAGGCTGTCTGCATATGCTGTTCCGTTGGCAATGACTGCTTTTGATTGGCCCGGAAGCTTTCCCGCAATGTTTTCCGCCACTTGATAGCGGCTGTCTCCTCCGATTCGTTCAACTGTACCCACGAGCTTTTTTATTTCATTTGCAACATTGTCCTGAACACTTAGGCTGCCGCCAATAATAATTGCTTTTTTGGCTTTCAGTTGGGTCATACGTTCCTTCGTTGAACCAGTCAGTTTGTTGTTCTCTGTCAACAAAATGGGCGCATTGTGATGGTAGGCCAAAGGCGCGGCAGCCAGCACATCTGCATAGGCGCTTCCGTTGGCAATAACGACAGTATTTGCCGTGCTCCATCCTTTTTTAGAAACATTGGCCGCTACCTCGTAACGGCTTGCTCCATCAAGACGATCCACCGGTAAGGGCGTATTTTTCATCGCCTTATCAACATCAATACGACCGTTTCCAAATAATATGTCTTTACCTTTTTCACCTAAATCGATTGTAGACTTCATTAAAATGCTAGTCACTTTATCTGCGGACAGCAAAGGATTTTTTGAAAGGATCAAAGCTGCAGTTCCAGAAATGGCAGGCGCAGCCATGGAAGTTCCATTCATTGTTCCATACTTGCTGCCGGTCACTGTCGAGTAGATTCCTTCTCCCGGAGCAGAAATATCAATCTCCGGCCCATAATTGGAAAAGTTCGAATGTGCATCCTGACTATTCGTTGATGAGACAGATATCACTGAATCTAAAGCAGCTGGATATTCAGGGACATCAGAACCATCATTACCTGCAGATGCTACTGTCACGATTCCCTTCGACCGGGCATAATGAATGGCTTCTTCCATTACTTGCGCATAGTTGGTCGTGCTTAGGCTCAGGTTAATGACATTCGCCCCGTGATCTGCTGCATAGATGATAGCGTCAGCAACATCATACGCATTTGCTTCTTTTCCTTCAAAAACATCAATCGGCAGTATTTTCACATTTGGAGCGATGCCGGTAATGCCCAGCTTATTTAAAGAAGCGGCAATTATACCTGCCACATGAGTGCCGTGCTTGTCAGCAGTAATTGTTTTCCCGCCGGTAACCGCGTTATATGAAGGCAAAACGTTCCCTTTTAAATCAGGATGATCACTTTGTAAACCTCCATCAATTACTGCAACAGTGATGTCGGAAGATCCTTTCGTAATATCCCAGGCTTTTTCCATGTTGATCTTCTTTAATGACCATTGATGACTATAGCCAGGTTCTTGTGGTACGTAAGCGGACTCTATGACAAAGTTCGGTTCGACAAACTGTACACGCTTATCGTTTCTTAATCTCTCAGCGGTGCCTTTCAATTCAGACTCCGGAGAAGCTGATACAAGAGAAAAACCGCCATTTTCATTATAAGTTTGTTCTGATAGATGATAGTTAGCCAGTATTTGAGATTTCTCTTCTTCTTTAATAGAAGGCTCGAATTTAATAACTAACTCTCTTTGACTAAAATCTTTTTCTTCATCAAATAATCCGTCTATTTGAGTTTTACGAATGTCACTAGAACGATCATCTGCTTCCGCATAGGTCGTCTGTATATTGATGAACAAAAACAATATAGAAAGAATACAGATCGATTTTTTCATCTTTCTCCTCCCTTTTGTTCGGACAAGAACTCCATTCTTTTTATCTCCGTATCTACTCTACCATAGAATATTAAAAAACAGGTAGCCCCCGGGAGACTACCTGATGATGATCAATTCGATTTTATTTATAGTATGCTTTGATCGCTTCATAAATGGCTTGGGCTACTCTGTCCTGATAATATGGATCATTTAATTTACTAGCATCACTACTATTAGATACGAATCCAGTTTCCGCTAATACAGCTGGCATGTTTGATTTATCAATAACCTTTATCCAATTTCCCTCAGAAATTCCACGATCTCTGGTTTCCATCGCTTTCGGGATTCTCTCTTGAAGTTCCTGAGCTAATCTTTTACTGCTTGCAGAACCATTATAATAAAATGTGTCACTACCTACTACATTATTGTTGTCACTTGAATTAGCGTGGATACTAATAAAAATGTTTGCATTTGCAGCATTCGCTTTTTCGACGCGATCATCAAGAGTTGGATACGTATCTCCTGTTCTAGAAGCAATTGTAAATTCTCCTGCTGCATCTAGTTTCTTTACGACTTTGTTTGATATTGCAAGATTAACATCTTTCTCTTTAATACCTGCATATCCTATTGCACCCGGATCACTTCCGCCATGACCAGGATCAATAAATAATATTTTGGCGGCATTATTTAATTGATTCATCACATTTGTTTGTACGGATATTGTACCGCCGAGCACTGTGAACGAATTTATGTTCTTCAAACCAATAACATCTTTGGTTTTTTCCGGCAATGTTTTTGCATCTGTAAACAGCATCGGCCGGTTTTGCTTTGCAGCCAAAACTGATCCTGACAAAGCATCAGCATAAGCATAGCCGTTGCTGATAAAAGACTCTTTCGATGAAGAATAATATTTATCAGCAATGTTTGAAGCTACTTCAAAACGGCTGGCTCCTCCGATTCGCGTTGGAGAAGGGAGCTGATCGTACACACTCTTTTCTACACTGATTTCTCCGCCTACGACAATCGTGGAAGATGTTCCTTTATTTCGCATCGCGTCTATCGTTGGCTGTGGAATCGCCCCCGAGGTTGTGAGCAAGATCGGAATTTTGTTTCTAGCCGCATAGGAAGCGATTGCAAGGCTGTCCGCATATGCGGTACCGTTCGCTATGACAGCTTTTGATTGGTTCGGAAGCTTTCCCGCAATATTTTCCGCCACTTGATAGCGACTGGCTCCTCCAATTCGTTCAACTGACCCTACGAGTTTATTAATTTCGTGTTCCACATTTCTTTGAACACTAATATCTCCGCCAATAATGATAACCTTTTTCGCTCCGAGCTGTTTGATTCGATCCCTCGTAGGACCTGTAAGCTTGTTGTTCTCTGTCAACAATATGGGCGCGTTGTGAAGATAAGCCAAAGGCGAGGCAGCCAATACATCTGCATAGGCGTTTCCGTTGGCGACAATCACTGTATCTGCAGAGTTCCACCCTTTTTCCGATACATTGACAGCCACCTGGTAACGGCTAGCGCCATCAAGACGCTCCACTGAATTGGCAGCGAAAGCATTAGGGATAAATAAGATTAGCCCGAACATAATGAGTATTATGCTCTTTACATGTAACCACAAAAATGTTCCCTCCAAATTTAGATAGTTTTTAAGTCAAAAAAGCGAAAAGGAGACGGGATCAAAGGCATCAAAAGACGCCTCTGACGTGTCTCTTTTCAGATTAATAATTTGTTAGATTTGCACCAGGATAATAAAACTTCAAAATATCGATATACGATTGTCCAGCATTCGCTCTAGCTTGAGCCCCATACTGGCTCATTCCAATTCCGTGGCCGTATCCTCTGCCATAAAAGATGAACGAACCGTCTTTGTTTTCAATATGGAACATCGTACTTTTAATATTAGTTGATCCTGCTTTTGATCTAAAATCACCCGCTTTTATGGTAACCGTTCCATTACCAGGTGAGACTGCACCTGATAGATTATCTTGGGCTGAATACTTAACGTCAACGGTTACGAATTCTGCCCGCTGTCCCCTAGTCGTACCTCTAGTACTGACATTCGTTACTTCTTCAATCGTTACGGTTTTCGTATTTCCCAATTGCTTTTCAATATCTGACTTTAAAGTACTGTAAAACATATCTTTGATTTTCTGTCTGTCTAATAGATAGTTCCATTCAAAATTTGGATTAAACGGATCCGGCTGGGCAGACAGATAAGGCAATGAAGTTCCCCATACGGCACTGCTGTCCTCAGTATGTCCTCCATTATTTGAAGAAAATGCAGCAGTAATTGGCTTTCCGTATTGATCTCTCAGCACTTTTCCTCTTGTTTCTTCTACTAACCCGGAGGTTCTGCTGTCCCATTCATAGCCGCCGAAAACTTGATAGCTGGTCGTATCATCAATTGTTTTCCCTTTGTTTTTTACGGCTACAGTTCTTGCAGCAACGCTTTGGGCCTTTAATGCCTCCACATGCCAGCCTGCAGGCATTTCTCGAGGGACGACACCTTTTATGTAATCTTCAAATGGTATGTTTTCATTCGTTGGCCGGACAAACCTGCCAGCTTCTACCGCAAAATTCATGTTTCCTAAGTATCTTCTTCCACTAATGCTCATGACGTCTTTATTGTAATCGACAGGCTGAGCTGTAAAAGTCGTGCCCAGGTTTTTAATTTTTGCCCCGTGCTGCTTTAATTCAAGATTTCCGTTGATCGATTCAACAGTATATCCGTTTCCGGTCAACATACCGCTTAGGCTGTTTTGCACCGTGTCGGTGATCGAAATGATTCCGCCGAGCAAGCTGTATTTAGATGTATTCTGTTCGTTAAGTAAGTTTTTCACTGGATCGGGAAGACTGTTTGGTTCGATCAAAAGCAGCGAGCTTCCTTCCTTTGCCGCGAGTACCGAACCTGTAAGTGCATCAGCAAATGTTTGGCCGTTTGAAAGAAATACTTTATCTGCTTTCATTCCTAGCTGCTTGATTAAATTAGCGGATACTTCATATCTTGATCTTCCGTCTACTCGCTCAACAGAAGCACCTTTCTGCTTAAGCGTATTTTCAACGCCTGAGCTGACACTTAAACGCCCGCCGGAAATAACCACACGGCTTGGAATCGTATAATCGTTTCGAATGGTATTATTTCCTGAAAGCAATATCGGATATCCGTTCATTGCAGCGTACGAAGCGCTCGACAGTGCATCCGTAAATTTCATTCCTGTTGCCACAACAGCACCACTAGCACTCGGAAAATAGCTTTTTTGAATGTTTTTGGCTACTTCGTAACGTGTCGCCCCGCCAATCCGATTGACGTTCCCGTAGTTTGACAACGTTTTTTCCACATTCTTCGATACACTGATCGTGCCGCCAATAATTAAAATATTATCTGGATTCAATTTTTTTATTTCTTCTTCTGTTTTTGGGGTGAGGCGATTCGCATCAGTTAAGAGGATCGGCCCGTCTAATTTGTAGGCAAGAGGAGTCGAGGCTAACGCGTCACCAAACGCGTCACGATTGACAACAATAACATTCGCGGGATTTGTCCATCCGGCATTCGCTACGTTGTTCGCCACATCAAAACGTGTATCTCCTCCGTAACGGGTCGTGTCTGCCATTCCATTAACCTTGTATTCTCCATTAATATCGATAAACAAACTCTCTTTGTTTCCTATGTAGTTTTTTAGCTTAACAGAAATCGTATCATTCTCTCCTGCGCTTGCAGGTGCGGCCAGTGGCAATAACAAGGCAGACGCCACCACTGACGGCAGAAGCAGGCGCTTCACACATTTCAAGATTGCATTCCCCCATCTGGATCCTAAATTGTTTTTATTTTGTTTCTATTTCTTTAAGCTCCAATACTCCATTATCTGCTTCTACATACTTCACTTCAACAGAAGTACCATCCTCAATTCCTTTTGCCTTCTCTTGCAGTTCTGAATCTACTTGAAATGTAGTTTCTTCCCCATCAATCTCGACAGCTATCGTGTGCTCGTCTGCCAAACCAGAAAATGTTCCACTTTTGCTTACTTCACTGGATTCTGTCTCGCTGCTGCTGTTTTCTGTCTGGTTGTCACTGTTTTTCTGATCTTCAGGAGCAGCCTCATTCGTTCCGCAGCCGGCTAAGAAAAGCATCAGTGACATAGATAAAACAAATTTCTTCAAATTTCTTCACCTCTACCTCTATATCGACATTACGTAATAAGTTTAAAGGAAAAAAATGATCTTTGAAACCATTTTTCGGATCTTTTCGTCTAATTTTTGTAATCTAAAAGATTTAGGTTGTTTGGATTATGTCTTACCAATATAATCAAATTAAACTACTAAAAATAAGGTGAGGAAATATGAGAGCTGAGAAAAAAAGAAAAAAGAAAAAAAAGGTGTTAGCAATCGTCCTGTCCATCATTGGTATATTCATATTAGTTGCAGGGGGTTATGCCTACTTCCTTTGGGATAAAGCAGCAAAGACTGTAGCCAGTATTAATGAAGAAATCAATCCGTCAGACCGGCGTGTTGAAAAAGTAGATGTGAACAAAAAGGATCCTGTGTCTGTTTTAATTATGGGTGTCGATGAAAGAAGCGGCGACAGCGGCCGTTCAGATTCTCTGATCTATATGGCAATCAATCCCCAAACAAAGACAACGGAAATGGTAAGTATTCCTCGTGATACGTATACAGAGCTGGTGGGGAAAGGCACGATGGATAAAATTAACCACTCCTATGCATACGGCGGAACGCAAATGACGATTGACACGGTTGAAAATTTTCTTGATGTCCCTGTTGATTACTTCGTAAAAGTAAATATGGAAAGCTTCAGAGACATCGTAGATACTCTTGGCGGAGTTACCGTAAACAGTACATTTGCTTTTGACTATGATGGATATTCATTTAATGAAGGCCAGTTAGATCTAAACGGAAAAGAAGCACTCGCTTACTCAAGAATGAGGTATGATGATCCGAGAGGCGATTTTGGCCGTCAAGACCGGCAAAGGCAAGTGATTGAAGGTATTATTGATAAAGGCGCTAATATCTCATCGATCACGAAATTCGGAGACATGTTTAATGTTGTTGAAGATAATGTAAAAACAAACCTTTCATTTGATAATATGTGGGACATTCAATCGAACTATAAACAAGCGGCTGATCATGTCGTTCAACACGAATTGAAAGGCACAGGGGGAAAAATAGGCGGCGTGTATTATTATCAAGTGAACGAAGATGACCGGCTTGCGATTTCGAAAGAACTGAAAGAAAATTTAGAAATGGACAAAACGGCAAGCAAAAACTAATTTAAAATTCGCTGTCCGATAAGCTCTCTAAAAAGTAAAGCAGCAAAAGAAAATTGATCCTTTTTTCTTTTGCTGCTTTTGCACTCTAAATAGAAATTTTTCGATATTGTTTTCCCTTATTGATATAAGGAGCTGTAAAAATCCATGCTATGATTATATTGGGCACCCAGCATAGCCATGAAATCACTATGTAATAGGAAGCATAAGCTTCACCGCCAAATATCATAGCAAATAACCCGAGCCACAACCGTAATGTTACTGCCACAAAAGTTAAACTGTAGCTTCTTATTACCCACGCTCGATGAAAAAGTATCTCTCCTTTCACCGCATGGTAAGTCGCCATCAGGGTCGTAAAAATCCATAAAACAGAAAGGATAATAAAACCAACGTGGGAAATAATCCCCCCCGTAGAATAAAAGGCTACATAGAATCCCGAGAGTCCTCCGATTAAAATGCCTCCCACATATATGTATCCCATGATTCGATGAATGGACAGGTTATTTTTTCGAATCTTTTTGATAAATAAGAAGGGACCAATTAGCAAGGGGATTGCCGATCCAAAAATATGGATTAATATCATTACATCCCATATACTGGATAGTTTCTCTTGATAATAATCGACTTTAACAAAATAAAATCCAGAATTCGCCAAGCCGATAATCCCATATTGAATAATAGCATATATAACGATGCTAAACCCTAATACAAACATGCCCCATTTAAAAAACATTGTTAATTTACTGGTTTCTGTCAATGATCTAAACAACCTTTCTACTTGCTCGGTTTAATATATTTGTGCGTACTATCAAACAAAAACCACTGACATTAATCCCTTATGACTCAAACAACTTTATCTTTATATTATTTCATATTTTCATTTTCAACCAAGTCTTTTAATAGCTCTGCAGCATCAAGCGTTTCCATATTATTTATCTGACAGGTCCCACGTATACAAACAGTTAGTTGATAGCGGCATTCGACTTGAAAGGTCTGAAAAGATACATTTTGCTGTTTTCCGTCTAATGTTATAGTGGGTCTATCAAAATATACATTTGTATTTAGTCGATCCGGTGACAGACTCAGCCCTGTTCCGATCATTTTTAAAAAGCTTTCCTTTACTGTCCAAATCGTATAGAAATATTTTTCGGCTTCATCATCAGGAAGAGATTGCAGATATGCATACTCTTCCTTCGTAAGTGCCCCACTCATTGAATCTAGGCAGACTGGCTTTATATATTCAATATCCACACCTATTTCGTACTTAGAAACTGCTAATACAACCAAACGCATTGAATGAGAAATATTAAATTGAAAATGGTTTTGATTCTTCACAAAAGGCTTTCCATACTCTGTAAAGCTAATGGAATCAGGATACTGGCTGCGTGGCAAGACCTTTTGAAGCATCATATACCCAAGTAAGCTTCTTATAGAGTCTTCTATATGATAAAAGGATTTTATCTTCTCTCTTTTAATAGGAGGAAGCAAACAAATCGCTTTATTGATCATCTCTTCATCTATCGCATCCGGTAATTCCGCTAGAAATAACTGCGTACTCATAACTCACACTACTGATAATTCTAAAGTCTCTGCTATTTTTTGGACAATCACCTGTTCATGCTGATGAATAAAAAAGTGATTTCCTTCCATCTTAATGCAATCAAAGCTTCTGCTTGTCAGTGAACTCCATGCATCGATGGATTCCACTGCAACACTTCTATCACCTTTTCCAGCGAATGCTGTAATAGGGACAGATAATACTTTATTATCAGCAGAATATTGGTATGTTTCGCAAATCTGAAGATCTGCTCTCATAATAGGAAGCACTATATTTAATAATTCTTTATTATTTAGAACAGTTTCCGGTGTTCCATCTAACTCTCTCAACCTCTGAATAAGCGCATCATCTGGTAAATTGTACGTCGTTTTATTCGTGCTTCTCTGAAGATGAGGAGCTCTATGAGCTGAAGGGAAAAAGTGCCTTGGCAGCAATCCTTCACTTTTATTTAAAGACTGGATCAATTCATAAGCGATTAAAGCTCCCATACTATGACCAAAGAAACAATATGGTTTTTCCTCTAAATAAGGAATCATGGCTTTTTTTAACGTCTCCACTAAAATATCCTTATGACGAATAGATGGTTCAGTGATTCTTCTTCCCCTTCCCGGCAGCTCAATACTCGCTAGCTCAAGATCATCCGGCAAATATTTGTTCCATGTTTTGTAAACATTAGCTCCTCCACCAGCATACGAGAAACAAAACAATCTCATTCTCGCCTCTGGTTTTACTTCATCGATTATTACCCATTTATTCTGCAAATTCCTCACTCTTTCATTTTGGTAGAAGCGCTGTCCTTTTGCTTAATGAGAAAGGAACAGCACTTCAATGATTTTATTCTCTCGTGTACAAATCTTATAAACTTCCATTTGCTCCAATGAACATTTTTTGCTCAGCAAGATTGGCTAAAGAGCTCACACTTGGCTCTTGATAAAAATCCTTCAAAGATAGCTGCATGGACAATTCTTTTTGGAGTTTTGTCATCATTCGAATCGCCTGCATCGAATCCCCGCCTAATTCAAAGAAACTATTATTTATCCCGATCTCTTTCTCGTCGACATTTAAAATCTCAGACCACAATTTTGTAATACTCAGTTGCATTTCCGTAACAGGAGGCTCCCATTTTTCAGCTGCATGCGTTGTCTCTTTGACAAGTGAATTCAACTTTTTGTAATCAACTTTTCCGTTGGACGTTAGCGGAATCGTGTCAATACATATAAATTGAGAAGGAATCATATAACTAGCTATTTTGTTTTCAAGAAAATGGTGTAAGTGATCCGGTTCAATATGATTCTCTGAGATATAGAAAGCAATTAGGCTTTTTATGTCATTCTTGTTGCTGGCTAAAATGACACATTTTTCAATCTGTGGATGCTGGCTCAGGTTTACTTCGATTTCTCCAAGTTCTACTCGATATCCTTGAATTTTCACTTGATTATCTTCACGTCCAAGCAGTTCAATATTACCATCCGGCAGATAACGCCCTATATCTCCTGTTCTATAAAGGCGTTCTCCCGTCTGAGGATGAATAATAAAACTATTTTTCGTTTTTTCTTCATCCTTCCAATACCCTTCCGCTACTCCAACTCCACCGATATAAATATCTCCAAAACCCCAAGTAGGGCAATGCTCTAAAAACTTATTTAACACATACACTTTTTGATTTTTCATTGGTTTACCATAAGGAATACTCTTCCATCCTGATTTCACATTGTGGATAGGGTACATAATTGACCAAATGGAAGCTTCTGTGGCACCACCTAATGAGATCACTTGCAGATTATCATTTCCAGATAAATCTTTCATTTGTTCTGGCAATGACAACGGAATCCAGTCACCGCTTAGCATAACTAACCGAATAGACTCTGGAAGATCCATGTTGTTGCTGTATATATACTCGACCAATAAAGACATAAGCTGCGGCACAGAATTCCATACCGTAATTTGTTTTTCGTTTATCAATTCATACCAATGTATAGGGTCTAAAGCTTTCTCCTTATCCGGAATAACAATGGTTCCACCGGATGCTAACATGCCAAAAACATCATAGACAGAAAGGTCAAAGGTAAAACTAGACAATGCTAACACTTTATCCTTTTCCGTTATACCGAAACGTTCATTAACATCTAAGATTGTATTCAACGCTGCTTGATGTGAGATCATAACACCCTTCGGTTCACCTGTTGAGCCAGATGTAAAAATAACATAGGCTAAATCATCTGGATTCGCCTCAATTTGGGGCGCTTTTTCATCGTTAGAAAGGTAATCAAAGGTATCAACGTCTATTACATGTACGTTACGATTTTCTTTAAAATCAGACTCTAGCCACGACTGCGTAAGAATAATCTGGATATCTGCCTTCTGAATCAGATAATCGATGCGCTCCTTAGGTAAATCAGGATTAATCGGTAAATAGGCAGCATTTGCTTTTAATACAGATAATCCAGCCACTACTTGTTCCCAGCCTTTGTCCATGATGATGCCAATTGCTTGATTTTTCTTTGCCCCTAATTCTATTACATAATTACTCAATGAATTCGCTTTTTGGTCTATTTCCTGATACGTAAAACAACGATCACTCGTCTCAACTGCAATTGCATTTGGTTTCTGTACAGCCTGTTTCTCGAAATTAGAATGCAGGAGTCCTTCTTCCCACTCTTTTTCCGTATGATTGATCGTGGCTCTTAATTCTTTTTGGTCATCCGGAATTAAAGGAATCACCTTTTCTTCCCAGATCGCATCATCTACAGCTAATTTCTGGACAAATGCCCAGTAGCACTCAAACATGTCTTTAATAAATCCTTCAGGATACACTTCTTCTACAACATCCCAGTTGCACAACAATCGTTTAGTATCTTCCCAAACTCCGCAATCCAGCCACACTTGGGATGTTTGGGTAATCCCGTTTTCACTCACTGGCTTAAATGGAATCGGTGTATCTTCCTGGTCAGGTACCGGCACTACAAGTGCTGAAGTAAATACGACCGGCATTTTTGCCTGTGTTGCATCACCTTGGGCACTAGTCAAGGCTCTAAGCACTTCAACTCCAGAAATATAATTATGCTCTAAATCATCCCATAATTCTTTTTGGATTTTGCGAGCCCTTTCGATAAATGTACTCCCAATTTGCTGATCGATAGCCAATAAAGTTAATGAGGTAAACTCTCCTACGATATCTGTCACCTGCTGATGTACAGCATGCCGGCTTAAAAACGTCAAATTTAACGAGAATGCAGGTTCCTTGCTCCATGCAGCAAATACTTCTGCATGTACCGCTAATAAAAGTCCCGTAACAGTAATCCCATAGCTGCTTGCTTTATTCTTTAATTTTTCCCATCGTTCTCTTTCCAGCACGCGATGATATCTTGTAAATTTCGGCTCTAAGATAGAACGCGGATTTTGAGCTATCGGAAGTTCAGGCGCTGGAGGCAAGAATTTCACTTTATTGTTCCAATACTCTCTTGCTTCTTCATATTTTTTGGTGTTCTTGACAATTTCTTGTTCAGCAAATACATAATCTCTGAATGAAAAGTCTAATTCTGGCAGCATCTCAGACTTATCTTCGTAAATTACAACCAATTCCCTAACTAAATTGACAAAGCTCCAAACATCCCAAAACAAGGCATCGGTAGAAAAGTGAATTCTAGCTTGATTACGAGCTAGCTTTGTGACTCGAATGTCAAAGGTCGGCCATTGTGTCACACTTAATTTTTGATGAGACATTTCGTCTCGAACCCCTTGTAAACCAATTGAGCACTGTTCTTCATTTGAATGTTCAAAGTCTAATACTTTTATTTTATAATAAGGTACTTCTTTTAATGTTTGCTGGTAGCCATCTTCAGAAATTACCGTCCGCAGCATTTCGTGCCGCATAATTAATTGATTCCATGCTTGTTCAAAAGCCTCAACATCCAGATTCTCAGCTTCTAATTCGTCATAGCTGTGCGTCGTCACATTCCCAAGCTCAAATATTTCCTGTCTTCCTACCCAATACGCTTGTTGTACATCGGTTAACGGAAAAGGTTCATACTTATTTTCTTTATCAGGTTTGTATTCCGGAAGATCAAATACATCATTTTGCCCTTTTCCTTCAAGCTTGGAGATATATTCAGCTAATTTGGCTATGGTTGGCGCTTCAAAAATCGCCTTTAGCGGAACATGAATATGGAACGCTTTACGAATTTGACTGGTAATTTGCATCGCCATAAGCGAGTGGCCGCCTAATTCAAAGAAATTATCATTTACTCCAATACGCGGCTGCGCAAATATTTGTTCCCATATATCCTGTAACATGCTTTCATTTAAAGTTCTTGCCGCCACATAAGAGGATAAATACTTTTCTAAATCAGGAGCAGGCAGCAGCTGGCGATTGATTTTTCCGTTTGCACTAAGCGGAATCTGATCAATTTTGATAAATTGATTAGGAACCATATAGTCTGGTAAGGACTTTTTCATATGGTTTCTTAAATCTTGAGTATGAATTTCTTTATCGCTCTCTACATAATAAGCAATTAGCTGCTTATCATTATGATCACCATAATCTACTACAATGCAGTCTTTCAAATCCGCAAATTTCAAAAGAACAGCACTTACCTCATTTAATTCCACACGAAAGCCCCTGATTTTCACTTGACTATCCGTTCTGCCGATCAGTTCAATATTTCCATCTAACAAAAATCGTGCTAAATCCCCTGTTTTATATAAATAGATGGATTCTTCACCAACTGCGTGATAAATAAATCTTTCATTCGTTAATTCATTTCGATTCATATAGCCTTTTGCTACGCCTTTTCCCCCAATATAAAGCTCCCCTATAACGCCAAATGGCACCATATTGAGTTCAGAGTCCAGAATAAACAGCTGTTTATTTGCCAACGGTTTTCCAATCGGAACAGTCGATGCCTGTGGCAAATGTTCGTGATTCGATTCAAAAAAAGTGGAATCAATAGTATCTTCCGTTAAACCATAGGAGTTAATCAATCTAGCCTCTGGATTCAAATAAGACTGAAACTGTTTATATTCATCCATGTACCAAACATCAGAACCAAGGACAACAATCTTCATATGGTCCAGTTTTTGATTGGTATCCTCTAAGAACTGAATAAGATGACGGAAAACTGCTGGAACAAACTCAGCAAAATCAACCTGTTCTTTTACTATTAATTGATACAATTCTTCAGAATCTGTCAAAAATTCAGGAGGACATAAAACAAGTTTTGCACCGGAGAGCAGCGCCCGTATGATATCCCCCGTACAAACATCAAAGGAAAAACTCGCCATTTGCAAATGTGTCTTTATACCATCGGACAAAGAATAGGCTCTTTCCCAGCCGAAGTATGCATTTACAAGATTGCCATGAGAAATAATGACACCTTTAGGCTGGCCGGTAGTACCAGAAGTATAGATGATATATGCTGTGTCGTCTAAATTGACTTCTACTGCTTGGTACTCGTCATCCATCTCCTTCAATTCAGCAATAACCGAATCATTTAGAACAATGACTTCATTAAGCGCAAGTGACAAATCGTGATTTACTTGGTGAGATGTAATAAGCACTTTTATACCGCTGTCATTTATGATAAATTCTTGTCTTTCGATCGGATACTGAGGATCAATAGGTACATAGGCTGCTCCAATTTTCAATACAGCCAGCATGCTGATTACCATTTCCATCGATTTATCGATCGATATACCAACTAATTCATTCTTTTGCACACCTTGTTTGTTTAGATAGCTGGCGAAACGATTGACTGCTTTATTCAATTCATCATAGCTATAACAATGATCGCGATACGAGAGTGCAACACTTTCATGATTAGCATGAACTGCTTTCTCAAACAATGCCATCACAGATTCAGAAGAATCATAAAATTGCTCGGGGCCGCTTCCCAGCTTAGCAAGCTCTTCTTCCTCATCTTCTGTCAGTAAATTGAGATGAGAGATGCTTTGTTCAGGATCCTTTGCGATTTGACTCAATAAATGTAAATATTGATTTGCCATTCTTTGAACGGTACTGCCATGAAATAGATCCGTATTGTACTCAAATACTATTTTCGGCAAAACGTCGCCGCTTCCTTCAAAAATGTCTAATGATAGATCAAATTTAGAGGTTCCCGGATCAATATGTTCAAAATCAACGATGAGATTTTCTAATTGTACTGATGGGATGGCATTTTGATAAGAAAACAAAACTTGAAAGATCGGATTGTAACTCAATTCTCTAGTCGGGCGAACTCGTTCTACTACAGAATCAAATGAAACATATTTATTTTCGAACACCTGTAAAGAATTCGATTTCACTTGCTTTAACAAATCGATAAATGATAATTGAGAGGATAACTTGCTTCTAATCGGTAAAGTATTCACAAATAAGCCAATTAAGTCTTTTATTTCAGCTTGATCACGGCAGGAGATGGGGAACCCTACAATAATATCTTCTTGGTTAGAATTTCGGCTTAGTAAAACCTTAAATGCTGCAAGAGTCATCATAAACAATGTTGTATCATTCTCTTTACATACTTCGGATAACTGATGATATACCTCTCTTGGCATCTCTATTGAGTACAGCTTTCCCTTATGATTCTGTTCTTTTGGCCGTTGATAATCTAAAGGGAGATTAAGCAGCTCAGTACACCCTTCTAACTCCTTCTCCCAAAAGGCTAACTGTTTTTCCTTTTTTTCTTCTGTCATGTAGGACTTTTCCCATTCTACATAATCAGTATATTGCAAATCATTTAGATTAACTTCTGTTCTTACGTTTTCTTCACTAATCTGTTTATAAATCGTTAACAGCTGTTGTATGAAGTTTTCAAGAGACCACCCATCAAAAATGATATGGTGGAAAGATAAAACAAGCAGAGATTCCTCTGCATCTTTTTGTAAAATAGAAGCGCTCCATAATGGACCTTTTTCTAAGTAAAACGGCTGTTGCAGCAGACTAGTAATGAGTTCTTGAATTTGTTCATTCGTATAGCCTTGAACGTTTTTTACCACCAACTCGATTTTGTTAAATTGATCGTTAATTCTTTGGAATCCATCTCCATCCTCGTTGACAACAAAATGCATACGAAGAACATTATGCCTTTGGATCAATAGATTGAGGGCTTCTTCCAAAACCACCAGATCTAAAAAGCCTTTGAATTTTAAGCAGCCAGGAATATTATAGAAAGGATTGCCGGCATCCAATTTTTCTAGAAAGAACATTCTTTGTTGGCTTGAAGAGAGAGGGAAAGCTGTTTTTCCTCTCTCCCCCGGAACAATCTTTTTCTTCTCCTTTTCAAGCCTTTTTTGCAACTCTTTTTGTATTAACGCTTTTTTCTCTTCCGATAATCCAGAAATAGTATCCAATAACCTATTCATCGCATCTTTTCCCCTTCTTTACTTGCTGAAATTTCTTTTAATACTGACTCTAGCTCTGCTGGTGAATATGATTCCATTTCATTTAAAAGCTCAGAGAGTTCAACATCATCTATTAATTGATCAGATTCTGAAATGATGGCAAGAATATGCTCAGAAAGATCTAAAATATTTATTCCCTTTAATAAATCGACAACTGCCATTTCCACATGTAAATCCCGTTCGATAAAATTCTTTAATTCAATGGAGATCATAGAGTCTAGTCCCCAGCTGGTTAAAGATTGCGAGTGATTTAGTTTCGTTTTATCCATACGTAAAACAGCTGCCACTGTATCGGTTAAATATTCTTGGATGGCGTTTAATTTTTCACTTTCATCTTGTAAACTTTGAATTTTAGCTAAAATGCTCTCAGTCTGTTTTGAATCCATTGTTTTTGTATTCGAAGCCGTATCGATTAAGGAAGAAACCATTATTGGCGTATACTCCACCGGATAATTCCGTATGGCAATTTTATTCCAATCTGCTCCTAGTACGGCCAATTGTGATTTTGATTGACTTAAAATCATTTCTAAACATTCTAAGCCCTCTTCCGGGTTCATTGGATATAAGCCCCTATCAATGAAGAAAGTATTCAAATCCAATTTTGTAGCCATCCCTACTTCTTTCCACGGTCCCCAATTGACACTTACGGAACGCTTTCCAAGAGAATTCCGATAATTAGACAAGGCATCAAGAAACGCATTGGCAGCTGAATAATTGCTTTGTCCCGGAGAAACAACAAGTGAAGCGACTGAAGAATACATGATGAAGAATTCTAAATCCTTGCCATCAAAATATTCATGTAAATTCCATGCACCCCATATTTTTGGACGAAGCACTTTATTAAATTCTCCTACTTCCATATCCTTCATTAACTGAGGTTTTGCTGTGCCAGCTGAATGAATAATACCTCCCACCTCCGGGAAGCCCATTTTATGGAATCCATCCAGATACTCTGTCAATTGATCTTTATCTGCAATATCAACAGATGCTACATGAATTGTTGCCCCTAATCGCTCCAGCTCAATAATAGAGTTAATTTTCGCGTAATGAAGATGATTGCTGTCGATATCTCTCCAGCTTTGTCTATTTGGAAGCTGTGTTCTTCCCATTAAGATAAAATGGCGGGCTCCATTCGAAATCATCCACTTCGCTGTAACAATCCCTAATGAACCAAGTCCCCCAGTGATCAGATACGTAGAAGATGGATTAAAATGGACAGGAAAAGATTTTGTATGACTGTCACTAAATTGATTGATTTCCATTCTTGCGACAAACCTTTTTCCTTTTCTGTAAGCAATTTGGTCTTCCATATCTCCAAAAGAGAGTTCATTTAAAATATTTTGTGAATCATCATCTGTTCCGTTAATATCTAAGTCAATAATTCCCCCAAATAGATGATAGAACTCTTGATGGCCAATCACCTTTGCCATACCCCATAGGCTGGATTGAGATAAATTCATTTCCGAGTCTGAATCAGTAATTTTCTGTGCTCCTCTAGTAATCAACCACAGCAGCCCTTCTTTATTCGCTGATTTATTTTCGGAGAGAGCCTTTAATAACAATAGAACTGAATTTGTGGACAATCTTTCCGCTTCTTGTAAAGCATCCCTGTTTAAAGATTGATTGTTTGATAAATCAAGGCTCCATAAATGAATGATTCGCTTACAGTCATAGGTTTCCAATAACTCTTGATATGAATCTTGTGCACTTGGATTTATGACAATGCTAGATTGAGAATTTTCTAAGGAATGTTGGACAAGCTTTACCTTCTCCCCTTCTTTCTCAAGTGAAGAAGCTATTTTATGTCCCACTCCTCCTTTGTCAGCAAAAATAAGCCAATATCCTTCTCCTGCCGCCGCCTTCTTTTCTTCCTGTCTCCATTCAGATTCCTTCCATTGTAATTCATATAATTTTTGTTGAACGGATGGTGAATGATCCACATCTTTTAAGGAAACGGCTTTACATTGATTAATCTCTAAAATCACTTCTCCCTGTTCATTTACTAGATAAATATCGCCAATTAAGTTGCCTTCAGATTTTTCATTAATTTTTGCATATACCCACATCTGATCCGTTAGAGATTTGTATACTTTCCCTTTTTTGATTTCGACCGGCATATAAACGGTTGGAGTTTGCTCAAAAGGCAGTGCCGCAGCCATTACTTGAAAGCATAAATCTAGAACTGCAGGATGGATGGTATATTCATTAACATGTTCTAACAGCTGTGGTTTGATTTGAATTTGAGCCAAAGACTCGTTCTCATTTTGATTTCTCCATAACAGCTCAATCCCTTGGAACTGTTCACCATACTCTAATCCTAATGTTTGAAAATGTTGATAGCATTCCTGTTTGCTGACTGTGTCAGTAATCCGGCTTTTAAGAGTTTCAATCTCGATTTGTTCACCTGATGCTGCAACAGGCAAAACTACCCCAGCTGCGTTAAGATCCCAGGATTGATGTTCCTCTCCGCTCGCTTGGCTAAATATTTGAAACTCGCCATTTCTGTCATTGTAAGTAAAATTCATTTCAACATCTTGGTCGGCCGTTAAAAATAAAGCTTTTTTGAATTGAATATTTTCTACATTGAAAGTTACGTTGTTTTTTCCGTAAATTTCTGCAACCGATGATATAGCCATATCCACATAACCGGCACCTGGAAAAACAACTGTTCCTTGAATTTTATGATCACTTATAAAAGGCACATGGTTAAGATTTAATTGATTTCTCCAAACATTATTTATCGAGCCTATACGTTCCCCTAATATTGGATGAGCCTCTTGGTTCCCTAATCTATCTCTTTTTGCTTTTTCTGTTTCTGCCCAATAATACTCTTTTTGCCAAGGATACAATGGAACCTTTGTAATATATCTCTGCTCTGGATACAGCATGTCCCAATTAATCTCAGAACCATTCACATATAATTGCATGAAGGTATTGTTTACATACTCGATTTCAGGTTCTTTTCTGCGCAGAGAAGAATAAGTTTCGCCGTCAACTCCGCATTGTTTTAGGCATTCATTTATGGATGATGCAAGAACTGGATGCGGTCCGATTTCAAGGAAAGAGCGAAATTCTCTCATAATAAGCTCCATACAACCCTTGGCAAAGCGAACAGGCTGCCTTACATTATTCCACCAATATTCTGCATCGAAATAGGATTCATCACATTGATTCCCGTCAACAGTTGAATAAATTGGAATGACTGGTTTGTGAGTCTTTATATCCTGCAGGGAGTCTAACAACTCCTCCTTAATCTCTTCCATGTAATGACTATGATAAGGAACACTTACATGCAAGTATTTTTGAAATACTTTATCATTATCTAAATTTTTAGAAATTTTATCTAAAGCATCCTCATCGCCAACAAGCGTTATAGAATTCGGGCTATTAATCGCCGCGACGGATACAACATCTTTGTACATCCCAATATAATTCTCGATGGCTTCCTCTGACATTCCAACTGCCAGCATTCTTCCTTTTCCGGTTAAAAGCTGCTGCAATCTGCTTCTTGTGTAGATTACTTTAACAGCATCTTCAAGACTTAAAGCTCCGGAGACAAAGGCAGCCGCTGCTTCTCCGGCACTATGGCCAATAATCGCATCTGGTAAAACCCCTTTGGATTTCCATAATTCACATAGGGCAACTTGAACGGCGAAATTAGCTGGCTGCGAAAGTTTGGTTTGGTCCATGGATGAATCGGTTTCATTTTTCAACATTTCATCTCGTAAAGACCAGCCTGATAAATCTTGAAAAATCTCATCAATTTTATCGATCATATCTCTGAATATAGTTTCTTTTTGATACAATTCATGTCCCATTCCCCACCATTGAGGGCCCATACCTGTTAATACAAATACTAATGGTGATTTATTTGTCACGACCCCTTCAAGAAGAAGTGAGTTTGTTGTTTCAGATAAATATATATCAAGTTTATTCTGTAAATCGCTTATTGAATCGGTTATGATTGCTAATCTATGAGAATGGTGATCTCTTCTTCGGGACAAAGTATATCCTAAGCTTGTCAAAGTTGTCTGACTGTGTGGAAGTGATAATTTTAGTTGGTTAGCAAAGTCATATAATGCTTGTTTACTTTTAGCAGATAGTGGTATAAGGTTATTTTCTTCTGGTTGGTTATCATCATAGAGGTTATCTTGTGTTGTGGTGTATTCTTCAATTAAAACATGTGCGTTGGTTCCGCCAAATCCAAAGGAATTGACTGCAGCCCTTTTAGGACCATTCGTTTCCGGCCAAGGTGTGTTTTCTAATGGAACTTTTAATCCCAATTCTTCAAAGTCAATATCAGGATTGACTTTATTCATATGAAGGTGTTTTGGAATCAAATTATTTTTCATACTCATAACTGTTTTAATGACACCGGCTATTCCAGCGGCAGCCTCTGTATGGCCAATATTCGTTTTTACTGAACCAATCAACGTTTTTTGTCCGTTTAAACGCCCTTGGGAATAGACCTTTCCAATTGCTTTCGCCTCGATTGGATCTCCAACCGGTGTTCCAGTACCGTGAGCTTCAATATATTGAATACTAGAAGGTGATATTCCATTTTGTTCGTATATAGTTCTCATCAGATTTTCTTGAGATTGACCGCTTGGTACAGTAATACTGGATGTTTGACCATCCTGGTTACTCCCTGAAGCGCGTATGAGTGAATGGATATAATCACCGTCTTCAATTGCTTTAGAAAGAGGTTTTAATACAATTACTCCAGCACCTTCCCCGCGAACATACCCATTTGCGCGGCTGTCATACGTCTTCGAACGGCCATCCGGAGAGAGCATTCCTGCTTTTGATTCTGCGATAAAATATTCTGGTTTTAACATAACATTAACGCCGCCGACTACCGCCATAGAAGATTCTTTTTGTAAAATACTTTGGCAGGCAAGATGCAGTGCGACTAAAGAAGAGGAGCAAGCTGTGTCAACTGATAGAGAAGGACCTTTCAAATCAAATGCATACGATAAACGATTTGATAATAAAGTCATCATCGAACCTGTTGCAGAGTGCGAATCGATCATACTTCGATTACTTTCTGTAAATTGAAGCAATTTCCAATCAAGCGTAAAGGCTCCTATGTATACTCCTATGTTTTTGCCTGCTAAACTATCAACTGGCAGTCCTGCATCTTCAAACGCTGCATATGTAACTTCTAACAACAGCCTTTGCTGGGGATCTAATAAGCTGGCTTCCCTTGGTGATATCCCAAAAAACTCCGCGTCAAACTCCGCAATCTTATCAAGAAACCCTCCCCATTTCGCCTTTGATTTGCCTTTTTTCTTGCTATTTGGGTCATAATAACGATCGATATCCCATCTATCTTTTGGAATCTCTGTAATGGAATCCTTCCCACTTACAAGATTCTGCCAAAATTCTTCGGTGTTATTTCCTCCTCCTGGAAACCTACAACCCATTCCGATAATGGCAATTGGTTCGTTTGTCTGATTCATGCTTATCTTCCCCTTGAATAGTTTTTTAGAAGGACTTTTTGTGACCTATTATACATTATCATACTAATATTTACAAAAATTTAAATTTTCTTTAATATTTTGTAAACAGCTGTTGTTTAAAAAGTGATAAAATGTATTAGAAATTACTATCTGGGGGTAAAACAAATGACGAATGGGTATCATGCGATTTTCGGAACAGGACCTTTAGGGCTTACTATTATGGACCAGCTTATTCAAGAAGACAAAAAAGTGCTCTTAGTGAATAGGAGCGGAAAAGCGGATGTTCCTCAGTCTGTGAAGGTAATAAAAGGAGACGCTACTAATCTTGATAGTGTATTGGATATTTGCAATTCTTATGAGATATCTGTGATATATCACTGTATAGGAATTCCCTATTCATCATGGCCGGAGTTGTTTCCCATTATGATGGATAATATCATCGAAGCTGCGGCAAAGCATCAGATCAAAATAGTTTACGCAGATAATGTTTATGCTTACGGCCCTCATGATGAGCCTTTACATGAGAATTCTTCATATAATACAGTTGGCAAGAAAACAAAGGTGCGGGCTGAAGTGGCCGCAAAATTAATGAATGCCCATAAATCCGGTAAAGTGCAGGCGACAATTGGCAGAGGTACGGATTTTTATGGGCCGCGTGTCAAGAATTCGTCATTAGGCGAACAGGTGATTAAAAGTTTAATGGAAGGTAAGCCTGCAAATATTCTGGGGAATCCTGATAAGAAGCACTCCTATATTTTCATTCGTGATTTTGCCAATGGACTCATTATACTTGGAGAACATCAGGAAGCATTGGGTGAAATTTGGCATATTCCTGCTCCCGAACCCACGACTACACGTGAAATCGTACAAAAAATTGCTGATGAGCTCGGAACAACACCAAAGTATAGAACTGCCGGAAAATTCATCGTTGATATTGCAGGAATATTTAATTCCGGCATGAGAGAATTCCGCGAAATAATGTATCAGCACTTAAATGATTTCATTGTAGATTCAAATAAATTCCAAAAACAATTCTCATTTTCTATTACTCCGCAAGATGAAGCGATTCGCCAAACAGTTGCTTGGTACAAAACGACATATAACCAATCTAATACAGACCGTCCACTTGCGAACACAACAAAATAGATAAGCGATCACATCATGGATCCGGCTTATATGATGGATACCTATCTATCAGAATGATTATTACCCAGCGGCAGCTAGACTGCTTTAGTTATGAAACCGCTAATTTTTATAAATATCTCATTTAAACATGTGATTTGTTTTAACTTTATACCTCAATCAAAGATTAAAGGGTATCCGAACTTTTAGAACACCCTTTTCTCTTCTGGGGTCAGTAAACTTCTTCCTTATAATAGAACCATCCATAAATTTCCTGAGGACTATTCCTTTATTGAGGCCTCTATTTAAAAGGAAGTGCTTTTTGCATCGAATAGTTGAACCGGAACAATATCTCCTGCACAATCCGTTTGGATGCTGATCCATCCCCATAAGGATTGGATGCTTGAGACATCTCTCTATATTTTTCTCGATTCGTTAACAACTGCTCTGCCAGATGATAAATATGCCCTTCATCCGTGCCTGCCAATTTAAGCGTTCCTGCTTTTATTCCTTCCGGCCGCTCAGTCGTATCTCTCAATACGAGTACCGGCTTGCCGAGAGAAGGGGCTTCCTCCTGTATCCCGCCGGAATCAGTTAGAATAAGGAATGATCTGGCCGCAATGTTATGGAAATCAATCACTTCCAAAGGATCAATTAAGTGAACTCGATCCAAATCACCCAATATTTCATTGGCAATCTGTTGGACAGCAGGATTCATGTGTACCGGATAAACGACATGAACGTCTGAAAATTTATTCACGATTCGACGGACGGCATGAAAAATGTTCCTCATCGGCTCCCCGATATTCTCTCTGCGGTGGGCGGTCAGCAGGATCATTCTCCCTCTTCCGATTCTATCAAGCACCGGGTGAATATAATCTTCAGTAACAGTCGTATTCAATGCATCTATCGCTGTATTGCCGGTTACAAATATCGAATCCGGATTTTTCCCTTCATCTAACAGGTTTTGCTGTGCCTGAAGGGTGGGGGCAAAATGGTAGTCGGCTACACATCCGGTCATTTGCCTGTTCAGCTCCTCCGGAAAAGGAGAGTATTTATTTCTCGTCCTCAAGCCTGCTTCCACATGTCCGACCGGAATTTGGTGATAAAAAGCTGCAAGGCTTCCGGCAAAGGTCGTTGTCGTATCACCATGAACTAAAACGATATCAGGTTTAACTTCATGAAACAGCTTATCCAATTTTACGAGCGCGTTGGACGTAATTTCAGACAATGTTTGCCGCTCTTTCATAATATTCAAGTCAAAATCAGGAGTAATATCGAATGCATGAAGCACCTGATCAAGCATCTGCCTATGCTGGGCAGTTACTGTAACAAGCGGCTCAATTTCTTGATGCTTTTTCATCTCCAGCACGAGCGGAGCCATTTTTATCGCTTCCGGCCTGGTGCCAAAAACGGACATAACCTTGAGTGGCTTCATTTTAAAACCGCCTCTCTGTTTAAGAATGGTGAGACAAGTAAAATTCAGCGTTTTCCGCTTTCAAGTAATATTCCACTTTTTTCTTTGTTTTAAATAGACTCTGTTTCTTTTCCATCGATTTTTTATAAAGAAAAACTGACTTGCTTTCTTTCAGAGGCTTTAGCCTGCAATTTTGGGAATTAATCGACAACGCGCACCTGATTTCATGATTATCAAAGACAGGCATATACCTGCTCAAAATTTGTTTATCGATGCGGACTAACGTTTTTTCAGGTAGCGATTTGATTGTTTTAACCGGCACTAAAATTTCAAAATCGATGCATTTTATAAAAACCTGGGACTTCTCCGGAAAAAATAATTGCTGATCGGGAAACTCCAACGTCACTGCGGAAAAACTGTCTTCTTCGTATACATCTATTTCAATGGAGGAAACTTCTCTCAGCTCCAGCGACAAATCGTCAGAGTCCGTGGTAAAGTGCGGCCTTGCTTCGTAAACATAATGCCCGTTATTCCCGATATACTTCGCATGATCGGAATAAGGATACGGATTTTTTTGATTGCCGGCTCTTGTCCGTTTCGTATATCCATCGATTGAGCTTTCAATGTAAAAATCCCACACACCCAAATCTGCCGGTTCTTCAGCGATATCATCAAATTTCATTGAAAAAACAAAGGATTCATTTATTATTTGATCTGATAAAAAGACTTTTTCTTTTTTTGTTTCTCGATGAATCCAAATTGCCTTCACCATTTGCGTCAATTCATTATTTTTCATCGCCGAATGCCCGGCTGTACCAGACACTTGTATTACGTTATGGCTAATCTGGATCGAAGACAGGAATGATTGCAATTTATTTTTCCGGTTGACTGTCAATTGCTTTTTCGGATAGTTGGCCTTCACTAATGAAGGAAAATGTGCAACAAGCTTTCCTTCTTTAATAGAGGTGAAGGATTGCAGATCCTTTAATTCTTTTTCAAACGATTTCAGCCCCGGAAAATCATTCGTTCGAATCAAATGCAGCTTAAAGCCATGATCAGGATGAACCTTGCTGTCGATTGATTCCGGGATATAACTGACGATGAATTTATGCAGAGCTGCCATCCATTCTCTCTGCTTTTCTTCTTCTTCAATCATTTCCAAAAAGTCGGTTGTGCGAGAAAAATCAAAATGACGGTTCATAAATTTCGCAAGCAAAGCTTCTTTGCGATTTAGCTCAAGATGCGAATCCTTGATTAAATCAACAACGGCCTGCATCGCCTCATAATAGTCATAGGGCGGTACGTATGCGAAAGTCATATGCTCGCCTTCGTCTCGCTGAACTGCATAATAGCAGGTATAATCAGCTAACACAGAAATTCGCTTAGAACATAAATAGGCCTTCATGACAAACACCTGATCCTCGGTCGCTTGAATCCCGGTTGGGAAAAATATATTGTTTTCTTTCAGCAGCGACAGCCTGAACAGCTTAGTAGGACCCATCGCATAGACTAAGCTTGATTGAATGAGATCGGCTTCGGGAAGGTTTTCTTGAAATATAGCAGCGGGCACCGCTCTCCCGTTTACACCCTTCATTTTCCCGAGAACAATATCAGACTGGTTCTGTTCTGCGTACGTATACATACGCTCTAACGCTTCTTCCTCCAAATAATCGTCTGAGTCCACAAAGAAAATGTATTTTCCCTTCGCCACCTGAATCGCTTCGTTTCTCGGTTCTCCCGGTCCACCCGAATTCACGCTTCGTAAAATAAGAGAAAGCTGCTTATACGTTCGGCTATATTCCTTGAGAATCTTCACTGTTTGATCGTTTGAATAATCGTCTACGCAAATGATTTCATAATCAGTGTCAGGCATGCTCTGATGAATCAAGCTATCAAGACAGCGCGAAATATAGCGTTCAGAATTATATGTAGGTACTGCAATACTAATCTTCAAAATCTGACTCTCCAATTCTTTCCTGTAAATAGATTGTTCTTTCATCGCATAAAGTAAACTTGGCCGCATACAAAGCTATTTTTTTAGCTGAAGGACGTTTTCCCAGCGATTCATGAGAATTTCTTCATTGTAGCAATCATTTATTTTTTCCTGTGCAAGCGACCCGCATTCAATTGCCAGCTGAGGATTTTCGTAAAAGAAAGCAATGCTGTTTGCCAATTCTTCAATATTATCTTTCTCAACTAAAAGCCCCGTTTTCCCATTCTCGATTAATTCTGCCGGGCTGTATTTAACGTTAAAGCTAATAACTGGGGTGGCGCACGAAAAAGATTCACAAATCGCCAAGCTGAAGCCTTCAAATTTTGAGGTAAGCAGCGTGGCTAATGCTTCTGAATAAAGGGTTCCCGGGTCAGAGGCATATCCGTGCAATTGCACATTGTCCGCCCCGAGCTGCTCTCTCAGCTTTCGATATTCTTGCTCGTTCGGTCCGCTTCCATAAATATGAAGCTCAATGCCTGGATGAGTTTCTTTTAGGTGAGCCATTGCTTTAATCGCTTTATCGATTCCTTTTTCCTCATGGTATCTGGCGATCATAACAAAAAGATTTTTCTTTTTATCGATCGGTTCCGTAAGATGTAACCTCCTAGGTGCATGCGGAATCACATAAATGTTATCTTTTGAGGGAAAATCCTTTTCTATATCTTCCTTCTGCTCTTCCGTCAACACTATCAGGCCGTCATAGTCCTCAATATGCTCCAGAGCATAACGATGATTTTCCCTGACAGGACTTCCATACGTATGAGGAAAATCAAGATGATTGGAATGGACACAGTAATATCTTCTTGCGATTCCATTCTTCATCGCATTCACTTTATTTGCACTGCCAACCCCGTCGCAAATGATAATCGGATCTTCTTCTTTCATGCAGAGCTGTTCAAGCCAATATGTGTGAAAATCACGATGGTTGTTGAATTTTTGCAAATGAACAGAGTCCCTGTCAAACAGCAGTACTCCATTGATGTTCCCTTTATCATTAAACCATTCGGTTAAATAACAAAAGCCGTCAGGAGCGAGATAACGTATCACTTTTTTGAATCCGGTGTTTTTGTCAAACAGCGTTTCTCTTTGAACATAGCCATCTATGTGGAACTCTTCTTTTCGTACTTTTGAATAACCGTTATAAAGAACCTTATGCAAAAGCCTTCCATCTGCCGACCATACTTTTTGCATTTCATAAGCTCCGTTGTAAAAGTAGTCGGCTGTTGTATCATTTTTAAAGGAAACAACATACCCATCTTGATCTGCTTTGCAACTTTTTTCATAGTACGATATTTGTTCAAAAGACATAGGATAGTTCCTGTGCTTCTCTTGATAGTATTGATAGACATTGAGCAGATTTACTTTTGGGTGAAGCCGTCCGTTCTTTTTTAATTTTTTTTCGATTTCATCATAATTATCCTTGTAATCAAGGGTGATTAAATCGATTGAATAGCCTTTTTCAGCAAAAAGAAAAGAACGGGACATCATTGAGCTCGTGATGCCCCCTTTATTCACGTCAATCTCGTAAATAAGAGAATATATCTTGTTCATGAAAACTCCATCTCCAATAGCCGCTTGCTTTCTTACTTTTTATCTAATTCTTTGAACAGGTTCAGCCATTTATCCAATACCGCTTGGTTGGTAAACTCATCCAACACATTTTCTCTTCCTTTTTGCCCCATTTCGTTTGCTTGTTGTGGATTTTTCAAAAGCTTAATGATATGAGCCGCTAAAGCCTTTTGATCTTTCTGCTTGACAATAAATCCGTCTTGTCCATCTTGTATGACGTCGCGAGGACCGTAATTACAATCATAGCTGACAACAGGCGTGCCATTGATAAAGGATTCGATAATGGATAAACCGAAAGCTTCATATTCAGAGGTCATAAGAGTAACGATTGACTCCGCCATTTCCTTCTTCACGTTTTTTGAATATCCTTTTATAAACACATGCTCTGTCAGGTTCAGCTGATTGATGAGCTCGATTAAATTGTCTTTTTCGCTTCCGTGGCCGTATATTTCGAGCCTTGCATCCGGAACTTTTTTTATAACCCTCGCAAAAGCATGTATCGCTTCGTCGATGGCTTTTTGGCGATGATATCTGACGAACATGCTGACTTTTCTTTCGTCTTTTGTAACTTCAGGCACCTCAGAATAAGGAAGGGAATTCGGTATAATGACAATGTTATTGTGACTGCCGAATTGTCTTTCAATATCCTTTTTTTGGTCATGAGTTAAGACGACAAGAGCGTCGAGCTCATGAATGTTTTCAAGAAAATCGATATGATCCGTTTTAACCTTGCTTCCGTACGTATAAGGCTTTTCGAAGTGATTGATATGAACCATATAAATTCTCTTCGCAACATCCGCCTTCATCGCTCTGACTTTACTTGAGCTGCCCGGTCCGTCACAGATGACAAACGGCCTTTCTTCTTCCTCTTTACAAATACGATTGAGCCAGTCCGCATGGTATTCTTTATTGTTTTTATACATTTGTGCTTTGTTTGTGTCTTTATTGAACAAAAAGACCTGCTGCTGTTTTTCAGTTTCACTGTCATACCAGCGCATTAGGTAGCAAAAACCGTCCGGAGTATAATACCGTTCCATGTTCATTTTATTGTTCTTTGGGTCATACCCAACTTCTCTGTGCAAATATTTATTTTGATGAAATTCTTCTCTTCTTACCCGTTGTCTCGTATCGTTAAAATGGTCAATGTGGCTTAAAAACCCTGTTTTGGTCCATTTTTTATACATTTTATAGACACCATTCGAAAAATATCTAATGTAATTTTTCGTTTTGAATTCATCATCCTGAATATGATATCCTTCCTGTTCAATTTGAGACATTTGGTCATAATAAGACGTATCTGTTTCTCCTGATGTGTTCAAATCTCTATAGTATTCATTGACATTCAAAATATTTACTTTTTCATCAAGCTTTCCAATTTCTCTTAATTCTTTAATAATATTTGGGTATTTTGGATTATAATCAAAGGTGACCAAATCTGACGCAAAACCGTTATCAACGAGCATTTTCGAGCGATTTAGCATGGCAGTGGTCATGCCGCCTTTGTTCACATCTATCAAATGGACAACCATAAATACTTTTTTCATTATGACACCTCATTAATTGTTACATTTATAAAATGCTTTCATATAAGATACCACGAAATTCTTTTTTATTAAAGAAATCATAAGTTTTGCCCTGTCGATTCGACGTAACTTACCGAAAGTTTAATAAATTGTCGATATGTGGTACATTGATTTTAGTTCAAAAATATTAATTTTCTAAAAGGAAGGGAATCGTCGTGAAGAAGGTCAGAAAAGCAATTATCCCTGCCGCAGGTCTTGGAACTAGATTCTTACCTGCAACTAAAGCTATGCCAAAGGAAATGCTTCCAATTGTCGACAAACCTACAATCCAATATATTATCGAAGAAGCGATTGAATCAGGCATTGAAGATATTATTATCGTTACCGGAAAAGGAAAACGAGCGATTGAAGACCATTTCGATAACGCACCTGAGCTTGAGCGCAATCTCGAAGAAAAAGGAAAAATCGATCTGTTGGAAAAGGTCCAAAAAGCGTCTAACATTGTCGATATTCATTACATAAGACAAAAGGAACCAAAGGGTCTTGGACACGCTGTATGGTGCGCCCGCAATTTCATCGGTGACGAGCCATTCGCCGTTTTGCTCGGCGATGATATTGTCCAAGCCAAAAAGCCTTGCTTGCGCCAGTTAATGGATGAGTATGAAAATACACTATCTTCAGTGATCGGCGTTCAGCAAGTGCCTGAAAACGCAACGAACCGTTATGGCATTATTGATCCGTTAACGAATGAAGGCCGCAGATATCAAGTAAAGACATTCGTTGAAAAGCCTGCACCGGGAACAGCACCTTCAAATTTAGCAATTCTCGGACGCTACATATTCACCCCGGAAATCTTTATGTATCTTGAAAAACAAGAAGTAGGTGCCGGCGGAGAAATCCAATTGACAGACGCGATTCAAATGCTTAATGAAATTCAGCGTGTATTTGCTTATGATTTTGAAGGCAAACGCTATGACGTGGGAGAAAAGCTAGGATTTATCGAAACGACGCTGGAATTTGCCATGCAGGATGCCGAGCTTAGAAAGGACCTTGTTCCTTTTATTGAAAAGCTTCTCGCTACTTATACTGAAGGAAAATAAAAGACAAAACAGACTGTATCGATTACAGTCTGTTTTGTTATGCATCTATAATATCCCGAAAGATAAAATCGTCCGGAGAGGCTTGTCGATGAACATTGAAGCGGCAATGGCAACCAGCAACAGCGAAAGAAAAGAGATTTGCAGAGCATTGATCAATATGCCCTTATCCTTCTTCTTCGGCTTCTTTTTTGCCGATCCTTTATCAGCCTCTTCTATCCCTTCAACAACAGCCGCTTTTTTACGAGCTGCCTTCTGCTCCTTTTGATACTTGTCTTTTTCTGACTTTGAGAGCTTGTTAAACCAATCGATGAATTCTTTGTATTCCTTAACAACAGCTTTAGTTTCATCAAACATTCTCAATTCACCGAAGTGCATCCAAGCTACGCGGTCACACATTTTTTCAATTTGCCCGATCGAATGGCTGACGAAAAAGATCGTTTTTCCTTGTTTTTTAAATTCAGTGATCCGGTCGACACATTTCTGGTAAAAGGTTTGGTCACCAACCGAAAGAGCTTCATCAATGATTAAAATATCCGGATTAATGTGAACCGAGATTGCAAAACCAAGACGGGATTTCATACCGCTGGAATAGTTTTTCACCGGCTGGTTAATAAACTCGTCAATATCAGCGAACTCAACAATACTGTCGTAAAGACGGTCAATTTCTTTATTTGTTAATCCCATCATTAAGCATTTTAAGCGGACGTTATCTCTTCCTGTAAGCTGGTTGTTCAATCCTGCTGCAATAGCGATCAGCGAAGGCTGTCCGTTCATTTCAATTTCACCGTTTGTCGGCGGGATGATTCGTGCCAATAAATTAGACATAGTAGATTTTCCGGACCCATTGATCCCTACAAATCCAATCGTCTCCCCTTCATACACATCGAAGGAGACATTGCGCACGGCAAAAAAGCCGTTATTTTTATTTGGATAGAACAAGCCTTTAATCTTGTCCGATTGTTTCTCATATAATTGATACTGCTTTGAAACATTTCGAAACGAAACCTTTAGTTTCATCGTACAATCTCCTTACTATTTTAAAGAAAGTCAACAAACTTGTCTCTGAATTTCAAATGCAAAATCGAGCCTACCGTTAACAAAAGCAACGTAAACACCCAAAAATAGAGCGTGTATTTCATGTCTTGAAAGAACCATTGTCCATCTAAAAAGCTGTCTCTGAAGCCGTCAATAATATAGAACAGCGGATTCAGCTTAATAACCGGAAGCAACTCCGGGAATTTTTCTCCGATTTGCTCCGAGATGTCCCAAAAAATCGGGAGCAAGAAAAACAAAAGCCTGGTCACCGCTTGAAGCAATAGCTGGTAATCTCTGACCAAGACGCTGATCGTTGAATTGAATAAACTGAATGCAAACATAAAAGAAACCATACACAAAAAGTAGTAAATAAACTGGATCCAATGCAAGCTTGGATAGATTCCGTTCAACAAAAGCACAACGATGTATACCGCAATCATGACGAAAAAACTAAATAAATTCGATGCAATTACGACTGACGGCAGTGAGCTGATAGGGAAATTCATCTTTGCTACCATATTGATCCGCCTAAACACACTATTTGATCCGTCAAGTATCGTCGGACTGATAAAAAACCACGGGATCAACCCCGCAAGCATCCATATAATAAATGGAACTGGTTCATCCAACCCGGTCCTCATAGCACCACCATGCCGAAGCCCCATTCCAAAAACAAACCAATAGGCTAACATTTGAATCAGGGGATTTAAAAACTGCCAAAACACTCCCAGATAATTCATTTGATACGTAGACTTCGTCTCATAGACGGCCAAGCGTAAAATTAACGGGAATGAAGTGAATTGCTCTTTCAGTATTCTAACTAATGCGTTCATTTTATATCTTCCTTAGACTTAAATGATTTAGGGAGCTCTTTGGAAGCGCCGCAGATTATTGTATCAGATGTCAGGGCTTTTTTCACTTTTATACCTTTCCCAAGAAAGCTTTTTTGCCCTTTCCATCCTGCAAAAAACTCGAAAATCATGCCTTAATCAAACATCTCTTTTTTTATTTGGGTCGTTGATATCCCTTCAGTCCTGGACAAATAAATGACCTCGCAATACTCGTTCAGGTAATCAAATTTCCCTTCCCAATCATCACCCATTACGAAAATATCAACCTGATGGGTTTTTACATCTTCTATTTTTTGTTCCCAATTTTCTTCCGGAATAATTTCGTCCACAAGATCTAACGTCTCCAATACTTGTTTGCGTTTCTCGTAGCTGTCCACGGAATTCTTGTTTTTAAGTGAGTTGAATTCATCTGTCGACAATCCGACGATTAAATAATCGCCGAGCTCCTTCGCCCTCTCCAACAGCCGCAGATGTCCCCAATGAAACAAATCATACGTTCCATATGTGATCACTTTTTTCACCAGAGTCCCTCCTTTCCTTTACAAATAAAAACTCTATGCTGAAGTGAACATTTTTTAAAAAATCGCCCGAAAATGATCGGGAATGAATAATCAAACTCTACTTTAAAGAATGTAAATTTTCTTTTCAACTCTTTTCTGTCCAAGAGCACCGTGAGTTCCACAGTCAAATCCCCTGCGTCAAGCGGCATATTGTAAATATTCTTAGTAAATGTGAACGATTTGTTAATTGATATTTACAATTTTTTTCGCGAATTACTGCCCCGAAAAAATTTAATTTGAAACGTAAAACGCCTGATAATCGTCTATTTTTTGAACCGGTTTCGATTCCCAACCATAAAAACTGACCAATTTCGAAATATTACTGTAAACTCTACATAAATCATTCGTTAATAAATTAATTCAATGTAACAATAATGTTAATTTATTATTAAGATTTTGTGGTATGATAGAGTGGATGTTTCCCAAATTTGTGTAAAAGCTTTACCTAATCAAAACAAACTTAATCTCTAGATATATACGAATATTATTCAATGAAAAGGAGGATACTCCATGGAAACCGCAACAATTAACAGACTGTCTTTTGTAAATTCAAACTTAGATGCATTTATGTCGCACTTGGAGTCTTCCTATCTCAATCAAAACCGAGGGGCGTTTATCGTTACAGCAAATCCTGAAATTGGTTATAAAGCAGTTGAGGATGAAGATTACGGTCACGTTTTAGCTTCCTCTGACTTTATACTTCCTGATGGAATCGGAGTCGTCATGGTATCCAAGCTTATCGGGCACCCGCTTCAAGGAAGAATAGCAGGATACGATATCTTTACATCGCTCTTAACTTTGGCAAATGATAAAAAGAAGAAAATATTCCTTTACGGAGCCACAAAGGATGTATTAGATAGTACCATTCAACGAATTAAGCTTGAGTATCCGAATATCGAATTAGCCGGCTCTTCAGATGGATTTGTGGAAGATAAAGAAAAAGTGGCAAAGGAAATCGCCGCTGCCAAACCGGATTTGGTCTTTGTTGCGTTAGGCTTTCCGAATCAAGAGCATTTTATTTACCAGTACAGGCACCTTTTTCCGCAAGCAACTGCTATTGGTCTTGGGGGAAGCTTTGATGTGTTTAGCGGAACTGCGAAAAGAGCACCCGAATTTTTCATTAAATTAAATCTTGAATGGTTTTACAGGCTGATATCTAACCCATCGAGATGGAGAAGAATGCTTAACATTCCAAAGTACTTTCTTGCTGTCATTCGAAACGAGAGAGACATAAAAAAGTATCCGTATCCCGAACATATAAAGGATAGTTCAAGAAATATGTAAGTACGATTCCCTATGCTAGAAAGTATGATCGCTAAATGAATTTACAGTCTATTTTAAAAAGTATATATGCCTTTTATATCACTTGCCTTGGCAAGCTTTTCTTTTGGGTGAAACCAAAGAAACGTATCGTTCTTATCGCTTCTTTTCCGGACAATGCCAGGGCGATTTTAAAAGCGTATGAGAACGATGCATTTGATTTTAAGCTGAAGGTGCTGCTCACTCAACATGCTAAAGGATTAGCCAATGAATTCCCTAATCAAAATTGCTCGGTGATTGATCAGGAAAACCCTGTTCACATCGTAAAAGCGATTCATTGCATGCTCAGTAGCAAAGCCGTTCTTATCGATAATTACTATTTGATGGTTACGGCCTTACGTCATCGTCCTGATATTGAATGCATTCAAATTTGGCATGCAAACGGCGCGTTTAAGAAATTCGGATTGAAGGATTTGACAATCCAGAATTATTCTGAACGTGATTTTGCCCGTTATAAGAAAGTATACAGATCCTTTGACAAAATCGTCGTCGGATCTGAGCATATGGCTCATATTTTTCAAGAAAGCTTCGGAGTGGAAGAAAATCATTTTTTAAAAATCGGCGTTCCTATGACTGACATGTATTTCGAAAAGGAAACGCAGTCTAATCAAATAAGAGAGCGTCTCGCTATATCCTCCGAAAAAAAAATTTTGCTGTATGCACCTACTTTTAGAGATGAAGATTTCGGCCGCGTCAGGCTTCCGTTTAAAGAGAGCCATTTAAAAGACGACCTTAACGAAGAATATGTGTTACTGATAAAGCTTCATCCCGTTATGAAAAACCAGTTTTCACATGTCGACAGCCCGTGGATAAAAGATGTATCCGATATTGCGTTGGATGAATTATTGAAAGCCTGCGATATCCTTATTTCTGACTATTCCTCGGTCCCTTTTGAATTCGCTTTATTGAACAAGCCCGTTTTGTTCTTTACGTATGATTTAGAGGAATACGACAAAAAACGCGGCCTTATCGATAATTATTTATCCGTTATTCCCGGACAAGCGTGCAGCGACGCTGCCATGCTGATTAAACAATTGAAAGACACTTCTCTATTGAAGCGGGAAGTGAAGCAATTTTCTAACGAGTGGAATCGGTATTCCGAAGGAAACTCTACCCAAAGGCTTTTAGATTATTTAACAGTGAAAATGAATTGATTTATTGATAATAATTATTTCGTTTAATCAAGGAAGGTGTTTACTATAATGATTTATGCAGAAATACTTGCAGGCGGCAAGGGCTCGCGCATGGGAAATGTGAATATGCCAAAGCAATTCCTACCTTTAAACAATCGCCCGATCATCATTCATACCGTTGAGAAATTTATGTTAAATGGCAGATTCGACAAAATCATTATCGTCTCTCCGAAAGAATGGCTGAATCACACGAGAGACATTTTAAAGAAATTTATCGGCGATAATGATCGTTTAGTCGTTGTTGAAGGCGGATCTGACCGAAACGAATCGATTATGAGCGGGATTAAATATATTGAAAATGAATTTGGGCTGAATGACGATGACATTATCGTAACCCATGACTCTGTGCGCCCTTTTTTAACTCATCGAATTATCGAAGAAAATATCAATGCGGCAATGGAATATGACGCGGTGGATACCGTCATCACTGCGGTAGATACAATTATCGAATCGGACGACAGCGAATTCATCTCTGACATTCCAGTAAGGGATAAAATGTATCAAGGACAAACGCCGCAAAGCTTTCGCATTAAAAAGTTAGTTAGCTTATATGAGCAATTATCCCCTGAACAAAAAGCGATCTTAACGGATGCTTGCAAAATCTGTTCGATAGCGGGAGAAAAAGTGAAGATGGTAAAAGGTGAAGTATTTAACATTAAGGTAACAACACCTTATGACTTAAAAGTGGCTAACGCCATTTTACAGGAGAGAATTTCACAATGATTAATCAAACGTATCGACTTGTTTCAGCACGTCAGTTTGAAGTGACCTATAAAGATAAAAATATTAATGCAAATAAGGTAGTCGTGCGCCCAACTCATTTGTCGATCTGTGCCGCTGACCAAAGGTACTATACAGGAACTCGCGGAAAAGAAGCGATGGATAAAAAACTCCCGATGGCTCTGATCCATGAAGGCATTGGGAAGGTCATGTATGATCCAACCGAAACCTTTGAAATCGGGACCTACGTCGTTATGGTTCCGAATCTGCCGACCGAGCAATCGGAAATCATCGCGGAAAACTACTTGCGGACAAGTAAATTCCGTTCAAGCGGATATGACGGATTTATGCAGGATTATATGTTTATGGATCCGGATCGACTCGTACAACTTCCAACGAATGTGAATCCTAAAGTTGCGGCGTTTACCGAATTGATCACGATCACTATTCATGCGTTAAGTCGTTTTGAACGGATTGCCCATAAAAAACGCGATACCTTTGGCGTATGGGGAGACGGAAATCTAGGGTTTATTACAGCTCTGATTTTGAAAAAAAAATATCCTGATAGTAAAGTGATCATTTTCGGGAAAACTCCTTATAAGCTTGAACATTTTTCATTTGTGGATGAGACCTACCAGATTAACGATATCCCTGAGCATGTCATGATTGACCATGCCTTTGAATGCGTAGGCGGCAGAGGAAGTGAATCTGCAATAGAACAAATTATTGAACATGTTCACCCGGAAGCCAGCGTCGCCCTGCTCGGTGTTTCTGAATATCCGGTTGAAGTATCGACACGATTGGTTCTGGAAAAGGGAATCACTTTGATTGGAAGCAGCCGAAGCGGCCGTGAGGATTTTGTCCGTACCGTGAATTTTCTTTCAAACTATCCTGAAGTCGTCGAATACCTGGAAACACTTGTTGGTGACAGCCATCCGGTGCGCTGCATCGATGATATTATTAAGGCATTTGAAGCGGATCTGACCTCTTCTTGGGGGAAAACTGTACTCGAATGGGAAATTTAAAACGTGAATCTTTTAATAACTAAACTGGTTAAGATCATATTCAGAGGGACATACGGTTTCCTTTCTGCTTTATTTCCTGTCAAACGAAACAAAGTCGTCATCGCCTCCTATCGTGACGAGGAGCTGAGCGACAATTTTAAAGCGCTGCATGCTCGCTTAAACGAAAATCCGGCGATCGAAATTAAACTTTTATTAAAAAAAATGAATACGGGTTTGGCAGGTAAAGCAGCGTATGTTTTTCACTTATTTTCATCTTTGTATCATATTGCGACGTCCCGGGTGCTGCTATTGGATGACTATTATTTTCCGCTTTACGTAATCAAAAAGAGAAAAGAAACGATCTCGATTCAATTATGGCACGCATGCGGAGCGTTTAAAAAGTTCGGATACAGCATTAAGGACAAGCCATTTGGGCCATCGTCCGCTTATTTAAAAGTCGTGCCTGTCCATTCGAATTATGACTACTCGCTTGTAAGTTCCGCTGAGGCGATTCCGCACTTTGCAGAGGCTTTCAATATGGATGAAAAACGTGTGCTTCCATTAGGTGTCCCTAGAACGGATTATTTCTTTAAAAAGGATCACTTACACAAGCTGGTTGAAGAATTTCAGCAGAGCTTTCCCGGATTAAAATCGAAAACGAAGCTATTATACGCTCCAACGTTTCGCGGGAGCGGCCATTACCAGGAATCAAAAAGAATTCCTTTAGATCTGCAGGCGTTCAAGCAAAGTTTGGACGATCCTGAAAAGTATGTGCTGTTCGTCCATCTTCATCCATATATGAAGGACTATGTGAATTTGGAAGATGATCCTTTTATTTGTGATATGACTGATCACTATTCTTTGTATGATATTATGGTTTTGTCCGATGCATTGCTAACGGATTATTCATCCGTCATTTTTGAATACAGCCTACTTAAAAAACCAATTTATTTTTATTGCCCGGATCTGGAAGAATACACGGAAGAACGCGACTTTTATTACCCATTTGAAACGTTTGTCCCAGGTCCGATATCAAAAAATACAGCTGAGTTAGCAAGGGATATTTCTCAAAGCGGGAATGTCGATAAGTACCAAATTGAAGCATTTTCGCAAAAATTTATCACTCATCAGGATGGCCAATCCTCAAATCGGGCAGCCGAATGGATTGAATCATTTTTGGAAGCAAGCAGGAGAAAGAGAGGGTAAAAGTGAAGCTGGCACGAAGAATTAAAAACAGGCTATTACGATTTAAAAAACGAAAAAATACAAGCAAGACTGTAGCCGAGGAATATACCGGACCGGACAGGGTGTTCTCCATCTTTGATAAAACTGAACAAATTGAAGAGAACAAACAAGTTCCAGTTCGAAAAATATCAAATTTCTCATGGAATGGATCGATATTAACGATTGCCGGTTATATGTATATAAAGGATCTCCCTTTAATGAAGGAAGATCAGGTCAGAAAACGGCTTTTATTGGTTTCAGGCGGAAAGCTTTTTAAAACCGTTTCGCTGCGCGATACCTTGGTTAACCAGGTCGATGTAAGCATTCACCCCGTACTATTTGAAAAATATAAATGGGCCGGCTTTCATCAGCATATCAACTTTTCCAAGCTAATGAATGACAAGCCCCTCCCAGCCGGAGAATATAAGCTTTTCTTAGAAATTGAAGTCGTTGATGACAACAATATCAAACACCAGGAAGTTCACACGGTTGGAAACGTAAGCAACTTCCTTTTAAATGACGTGTACGCAACAAAAATGGATTTTCACTCAGCTAAAAAGCTAATGAAATTTAATTTAATTGTCACGTATGATGAAGACGAAAAAACAATCAATCTGTCATCTAATAAGCTTCAGGAAATTGATCCGAGCTTGCTTGAATTAGATACGGGCAAAGAAGCAAACCGTTACTTAAAAAAAATAAATTCCTTCTTTTTCAGATGGGTTTATCGACTTTGCTGCTTCTCCCCTATTCAGGAGAAAAAAATTGTATTCGCATCAGACAGCCGTGTTGATATGTCGGGAAACTTTGAGTTTGTCTATGATGAGCTGCTCAAAAGGGAAGAAGACTTTGATTTTAAGTTTTTCTTAAAAAGCAGTATCCGTGATCGAAAATCGTTTTTGGAACTTATATCTATGGGTTATCATTTTGCGACGGCTAAATATATTTTTATTGACGATTTTTATCCAATCGTTTATCCATTAAAAATTAGAAAAAATGCGGAGCTCATTCAGCTTTGGCATGCAGTGGGCGCCTTTAAAACGTTTGGCTACAGCCGGATCGGCTTACCGGGCGGTCCATCGCCGCACTCAAAGAACCATCGGAATTATACGAAGGTAGTCGTCAGCTCGGAAAATATTCGCAAGCACTACGCGGAAGGCTTCGGAATCAATATTGAAAATGTCATCTCCACAGGAGTGCCGAGAACTGATTTCTTTTTTGACGATGCGAAAAAAGCTTTTGTCAAAGAACGCTTGTATCAAGAGTTCCCATTTTTGAAAGAGAAAAAGGTCATTTTGTTTGCGCCAACCTTTCGCGGAAACGGACAGCAGTCCGCTCACTACCCGTTTGAAGTGTTAAACTTTGAGAGACTTTATCAAGAATTAAAAGATGATTACATCTTCTTGTTTAAAATCCATCCGTTTGTGAAAAACGATGCAAACATTCCATATCAATACAGTGATTTCTTTTACGACTTTTCCTCGTTTAGAGAAATCAATGAGCTTTTGCTCGTAACTGATATATTAGTAACTGACTATTCTTCTGTTTGTTTTGAATACGCCTTGTTAAACAAACCGATGATCTTTTTCAGCTATGATGTCGATGATTACATCCGTAAACGCGATTTTTATTATGATTATTTTTCCTTTATTCCAGGCCCGCTTGCAAAAACGTCAGAGCAAATGATTTCGATTATTAAAAATGAGCAATATGACTTTAAACAAATCGATTCATTTGTTAATTATTTCTTCGATGACTTGGACGGCAAATCAAGCGAACGTGTCGTAGATCAAATCATCTATCAAAAAGATGAAGACGAACTCGATGATAACGTCAATATGATTTATAAAAAAGGCATTTAAAAGCCCGGCTGTGCATGTGCACACGCCGGGTTTTTCACTCAATTTCTTTCCGTTCGTTCCTTTCCCTTTTCCGTTACTGCAAATTTGCGGACCATTGTTTTGATATGCTCTGTCTTCCGGAAACGAATGGCGGACCAATCCTCGTCAATCGCGATTTGCCTCACCGGCTCATAGCCTTCATCGGCAAGCATGCCGGTAACACTTTCACGGCTGCAATCAGAGCCTTTGTACCTTTTTGAAGACTTTTTTGGATAGCACAGCCATAACAAACCATTATCTTCTGTGGCACTTGCCGCCGTTTTGGCCAATGCTTGCAGCTCTTCATTAGAGGCTCCGAAAGCTTGTACAAAGGGATAGTACTTCTCTTTTGCTTCCTTATGAACATCTCCGGGAAAAGCAGCTAACATTTCATCATAGGTCAGTGGTGCGTTAAGAATGAACACCGGCTGGCCCTGATCCTTATATTGAAGCTTTTTTAGTACGGGATGCATGTCAGAAATCACTTCTCTCTTCCTTAAATTTTATAAGGGAGATTTCACTCTTTCACGTACGCTTCTTTCTTCCCTTTTCCCAGAATTTTCTTCTTTTCTGTCATTATATACATCGACAAAATAAAGCGGACGTTTCTTTGTTTCGATAAAGATTCTGCCGAGATATTCCCCGATGATCCCGATGACAATGAGCTGAATGCCCCCTAACAAAACAATGACGGTCACTAAGGAAGGATATCCGTCTACGCTTTCTCCAAAAAAGATCGTTTTACAGACAATATATAGTAAAAATAAGAACGATGCTCCTGAAATAACTAGTCCAAGAATGGATGAAAGGCGCAATGGCACGGTTGTAAAGGACAGAATACCTTCAATCGCCAAATCAAAAAGCTTTAAATAGTTCCATTTTGTTTTGCCGGCGGCTCGTTCATCTCTGTCATACAAAATTTCTTTTTTGCGATAGCCAATCCAGTCAAACATGCCTTTCGTATAGCGCTGCGATTCACGAAGCTGTTTCAACGCCTCCACACAACGCCGGTCTAGCAGCCTGAAGTCTCCTACATTTTCTTGAATCGGCATACGGGATGATTTTTGCAATACTTGATAGAACGTTTTTGCCGTCCATTTTTTCAGCCAGGTTTCCCCTTTCCGGTGCCTCCGTTTTGCAAATACATCGTCGTATCCCTGTTCCCAGAAGCCGATCATTTCCTCGATTAGCTCAGGTGGATCCTGCAAGTCTGCATCAATAATGATTAAAGCGTCACCTTTGGCATAATCAAAGCCTGCCATCATGGCGACTTCTTTTCCAAAGTTTCGGGACAGGCTAATATACGATACTCTCTTATCAAAGGTTCTCATTTCTTGAACCATTTCCAAAGAACGGTCCTTGCTGCCATCATCGACAAACAAGAATTCAAAATCATAGGATGGAATCTCATCTACTACCTGCAGCAGACGCAAATATAGCTGATCTAGGACTTCTTCCTCATTGTACATAGGAATTAATATCGTAAGAAGTTGTCGGTTCATTTTCCATTACTCCTTTATAAGTATCAGAAGTGGCGGTTACACCATTGTATCTTGTTTAAAATTTTACCGCTACCCTCTATAGTAAAGAAATTTCCATTATGTTAAGGTTAAGAAGTGTAAAATTTTCGTAAATCTTATGTTAAGATCAACTACCAATTTGCTGTTTATGCTATAACGTTCAATAGAGATAAGAATCCAATGACTTTTATGAGGTGTTACATTGCGCTCCTTTTTCAACAATTCATCTAAATTTATTGTACCAATTTCTTGTACTTTACTACCTATTATTTTGATGACCTTTAATTACTTTCTTTTGAATATTTATCCATTTGGAGATCGCTCCATTTTCTTAGTAGACTTGTTTCAGCAATATCGGGTCTACTTTCACTATTATCATGATCTCTTTCATAATGGAGATAGCTTTTTCTACAGCTGGAATGCTGCTCTTGGCATGAATCAAATCGGGTTGTTCGGATATTATTTAAGCAGCCCTTTCAATCTGATTATGGTAGCGTTTAGCCGCAGCGCTCTTCCGGAAACGATATTGGCGGTCACTTTAATCAAAATAGGGTTTTCCAGCTTAACGATGTCTTTTTATTTACGCTCAATCGATGCGATGAAAAAATTAGCCATCGTGATTTTTTCTGTTACTTACTCATTAATGGGTTACGCAATCGTCTATGCGCAAAATATCATGTGGCTTGATGCTCTGATCTATCTTCCGCTGATAATCCTTGGCGTAGACCATATCATAAATAAGAAGAGCTATACGATTTATACGATTTCACTGTCGCTTATGCTCATATCCAACTTCTATCTGTCTTATATGGTAGGGATTTTTACTGCGGGTTATTTTTTATTGTCCCTTCTATACCATACGGCAGAAAAAAAACAAAAAGTGCGTACAGCAATTCGCTTTGGGTTCGGCACTCTGCTATCAGCAGGGATTTCTTTTGTGATCATTTTTCCGACATACTTAAATTTAAGGAATGTAGCCAGCAATAGGTTTTCATTTGATCCTGGAATCCATTCGCCGTTTCTAACCCTGGCTAAGCTTTTTAACGGAATTTACGACACATTAAAAACAAATACCTTGGATCATGCAAATATTTATACCGGCCTGCTCACGCTTTTTTTGGTTGTAATTTTTTTCATTTCCAAAAAAATCAGCAGGCGCGATAAAGCAGTATTTGGTTTGCTTGCATTCTTGGTGTATATCGGCTTTGAGATTGATCTGTTTAATATCATGTGGCACGGTTTTACACCTCCTACGTGGTTTCCTTACCGCTTTTCTTTTATATTTTCTTTTTTATTGGCGGTTATGGCATTTAAAACATTTATTACTTTAGATAGAAGCGACAGAAAATTCATTTGGATCGCTTACGGAGTAATCAGCATTACATTGCTTATTTGCTTCCTTCAGGTTCCAACCAGTGTGATGGCAGTTAAAAACGTGTTATGGAATTTTCTTCTGATCTCTCTGTTTGCTGTCGTTCTTTATTTTCGTGCAGCTTGGTCAAGGTTTACAGTTGTCATCAGCTTGTGCATTCTTGTATTGGTTACAGCCGATTTATCTTCTAACGGATGGATGACAATGAAAAAAATGGATCGCGAATTTCATTTTCGGCCGCATGAAGATGTTGTCCTTAATAAAGATATGACACAAAGCATTAAAAAAATTGAAGAGGCGAACCCCGAGGGCTTTTACCGGATTTCCTCCGATTACAAGAAAAGCAATAACGACGGAATGCTGTATAACTATCCATCAATCGCCCATTTTAGTTCAGTGACTGATGCAAGCCTGACAAGAACCATGCGTGCGTTTGGTTATACAACTCAAGATACGGACAAATGGATTTCGAATACGGGAGGCACACTATTTTCAGATGCATTTCTGGGGACGGCTTATTATATTTCAGGTAACCAGAATAAATTCCCAGATATGAAGACTCTGTCTACTTCGCCACTTGCCATTTTCGAAAATCCTAACGCCTTTCCGCCTGGCTTTATGGTAAATGATGAGATTGAGAAGCTTTCTGACAGCAGCATGTTTGGAAGGTTCGAGGCAAATCCTTATACAATGAATCAGCTTTTGGCTAATAGCGTGCAAAAAGGTGCAAATCTGTTTGACAGAATCGAACCAAAGAGCGTTGAGCTAGTCAATGTAACGAAGGAAGATGAGTCAACATACAAAAAAATTGATCCAAAGCGGGAAGGAAAAGTTATTCTCAAATTTGATTCAGACGAAGAGAACAAGCAACTGTACTTTTATATGCGTCCGACAAGAATAAATGAATCGAAAATTTTCTATAGCGGATACGGACGGCAAACATACCCGGATACTTTATCAAATGGTGCAATTCCTCTGCCTCCATCCAATGGAAAAGAAAAACAGCTGGAAATCATTCTTATGAAGGATCAGCTTAACATACACCAGCTTGAGCTTTTCACTCTCAATAACGACAAGCTTCCTGCTGTCGCTGAAACAGCGAAAGAAAACGGCATGCAGTTTTCGCATTATGACGATGGGCGCTTTTCAGGGACGATTGACTCAAAAGAAGACGGAACGCTTTTTCTAACTGTCCCATTTGATAAAGGCTGGTCCGTAAAGGTTAACGGCCAGCCAGCTGAGGTAAAAAGGGTTGCAGGAGCTTTTATGGGAATCGATCTGCGCAAGGGAACCAATACAATCGAGGCAACCTACATTTCTCCGGGATTTATAACCGGTGTTGCCGTCAGCATTCTCTCTTTGCTTTTGTTTATCGGATTACTTATTTTCACTCGCAGAAAGCGAATAGCCGCAACTTCGTTTTCTGAAGAAAAAAAAGATTAACGCCAAGATGAGCGTAAGCAAAGACAAATAGGAAGAGCATTTTTGAATGAAGGTACGTTCATACTCAGTTGTCAATTTTCCGTCGCCTTGCAAGGTGACGGAAATAAAATCCTTCTCCCCTAATTCGATGGGCAGCTCTTCTCTTTCACCATTTTGGGTATCATATACGTGATACCCTTTATAATAGATTAACGGAAGCTCGATCGTTTGCTTTTGCTCGGTATGATAAGTAAAGGATATTTCGGTTCCGTTCTTTTGATAATTCTCAATTTCCACGTTATCATTGTCTGTCAATTTATGTTTGCTTCTTTTTCTGATATCATCGAGCGTAATATTGACTGGCAAATACTCTTTCCCCGCCCCGATCCACAATGAATTAAGCTCTTCTTTGTCTTCCTTTAATAAGACTTTTTGATCTTTCAAATAATAATTAAATAAAGGCGCATTACTCAGGAGCATGATCAAAGGAATAAGGATATAGAAAATTCTTAATATATCCTTGCGTCCTTTTAACAATTCGTACAGATAGATGCTACCTGATACTGAAAAAAACAACGTTGTGTATAGCAGCAATCTCCACGGAAATTGAATATTGCCAAGAACTCCTTTTGCAATCCCCCATGGAAATAGATTGGTACTCATTAACAAAAAGGCAATTCCCATGAAGGTGAGCCAATCGGCAGTTTTTATCAGACTGCTTTTCTTTTTAACGAATATCCTTATGAAAGGAAGGAGAAGGAATACAAGCCCTACATTCATAGGATAATGTACATTTAGTATGGAAGTTTTAATCAAGTTTATCCAATGTAACGCACTTTCATCGGCCGCGAAGGTAGATGTGTGCTTGATATATAAATCGGATGATATGTATTGCTCCACCATCGGCAGGGTAAAATAAGCCGTCAAGCCAAAGGTTGCTATTCCTGCATAAATCAATGATAAGATCCTTTGTTTCTCTTTCATCAATTTCTGAAAGGACACCAAGGTTATTAGAAGGAGAAGTCCAAAAGTCCAGAGCGTAGTCAAAATGTGCGACAGAAGGACTCCGGTAAAACCTATCGTCAGTATGTACCATTTCTTATTGTCTTCATATAAGACATAGTATACTCCTAATAAAACGAGAGGGATAAAGACCAAAACTACGATTTCCCCGACTGCAGCACGAATATAGATATCTATCATTCGATAAGCTGACATCGTGTAAAAAACGGATGCAAAAAATGCGATACTTTGATGCTTTGAGATCTTCAAAACGCTATAAAACATGGAGATAAAGGTAAAAAATACAGTGATAAACATAAAAATTTTGTACGAGTGGATCATGGAAAAACCCAACACACGAGCGATTGCCGGAATATACAGCATCAAATTAGGATAGAAAAGATCCATCGGATAACCAAAGCCCTGCAAATAGACCGTACTAATATCAGCGAGTAATTTGTTATCCTGCAGAGCTTCTTTGATCCCTTCGATCCGCAAAAGGTGAACCCCTAAGTCGTGACCGAAGTGAAGTGAGTCATTCGTAAAAAACGGGAAAGCCGCGATAAGTGACAAAAACAAAAACATTCCGACGTACATGATCTGATAATTTCTACTCAATGTTGCACCTCTTTTTTTACAAGAAACTTTAGTACAATTTACTGAACCTCATCAGTGTGGGAAACCGATAGTGAAAGCGCTGTAATAAAACCAAGTTTTAGCCTTCGTTCATTATTGCAAGGCTAACAGCATCTAAACTGCTGTGCAGGGATTCAGTTTGCCCGGCGATTTTTCAGAGCTTGTCCCCAAATATAACGGAACGAATAGTACACCAATGAAAAAAGCAGCCGCACACCTTTTAAAGCTTGTGGCATGGGCTGCCCCGCTTACTTCTATTGTATAAAATCTCCATAGTCATTTCCATCGTTGTTTTCCATGAATATTGGATTTATTTGACCGTTTTGAATAGCTCTGTAATTATTGGCAAACGTATCGGCAACATAGCTCGCATGGCTTCTTCTGTTTACCAATATTCGATGAAAGACTGGAACATACAGCTGTTTGCCATTTGTGAATGTTAATAATGAGCCCTTTCCGCTGGGCGCTATTTTTGCGATGTGAGAATAAGCAAGCAATAGGTTGTCGTGCCTTAAAATTGAGGTCGTATTAAAAAAGCAGATTCGATCAAGAGCCGAGAATAGAACGCACAGCATTTTTTGCCCTGGAAGCAAATATTTTGTCGCCTGAATAATTCCTTCATACGTCGTTCCAAGCTGCAAAATATTTTCTTCAAGGATTGTCATTGGCGACTTTTTCACATACACTTCTTGATTCAGTTCGTATACGATGGTGTGAAGTTCTCCGTATTCAGAAAAAGTGGATTTCAAAAGCATTGTACTTAGATTAATAGAATAATCATCTGCGATAATCATGCGATCTCCCTTTTTAAATAGATTTTTTGATTTTAGCTTTTCTGCCCTCTCTTTCAAAAAAAATTCGACTTCAATTTTGCTTGATGTTCTTCTTAGGAGAAGGAACCTTGAGGGAAATTCAGGTGGGGCTGATCTTAGTTCCACTTTGATTATACATAATTCCCTAACAGAAAAATAGATTTTTTAGGTATTTATTACTATTTTTATGTTAATTTTATCTATTTTCGTATTCCCAAAGAACTACCCATTTTTCTTTTTCTTTCACAACATACACTTTTTGGAGGATCGAAAACGTCCCGAATTTACTTTTAAATAGCAGCTTCACTTCGGTCTGATAAACGGTTTCTTTTTGGCTTGTACCCGGGTTTTGCCAATCGTCAATTTTTTTCATGTTCCCTATTTCATAATCAAAGGTTTGGACTCCAAAGTGTCCCATATAAATATGGGATCGCTCCGTTACGTAAGCATTTTTTGAGAATCTGTCTTTCATAGAGGAGTGAAAGAGATTCCATGAGCTTCCGAAGTCGCCTTCCTGCTCACTTTTATAAAACTTGTCAATGACTTGCTCTTGTTCACTCTTGCTGATCGAATGAACAAACCAGGCGGCTAGAACACAGAGAATGGCCACTGCAGCAAGAAAAAATATCATTTTTGCGGCAGTAACTTTCCTTCTTCTCAAAAGCGTCCACCTCTTTTGCTCTTTTTGTCCATTTTATGTAAGAGGTATATGCGCTTATGTTTTATTCTTCAAAAAAAGCAGGCCGCCCGACTTATTCGTCAGGCGAACCCGCTATAGTCCGCGTTACACATGGGAAGCAATAATTGTGCATGTCCCTTCAATTTGAAAATCGCCTGTTTCAGCCGGCAATATGAAGTGGCTTCCTTTTTTGAGAGGATAGGAGACTCCCTCGTGAAGCAATGCGGCTTCTCCAGCAATCACGCTGCCAAGCATAAATGGATGTTCTTGAGAAAGCTCAGCTTGTCCGTCAACATCCCACTTGTAAACAGAAAAATATTCAGCCTGTACAAATGTTTTGATCGTGATTCCTTCTTTTTGAGACGTAGATTCATCCACTAAGCCATCAACGTGCGGAACAGTTGTTACGTCGATTGCTTTATTTAAATGAAGCTCCCGTTTGTTACCGCTTTGATCGGTTCTGTCATAATCATAGACACGATACGTCGTATCCGAGCTTTGCTGAGTTTCAAGAACAAGGGTCCCTTCACATAATGCGTGAATCGTCCCGCTCGGCACATAGAAAAAATCTCCCGGCTTAATCGCTACTCTTCGCAGAAGGCCGTCCCAGTCCCCACTGTTTACCATTGTAACCAGCTCTGTTTTTGACCTAGCAGTATGACCGTAAATCATCTCTGCATTTTCTTTGCAATCAATGATGTACCAGCATTCCGTTTTACCTAGCTCACCGTTTTCGTTTTCGTTCGCATAAATATCATCCGGATGAACTTGTACAGATAAATCCTTGTTCGCGTCTAGTATTTTCGTAAGCAACGGAAACGCCTTTCCTTCAACGTTGCCGAACAGCTCTCTATGATTCTCCCACAGCTCAATCAAGGTTTTGCCTTCATAGGGACCTGATGCTACTTTGTTTGGGCCATTCGGATGTGCTGAAATTGCCCAGCATTCGCCCGTAGTTTCTGAGGGGATGTCATATTCAAACTGATCCTTTAGTGCAGTTCCTCCCCAAATTCGATCCTTGAATTCTGGAATTAAAAAGATTGGTGATTGGCTCATTGCATTTCCCCATTTCGCTAGTAATTTCATTATTATAACTAGTAAATTTTGAAACCCCTCAGTATGTATACCTTCTTTTTACTTTAATTATGGCGGAACGCCTATAGATGGTCAATGCTCCATCCTACCTGTATGGGGAAAACCATAACCAGCGGGGATTATTGCGTATTCCCCTCATTATCAAAGGACCAGAGGCGGAGGTCTTACTGCCCGCTATCACAGAATCACCCCTGCCATCCAGGGAATATTTTCACCCTTTTTCGATACAGTCAGGCAAAGGTTTATCCGGGCTACTTCCTATCGAAACGTCCTATTTTCCATTTATAGAACATCGAACGATAAAAAGATGAAGAACCGGATTACGATTCTTCACCTGTTGCTATTTCATTTTCCGGATAGCTGATCCAATCGCTCCAGCTTCCGGCATACAGCTTTATGTTTTGAAATCCGGCTTGCTTTAAACCGATCACATTCGGACATGCCGAAACGCCTGATCCACAGTACACAATGATTTCTTTCGTTTTATCAAGCCCTGCATAATTCTCTGTTAATCCCTCTACACTTTTCCATCTGCCTTCATCATCGATCACGTTTTTCCAAAAATAATTGACAGCAGTGGGAATATGGCCCGCTTTATGGTCAAGCGGTTCTTCTGCTCCTAAATATCTCGCTTGATCACGAGAATCGACCAGCACGGAGTTTGAATTTCCGATTCTTGCTTTTACACCATTCACATCGACAAGCGCTTCTTCTCTTACACGCGGCACATACTCAACAGCTACTGCTTCCGGCAGCTTTGTAGAAGCCTCCAAGCCTCTTTCCAGCCAGTTTTTGTAGCCGCCGTCTAAAATATGAATGTTTTCATGACCAAGATAATGGAGCTGCCACCAAAAACGCGAGGCATACATTCCCTCATTATCATCGTATGCAATGACTGTTGACTTTGAATGAATCCCGATATCCCCGAGTGCCTTCGTGACTTTTTCGACATCCGGAAGTGGATGCCTCCCTCCATGTTCTCCTAGATCTCCTGATAAATCTAAGTCCAGATCAAGAAAAAAAGCGTCCGGAATATGTCCGGCAAGGTACTCTTTTCGACCTTGCTCAGGCTTGGTTAAATGAAATCGCACATCAACTATCACTGTATCATTCGGATGCTCGTTGACCTGTTTGTATACCCAATTTGGCGATACGATTACTGACATAAAAATCACAGCCTCTCTACGAATGAATTCCCACTATATAACTTTGTTTTATCGTAGCATGTTCACCGGGATTGCTCAATTTTTTGCTTCGATTGTCAAAAATTAAAGTTTTGTAAATCAATCTCTCCAAGTTCATATCTTTGAATTCATTCGGGTAATTTCTTAATATGTTATTCTGCAGGAAATTAGGATGTCATTGACATCGATTTTCGTCAGGCTTTGCATCTGAGGTTCGATGAGATAATGACTCCAAACAACGGGAGCGATCCATGAGACATGCTAACGGAGACCCCCCTACTTCAATGACCAAAAAGCCTGGAGGTTTAAGGTTTTGCTGCTTTGTTAATGCGGGATCCAAAGGAGGAATGATACCCGTGACACGATCATTGGATAAAGGAAGCAAGCCGATTAATCAAAAGACTATTGCTGCTGTTCTGATCGCGGGAGCGTTTGTTGGGATTTTGAACCAGACGTTATTAATCACCGCTCTACCGATCATAATGCATGATATGAATGTCAACCCAAGCCAAGTACAATGGCTAACTACCATTTTCCTATTAACAAATGGGATCATGATTCCGATTACGGCTTTTTTGATTTCTAAATTTACGACGAGACAGTTATATTTGGCAGCAATGGGGTTATTTGCATTTGGCACATTTCTTGCCGCTGTTGCCCCCGTTTTTTCTGCTTTGCTTGTTGGAAGGGTAATCCAGGCGGCAGGAGCAGGCATATTAATTCCATTAATGCAAACGATATTCTTGAATATATTTCCTGAAGAAAAGCGCGGATCAGTTATGGGATTCGTAGGATTGGTTATCTCCTTTGCCCCCGCCATAGGACCAACACTTTCCGGCTGGATCATTGGCCATGGTTCATGGAGACTCTTGTTTTATATTATCCTGCCGATTGCTTTGATTAATATCGCCTTTGCCTGGTATTCTCTCAAAAATATAACCGAGCAAACGAACCCGAAATTAGATATTCTTTCAATCTTGTTGTCTACTTTAGGTTTCGGAGGGATGCTATATGGCTTCAGCGTGGCAGGTTCTGACGGATGGTCATCGTCACAAGTTATGTTTTCCCTGATTGGCGGTGCGCTTGCACTTGTTCTCTTTATTTGGAGGCAGCTGATTTTGTCAGCTCCGATCATGGAGTTTCGAGTGTTTAAATCTCCTTTGTTTGCGATCAGTTCAGCAATAGGAATCGTGATCTTTGCGTCACTTATAGGTGCAGAAACAGTTTTGCCGATTTACGTTCAGGATATAAGAGGGTTTTCAGCACTCGACTCAGGTTTGATGCTTCTTCCCGGCGCAATAATGATGGGAATTATGTCGCCTATTACCGGCAGAATTTTTGACAAGGTCGGAGCAAGAGGGCTCTCAATTACAGGATTGTTTTTATTAACTGCTTCAACTTTGCCTTTCTCGTTCCTAAATGATGCAACGCCATTTTGGTATATGACCGTCATGTTCACGATTCGGATGGCCGGGATTTCCATGGTTATGATGCCAATAATGACAGCTGCGCTCAATGAGCTTAACAACCGATTGATTCCGCATGGAACTGCGATGATCAATACGTTGAACCAAATTGGAGGATCTATCGGCACAGCCGTATTAATCACCGTATTTTCAACATCATCCGCAGCTTCGAACGCATCATCATCCGCAGCTGCAACACATGGTGTAAACAGTGCATTTTTCGTCGCAACTGTGATTTCTTTCGTTGGTTTTGTTCTCTCCATGTTTATTAAACGGAAGGCAAATACAAAAGAGAAGACTGTACAAGGAGTGCCTAAGTCATCCATTAATTAATAGGAAGGGTAGAGTTAACGCGGGATCATCAACTGCTAACTCTATCCTTTTTTTAATTTCCCACCTCACCCGCAACCACCTTTTTCCATTATATAATAATTATTTCTCAAACTATCGTTTTTTTGCTATAATAGCTTATGCTTCATCAATTAACCGAACAGTAAAGTCAAACAAATGGAGATATATGTTATGAATAGAACTGACTTAAAAAAACAAAAGAAGAGAAAATTTAGGTGGTTTCGCTTCATTCTTTTTCTTATGGTTTTTATATTAATAGCAGGTACTGCTTATTGGATTGTCCAATATAATAGCGGGAAATCGGCCGCAAGCGAGGATGCGCCTAAAAAAGAAGACTATCAATTTGACGGTTCGATCCCAAATAACGGCGAAATGAACGTCCTCCTTTTGGGAAGTGACAGCCGCGGGGAAGAACTCGCGCGAACCGATACAATTATGATCGCCCATTATTCGGATAAACAAAAACAGCCAAAGCTCATCAGCATCATGCGAGATTCCTACGTAAGTATTCCAGGCTACGGCAATAATAAAATAAATGCTGCTTTTGCATTTGGCGGACCTGACCTGTTACGCAAAACGATTGAAGAAAATTTCGGAATAGATATTAACTACTACGCCATTGTCGACTTTGAAGGCTTTGAAAAAGTGGCGGATATCGTTGCGCCGAACGGGATAAAAGTCAATGTTCCGCACAAGATGTCAGAAGGTATCGGAATGACGCTTCAACCAGGAGAACAAACCTTAAAAGGAAAACAGCTTCTAGGATATGTCCGTTACCGAAAAGACACCCAAAGTGATTTTGGCCGCGTCGCACGCCAGCAGGAAGTCTTGTCAAAAATGAAAGAAGAAGCAACGGACATAGAAAGCATCACCCAGCTGCCGAAAATTCTTGGTACAATTGAACCTTATGTTACAACCAATGTCCCATCAACTGCCTTTTTAGGCTTAGGAAGAGATATTGTACTTGGTGATACAAAAGAAGTTGATACTCTGCGGATACCGGTCGACGGTTCATATACAGATCAGAGCTATAGTAATATTGGATCCGTACTTGATCTGGACATCGAAGAAAACAGCCAAGCTATCAAAGATTTCCTGGCTGGTAAAGCGAGCCAAGAATCCGATTCATCATCGTAACGAAAAGCCCTTTCTTTTAATAGAAAGGGTTTTTTTGTACTGATTGCCCTACTCATTTTTTGGGTAATAAGAAAACCCCGGATATTTGACGACCGGCCATTTCTCCTTCCGCAGCGCATTTATCAATTCCGGCCCTGCATGTAAGTGCTCTTGAACGAGCTCTTTCGGAGTCAGCGCCATCCACTGGTTTAATGACACATCGGCAAAGCGATTACTTTTGAAAATTTCCAGAAACCAAAGGCTTTTTGTACCTGTATTTTGGATGTAGTGTCCCATAGCGAACGGAACATATCCTACATCACCTGCCCGATAATCAAACGTTCTGGCCGTACCGCTCGCTCCGAAGACTGTCATGCGGCCGGTTCCCGTAAGGTAGTACTGCCACTCATCGTTATTCGGATGCCAATGCATTTCTCTCATTCCGCCCGGCTTGACTTCAACCAATGCCGCAGCGATCGTCGTCGATATCGGGAAGTTGCTGGAATCAACAATGCGAACCGTCCCGCCAGGAGTAACGATGGGCTTCTGGGCAAGCAGCCGATGTGTGAAGCTCTTCGGCACAGTGCCATATGGATCCGGTACCTTCTGGCTTTCTAATGAGCCGGGTACGTTTGCCTGGAAAATGTATCGCTGTTTTTTTGGAATACGGGCAAAGGCACTTACTGGTACACCAAAATTCGCCGACAAAACCTCCTTAGGTGTATGCGCGAACCAATCGGTAATAGAGAAAGTGTCAAGATCGGTGAAGCTGCCGTCATCAAAGACAAGCAGAAATTCACATCCTTCCTCCAGCCCTTGAATCGAGTGCGGAATTCCAGCGGGAAAGTACCATAAGTCTCCTTCGCCTACATCTGCGATAAAGTTCCTTCCATCCTGATCGACTGAAGTGATTCGTGCACGTCCCAAAATCATATAGGCCCATTCCGCCTGCTTATGCCAATGTAACTCACGTACACCGCCCGGGGTCAGGCGCATATTCACCCCCGCAAGCGTGGTTGCGATCGGCAGCTCCCTAACCGTTATTTCCCGAGACCAGCCGCCGTGATTTAACTGCATATGGGTATCAGAGTAAGAAAATTTTAAATTAGGGATCGTTCCAGCGTCGGTGACGGCGGAACCAGCATGTCGGGATTCTCAAGGTCCCTCATAACGTCTCGAGGTCCGAGATCCGTCGCACCTGCACCATCATCTCTGATCGGCTGCGGTATATCATTCGTCCTATTTGTAAACCTAGATTCCATCAATTATGCTCCTCTCATCGTACTTGATGGATGATTCCTGTATCAGTATATGAAGGCGATTTCTTAATATACGCCAATCCACTCTGTTAGGAACTATAGGGAGCGGACCAAACTTGATTTGTTCTCCCTCGCAAAAATTGCCATGCTTTTCATAAATTGATAGAGTAGTTTTGGAGTTCAACATTAGATTAGGCGGTGTGAAAATGGCAAACCATGTTGTCATTGTTGAAGACGAGAAAGAAATAGGAGAAGTAATAGTCGAACATTTACAGGAAAAAGGGTACCGTACAACCTGGATAAAGAGCGGAGAAGACTTGATCAATTATCTGGAGGACTGTGATTTGATTCTGCTTGATGTCATGCTTCCGGGGCTAGATGGATTTACGATCGGCAGCAGAATAAAGAGCCGTCATCCGAACCTCCCTATCATCCTTTTGACTGCCCGTTCTGCCATAGATGATAAGTTAAATGGCCTTGAATTTGCCGATGATTACATTACGAAACCCTTTCATCCAGATGAGCTGACTGCCCGGATGGAAATCTGCTTGAGAAGATATGATAAAAAGCAAGAAAGCATCATTCATATCCGCCATCTGAAAATAAATTTGGAAGGCTATGAAGTTTTCAATCTAGAAACCGATGAAACGATCCCTTTAACGGAAACCCAATTTAAGCTGCTGTTTACGATGGTCAAGCATGCAAATCAAATTCTAACAAAGGAACGGCTGTACGAATTGATTTGGGATCAAACGTATGTGGAAGGGGACAAAACCTTGAGTGTACATATCCGCTACTTGCGAAAAAAAATCGAAAAGGATCCGAATCATCCCCTCATAATCGAAACAATCCGGGGAATCGGCTACAGAGTGAAGCAATGAATCTAACAAAAAAGTACGTCATGCTCATTGTGCTGTCGATTTTTATGCTTCCCCTTACTTATTTCGGTATTTCCTTATTCCTTTTTTTCGGCGTCAATTTTTTTGCACCTGATCTTCATCCGAGCTATGACGAGAAAACCGTGACAGAATCGGTAAATGAAACAACAGCAGAAATAGCGCCTAATAACAAGCAACAGCTGATGGAACAGTTGAAAAACGAATATCCCGAATCAACTGTCTCCATTTTGGCTTCCGATGGGCAACTGATAAAACCAAATCAGAAAGAAACAGAGAAATGGACTCCGTCTCAAGCAGCTGCAGAGACTGAAAAGATGAAAGGCAGCCGCGACTTTATGCTGCTAGTGCCTTTAAAGGATGATTCGGTGCTGTATTTCCGAATGGATGATTCCCTGTTTTTAAACAAGTGGCAAAGAAATAGCAGCCTTTATGCCCCCGTTTACTTTCTATTTATGTTATTAGCTTGGGCTGGATTTATTTATTTGTCATGGTTATTTTTCAAGAGAATAAAAAATAGGCTCATCCAATTAGGCAAGCAAATGCAGCTAGGTACTGACAAGACGATTCCTGCCCCAGTGAAAATCATTCAGAAAGACGAAATCGGCGAGCTTGAGCATGCTTTTAACGATATGATCGCCGAGCTTAAAGCGAGCCGTGAGCAAGAACAGAAGGAATCAGAAATCAGACGAAAACTGATTGCCGATCTTTCGCACGATTTACGGACGCCGCTTACCGTGATGAATGCTCATGCTTATAAACTGCAAAAGGAGCCTTTATCATTGGAAGGGAAAAAGTCGTTGGATATTATGACAGCTAAGGCTGCATCAGCAAGCCAAATGATGGACAACCTTACCTACGTTGCCCTTCTCCACGCGCATAAAATTCCGATGAAGCCCCAGAAGCAAGATTTATCAAAGCTGATCAGGGACAAATTAGTCGAATGGTATCCAATGCTGGAAGAAAACGAGATTCTGACGGATGTTTCACTCGATAAACAGTTCCAATGGTTCATCGATAAGCAGTGGTTTACACGAATCCTTGATAACCTTTTCCAAAATGTCATTCGCCACGCAAAGGACGGACGCTACCTCCTTGTGAAAACAGATGAGGCAAATACTTATGAACGGCTCATCATTAAAGACAAAGGTCCAGGGATGGCAGCTGATTCTGAAAACCGCGGAGCAAATATTGGCTTTACCATTGTCAAGGAGATGACAAGCCAGATGGGTTTAGAGCTTACAGTCCATAGCTCGAATGAAGGAACAGAAATTCACATATTAAAAAAAGAAGGACTTTAACCAGATTTTAACCTTCCGTTTGCCATCGTTTTAACCTCTCTTTCTTATACTTGAAACACATTATTGAAAGAGGTGGAAAACATTGAGCGATGTACTCGTAACAGTAGATGACCTAACCTTTTCCCTGAACAAACAGCCGTTGTTAAAAAACATTAGCGCCCATTTCCAGAAAGGGAGAATATACGGCCTTCTCGGGCCAAACGGGGCTGGAAAAACGACACTCCTTAAATCTCTTCTCGGTGTGTTCACGCCGGATCACGGACAAGTAACGTATAAAGGTGAGCCCATCGATTCACAAAAGGATTACCTGCACCGTGTAGGAAGTGTTATTGAATATCCAGGGTTTTATGAGCATTTAACCTTGGAGGAAAATTTAATATTGCATATGAAAACTCTCCGATTAAAAACGGACCGTGAACATATACGAAGTATGCTTGGAAGGGTTGGCTTAACTGAGCATATCCAGAAAAAATTTTCGCAAACGTCTCTTGGCATGAAACAGCGTCTGGGATTGGCTCGAGCGATGATCCATGATCCGGAATTTTTATTGCTTGATGAGCCGACAAACGGACTTGATCCGCGAGGAATTAAAGAAATGCGTGACGTTCTGCTTGAGCTGGCAAGAAATGAAAAGCGGTCCATTCTTCTATCCAGCCACATTCTTAGTGAGATCAGCAAACTGGCAGATGAGCTGCTGATCATGAAAAATGGAGAAATCGTCTTTCGTGCAGCAGTGCCCGACCATAACCAAACGTTTCATTCTTATCAAATAGAAGGATCGGAGGAGCATTTGCGAAAGCTGGCCGCAATCTTTCACCACTCCATGATCCGTCTCGAAAAGAGTTCAATCACAATGGCTTCTGCAAGAGATTTGTCAGAAATCACGGAATCTGTCGAAAAACTGAAGTGCAAAATCTCCGTAAAAAAAGAACTCACCTTAGAAGAATTGTACCTTGAGCTCTTAGAACAGGGGGAAGCTTAATATGATTCATTTGATTCAGACGGAATGGATGAAATGGAAACGGCTGATGCTCATACCGTTCGTTGTTTTGGTCAGCTTTTTTCCGCTCTTATTAAATACGTTTGCTATGAAACTATCAAAGAGAGAACCGGATATTGAGTGGTATTATTTCACTGTTTTTAATCAATATAGCTTTTTGTTTCCCGCTGTCTTGATGGTGTTCGCCGGATTTCTTTTTTATCAGGAATACAAAAACAGAACGGTCATGAACTGGCTGAGCTACCCGTACTCCGCCCGGCAAATGATCCTCGCCAAAATGTATTGTATTGCGATCAGCATTTTCGCCCTTTCATTGCTTAATCACTTCGGCCTGCTGCTTTTCATGCAGATTCTGTTTTCAGAAGAGGCATCACTTTCACTACTAGCAAACAGGCTGCTAAGCTCTGTCGTCTTTACCCTGATTAGCCTGGCAGCAGTTCCAGCCGTTGCGACATTTATGATTTGGACAAAAAATATCTTAATAGTTTCATTCGCAGCGTTAGGAATAATGTTTGCAACGACCTTAATGATTGGCGCTGATTTTTCAATCATCAATCCATTTGCGTTTGCATACAGAGTCTCTATCTGGATTTTTGAGCCGTCGTTTTCCTATGAAAACCCAATGCTATATGTCTTTGGCAGCTTCATCTTGCTTGCCTATATCGCAGTTTCTTTTTTCGTTCTGCATCTATTTTCAAAAAAACCGCAATGGCTGATGGGATAGCCAGGAAGGAGGGCTAGTTTAATGGAGATCATTCTCTTTATCGTTTCACTCGCCGCTTTTGTATCGTCAATTATTTGCTTCGGTTACAACATCGTTGTCAATGGCGCGAAAGAAGTTTTTAACACGAAGAACAAGCTTGTAAAGGCATCGATAGCTTTATTCCTGGTCTATGCCGTGACTTTTGTATTCTTTTTATTGTTGTGGAATTAGTAAAGGGGCTCTCCATAAAGTCATCTTGACTGACTTTATGGACAACCCCATTTAGGTTATAAAATTTATGCAAAGTGACAAGCCACAAATCGATCTTCTTCTACTTTTCTATATTCCGGTGCTTTATCTTTGCAAATTTCTTCAGCATATGGGCATCTCGTATGAAATTTGCATCCTGGAGGAGGAGACGAAGGATCAGGAATATCTCCTTTAAGAACGATACGATCTCTTCTCTGAGTAGGATCAGGAATTGGAACTGCAGATAACAGGGCTTTCGTATACGGATGAAGCGGGTTTGAGAAAATCTTGTCTCTTGGGGCCATTTCCATGAGATTGCCAAGATAGAGTACCCCTATTTGTGAACAAAGATGCTCAACAACACTTAAATCATGAGAAATAAACAAGTATGTTAATCCCTTTTCCTTCTGCAGATCACTGAATAGATTAATGATTTGGGCTTGGATAGAGACATCTAAAGCAGAAACAGGTTCATCAGCAACAATTAGATCAGGATTTAATATGGCCGCTCTAGCAATTCCGATGCGCTGCCGCTGTCCCCCTGAGAATTCGTGAGGATAACGATCATAATAATAAGAAGGTAGCCCACAAAGCTCGAGTACCTCTTCCACTCTCTTTCTTACTTCTTTTTTTCCTAATAGCTGATGATCGAGTGTTGCTTCACCAATGGCATCACCAATACGTATTCGCGGATTGAGTGAACTAAATGGATCCTGAAAAACAAATTGCAGCTTTTTTCGAAGCAGTCTCATTTCTTGCTTAGAGAGTGAGAAAAGATCGATTCCATCATACATAACGCTTCCTGCTGTTTTATCTAATAGACGCAATATTGTGCGCCCAATAGTACTCTTTCCGCTTCCTGATTCCCCAACAAGGCCAAAAGTTTCCCCCCGTTTAATTGTAAAACTGACATTATCAACGGCCTTTACTTGTCCAATCTTTCTGCCAAAAAGTCCTCCAGAAACAGGATAATATTTTTTTAGGTTTTGTACTTCAATTAAATTCTCTTTCATCCTGTCTCCTCCTCTTGCAACCAGCAAGCAACCTGATGACCGACTTTTGTCTTTTTTAATGCCGGCTGCTTTTCTCGGCATACCGGCATACAATATTCACATCTATCACTAAATAGGCAAAAGCCATCTACATTGGTTAGGTTTGGCACCTGGCCAGGAATCGAATATAGCCTGTCTTTTCTTTGGTTTATCACTGGTTTTGACTTTAATAATCCTTTTGTATAAGGATGCTGTGGATTTTTAAATAGCTCATATACTGATGCCTGCTCAACAATTTTCCCTGCGTACATAACCACGACATAATCCGCCACTTCTGCCACAACTCCAAGATCGTGGGTAATTAAAAGGATAGATGTGTTTTTCTCCTCATTAACCTTTTTTAATAGCTCAAGGATCTGCGCTTGAATCGTAACATCTAAGGCAGTCGTAGGTTCATCTGCTATTAATAACTTAGGGTTGCAGCTTAAAGCGATCGCGATCATTATTCTTTGCAGCATTCCTCCGCTTAACTGATGGGGGTAGCTTTCTGCAATTTTTTTTGTTCCGGGAATCCCGACAAGCTCAATCAACTCGAGGACCAACTTCTTGGCATTTTTTCTGGAAATCTGCCGATGCTCAAGGATTGCTTCTTCAATTTGATGGCCAATTTTCAACACTGGATTTAGGGATGACATGGGCTCTTGAAAAATCATAGCAATGTCGTTACCTCTTAAACGATTCATCTCTCTTTTTCTAGCTTTTAAAAGATCCTGCCCGTTAAACCAAACCTCACCGCTCATAACTTTTCCTGTAGCTTCATCAATTAAACCCATTAAGGTCATCGCGGTTACACTCTTCCCGCAGCCCGACTCTCCAACGATGCACACCGTTTCCCCTTCTTTTATACGAAAGCTGATGTCGTTAACAGCTTTTACGATTCCGTTTTCAGTTGAAAAATGAATACTAATATTTTTTATATCCATAATGGTTTTTGGTGCGGTTGACATGTATTACTTCCTCCCTTTTATATTCGGATCTAAGGCATCCCTCAAACCATCACCAAGTAGATTAATGCTTACTACCGTTGCAAATATTGCTAATCCAGGAGGGATCCACAGCCAAGGTCTTCTTTGAAAATCGATTAGTGAATTGGCTGAGTCTATCATATTGCCCCATGAAGCTGTTGGAGGAACGACTCCCAAACCAAAATAACTAAGTACAGATTCACTTAATATTGCGCCCCCAACACTTAGAGTAGCCGAGACAATAAGTATAGGAATAATATTAGGCATTAAATGACCAAATAGCTTTCTTCTATCCTTGAGACCTAAGGCGTCAGCTGCATGCATAAATTCACGTTCTCTTAAACTCAAAACCTGGCTTCTTACGAGTCGGGCAAGTCCCGGCCAACCAACGAAACTCAGCATGATCATGACGATATATAACCTAGTATCCGCAGGCACCTTCCAATCGGACATAACTGCTGCCATAATGAACAAAAGTGGAAGCCCAGGTATCGTCATTAGTACATCCGCTGTTCTCATAATCACTTGATCTACTATTCCACGATAATATCCTGCAACAATCCCAAGTGCTGCCCCAATTGAAACAGAAAGTACCATGGATCCAAGACCAACCGTTAGGGATATTCTTCCTGCTTGCATCACCCTGGTAAGAATATCTCTGCCAAGCTTGTCAGTCCCCAACCAGTGAGAGGCATTCGGTGCACTATTGATATTTAATGTATCCACTTTATTTCCTGCATAAGGAGAAAATAGAGGTCCAATAAAACAAAAAACAAATATAAAAACAAGGAAGTATAATCCTCCCATTGCCATTCTGTTTTTCATTAGTCTTCGAAAGGTTAATCTCCAAATTGATACTGGTTTCTTTATCGATCTTGTGTTCACATGTTCTCTAGAAATTCCCTTCACACTCTCCAACTTATTCCCCTCCTATTTCACTCGAACCCTGGGGTCTGCTGCTCCGTATAAAAGGTCTGCCAATAAGTTGCTGACTACGGTTAATACAGCAATAAACATTGTAAATCCCATTAAAAGCGGATAGTCTCTTACAGTAAATGCCTGCATATAAATAGAACCTACCCCGGGCCAATTAAAAACCCGTTCGATAACAATAGCTCCACTGAATAAAGCAGGCAATTCGAAACCGAACAAAGTAATAGCTGGTAGTAATGCATTTCGTAAGGCATGTCTGTAAATCACTACTTTTTCTTTTAACCCCTTTGCTCTAGCTGTTCTGATAAAATCCTGTTTAACAACTTCAAGCATATTTGTCCGAAAATAACGGGTAAGCGAACCTACGCTGAGCATTGTCAAAACGACCACTGGGAGAAACATGTGATCAAGTACCTGAAGAATGTATGAAAAACCGGTAGCATTACTGCCAGTGGTACTCATTCCGCCAGCTGGGAATAGATTTAGATCGACGGCAAAGATCTTTATTAAGAGCAGGCCTATAAAAAAGGATGGAAGTGACATTGCAGCGAAAACACCCAATGTAACTGCCGAATCAAAAAAAGAATACTGTCTTGTCGCAGAAATAACCCCAATCACAATAGCTACTACCCATGTTAAGATGAGGGATGCAAAAGCAATAATAAATGAATTCCATATGTAATCAGACAATAATGATGAGACAGGCTGTTGATATTGCAATGAGAACCCGAAGTCACCTGTAAAAACATTACCGATCCAAGTGAAATAGCGCTGGATAATCGACTGATCAAGCCCATACAACAATTTTAGCTCGGCCTTTCTCTCAGCTGTCAGACTGGAATTTGAATCCACAAAATCTCCAGGCGTTAATGCATAGAGAAAAAAGATTAGAATAGATGCACCTAACAGGGTTGGAATCATATAGAGAAATCGTTTGATAATGTATGCCTTCATTTCATGCCTCCTTCTAAAAGAAAAGTGTGGCCAGCCTGCCGATTATTCGATCAGCAGGCTGCCACATTCTATGATTAAATTTGTCTTATTTTATTATCAATTTCGGAAGATTTGGGGTAATTCCCCGGTATCCGTTCGGTTCAAAGCCTTCAATTCTCGCATTATGGGCCGAAAGAATTTTAGTATATCCCAGGAAAATATAAGGCGGATCATCGCTTAATTCTTTATACAGCTCATGATACTTTTCGGTGCGTTTCTTGATATCATTCGTACTAATGCTTTCATCAATTAACTGATTAACTTTTCCGTTTTTGTAACCAGTAACAGCGTCCGGCTTTTCGGAATGGAAATCGACAACTCCATTATATGGATCAGTCAGCATTGGAGTTGAGAAGGACGCAAGATCATGATCGCCTTTTTCAACTCTTGACAATAGTGCATTGAAATCCATCTGCTCAGCCTCTAGTTCAATACCAATTTCTTTATAATTCTCTTTAGCAATTGGAATCAAAACATCAGATAATGGCGTTTTTGAGGTGAAATAGCGTATCGTCAACCTTGTACCATCTTTTTCACGTATGCCATCAGACCCCTCTTTCCACCCTGCTTCATCCAACAATTCTTTTGCTTTTTCAGGATCATATTCATATGGATTTATGTCATCTGTATAAGCCCATGATGTAGGAGATACGGGTTCATTCGCTACCTGCGCGTAGCCTTGATATGTAGTATCGAGAATGGATTGGCGATTTAGCCCGTAAATAAAAGCCTGTCTCACTTTCTTGTCTTTGAAAAATGGTTTTTCATGGTTGAATGTCAAGTAGCTATATGCACTTGAAGTATATAGATTTATATTTGCAAAACCCAAGCTTTTCAGTGTTTCAAAATTGTCATTATTTGCAGGAAAACCACTATAGTCAATTTCTCCTGTTTCAAAAAACTGTAATCCATCGCCTTCAGTTGTTTTGTATATAAAGTTCTCAACCTCAGGCTTTCCGCCATAATAGTATTCATTTGCTTTATACCGAACCTCTTGACCAGGAATGTATTTATCGAATTTATACGGACCGGCGCCAACCGGCTTCGAATAAAGATCCTTAATATAATCTAAGTTCCCGTATTTATAGTCCTTGCCATAGTATTCTTTTGAAAGAACCTGGCCACCAAGCAAACGAAGTGCTCTCGCATTCACTTCTTCTGTAGTGATCTCAATCGTTTGCGGATCAATGACTTTAATGCCTCCAATCTCTTTAGAGGAGCCTTCCTTGTATTCTTTCCCGCCTTTAACTTTCGCTTCTAAAATATCCGTTCCACCGTCATATGCCGGATCATGCAAAAGAGTAAGAGTAAAAGCTACATCATCGGCAGTTAATGGAGTCCCGTTGTCAAATTTCAGACCTTTTCGTAAATGGTATGTATATGTTAACTCATCGTCTGATATGTCCCAGTTCTCGGCAAGACCAGGGGTTGGCTTTCCTTCTTTATCAATGTCTACAAGTGGCGGAAATATAGCAGATGTCACATTACCATCGTAGCCATTCGAGTAAAAATAAGGTGTGAAAATACCGCCTGGCTCTTGAAGAGCTACAACTACCGTATCTTTGCGGTTTGTTGCATTTTGCGGAGATTTTGAAGGATCAGAAGCTTTAATCACCTCGTCTTTAATACCTTGTACATCACCTTTATTTCCTTCATTGCTGCTTTGTTCTGCTCCAGACTGTTCTGTTTGGCACCCTGCCAAAAGTAATACAATGACGGCAGAAAGTATAAAAATAAGTATTACATTCTTCTTCATTTCTTTTCTCCTCCCCTTTTATAAGAAATTCACATTTACGATTAATGCCTCACCCCTATTTATTATTTCAGATATCTGTTTTTCCAAAATTATCATTTCAATGACCATATTAAAACATAGTATTCCGTTAAGTCAACTTGGTTTATTTTTTTTATGAAACATAAAATTTAAATTTCATCTTAATAATTTGTGCAATTAACTCCTGATAATTTAATATAAAAAAGTAATTGACAATTAAAATCATGCTAAGTATATTAAGAACAAAGTTTATTATTCCGATAAATTTTATATGATTTAATAATTAAGGAGGAATTCAAATGTCAGAAGATAAACAGCTAAATTCTTTAGAATCCCAAGATCTATTTGAATGGGTTAGATTAAATATTTATCTATCTTATTCGTTAGTTTAAACATAATGATCTAAAGGACTAGTAGCTGCTCTACCATTTTGGAATGAAAGGCGGCATAGAAGAGCCAAAAAGGTGACTGGTCAAGATTCATAAACTTAAGAAATTCAAATGTCCTCTATCTATTCTAGTTTTTATAAAATCATATATGAATAAGCCATATTATTTACAGAGGAGAATTTTAAAGTGAAAGAAAACACATCAGAGCAAAAACCAAAAAAGAAATTAAATTTAACATATCAAGTCATAATCGGCATTGTTTTAGGTATTTTAGTAGGATATTTTAGTAAAACATGGGGAATTCATTTACAAATATTAGGGACAGCTTTTTTAAACTTAATACAAATGGTTATTGTTCCACTTGTTTTCCCATTAATAGTTTTAGGCATTATTGGTATTAGCAATGCAAAAAGGTTTGGGAAAATTGCTATAAAATCATTAATTTATTTTGAAATTGTCACTACTTTTCTAATTGTTTTGGGAATCGTTCTTGGACAAGTGCTATCTATCGGAGACAATATTAACGTGGGAAATGTGGACACCTCTTCATTAGGGGGAGTTGCTCATAGTATAGACTTTAAGACTTTTCTTCTTGACATTATCCCTAGTAATATATTTGATGCTTTTGCTTCAGGAAATTTATTACCCATAATATTTTTTGCCTCTTTTCTAGGTTTTTCGTTAAATGCAATAGGTGAAAAAGCTAAACCAGTAGTTAGTTTCTTTGAATCATGGTCGCAAGCAATGTTTAAACTTGTAGAATATGCTATTTCATTTGCTCCTGTGGGGGTTTTTGGTTTTTTAGCCTATGACGTTGCAAAGTATGGATTACACAATCTTATTTCATTGGGACAATTTGTTTTAATAGCTTATGCTGCATTTCTGATAACCGCGGTGATATTGTTCCCCATTATTAGTTTGATATTTCGTGTCCCTTATATTGACTTATTAAAAAATATTGGAGATCTTCTTCTACTAACATTTACAACGGGCAGTTCGGGTGTTGTTATGCCTTCCGTTATTGAACGTTTGCAAAAATTTGGCGCCTCTCGTTCCGTGACATCTTTTGTGGTACCCCTGGGATATTCTTTTAATCTTGATGGCGCGTCTATTTACATTAGTTTAGCAGTCATTTTTATTTCAAATGCTTTTCATCAGACTTTAGGATTAGGACAAATTATTACGATCGTTTTATTTTTAGCCATCATTACTAAGGGAATCGCAGCTGTTCCATCGGCGGTCGTAGTTGTCTTATTAGCAGCCTCTCATCAACTTGGATTACCTGCAGAAGGAGTGGCTTTATTAATGGCAGTTGATTTCTTTGTAAATATGGGAAGATCCTCACTAAATGTGATTGGAAATTCCTTAGCCACTGTTATTATTGCTAAATCGGAAAAGGAATTTGATTATACTCCTGAAAAAAACAAGTTAAGCTTTGAAGGAAAATAAAGTAAAGGGCAGCGGTCGGCTCAGCAGCAATCAATAAACAAAAAAACTGACGGTCCGCTGTGTTGTTTTCTGTTTCTTGAAGAATCGGGAAAATAAACAGAGGAGAATGAAACATGGGAAGACATATATACAAGAAGAATGCGTTCATACTTATTGTTGGGTTGCTGGTGCTCAGCTTAGCCGCCTGCGGCATTGGAGGTTCATCTGATGAAAAAACAATTCGGGTGGGAACCTCGCCAGGACCATACAGTGAACTTTTTATATCGGCGATAAAGCCTATTCTTGAGAAAGAAGGCTACACCGTCAAATTGACCAACTTTTCTGATCTCCTTCAGGCAGATATAGCTTTAAGCGAAGGAAATATCGATTTGAATGTTGACCAGCATACGGCATATCTTACAAACTTTAACGTGGAAAAGCAGGCAAACCTTACGCCTATTGTTCATATTCCAACGGTAAGGGCCGGTATTTTCTCTAACAAACATAATACCATCGATCAAGTACAGGACGGTGCAAAAGTGGCTATTCCACAGGATCCATCCAACGCAGGACGCGCGTATCTACTGTTGCAGAAAGCGGGATGGATTAAACTGAAACCGGGTGTTACTCCGCTGACAGCAACACAGAAAGACATCATCTCTAATCCGAAACATTTAAATATCACAACCATGGATTCCGCCCAGATCCCGCGTGCCATGGATGACATCGACTTTGGCATCCTGCCCGGCAGCATCGTCTACGCATCTCACATTGATCCGAAAAAATCGCTGCTGTCTGAATCCCTCATCAAGGATCTGGAGCTGGTCGCCACGGTGGACAAGAAAAACATAAACACTAAGTGGGCGAAAGCCGTTGTCGAAGCCTACAAATCGGAAGACTTTAAAAAATACCTTGCGGAACACAACAAAAATGATTATTGGTATGTCCCCAGTGACCTGAAATAAAAAAGGACATTGTTATAAGGAAAGAAAAACACCCGGCGGGGACGCATTAAAGGTGGGGCTCCATCTGATTGGTCGATTAGGGTTGAGTGATACTTCTTCATGTTATTACTTGTGGCTACCGATGTTCACCCTTAACGTGATGAAAACCGGCTATTATTTAAGAAGAAGAACATCAAAAAAGAGTTTTGCAAGCTTTTCACCACTATGGAGTGAGTGAAGTTCATTTTCACTCTCTCACTGGGCCATCAAACTAAGCAAAATGAATACCCCCAAAATGATGAGCTTCTTTGTTACGAGGAAGCCCAAAATTTCGTTTTGGGGTACTATAAAACCTTAACTTGATAGCGATGAGGAATTTTCCCTACAATCAATTTTTGAATTTTTACAGAACCTCTTTTAACAATTCTACCATTCTTGTGGGCTCTTCTCTTTTTGTAAAGTCAGGATCTACACTCGCGAATCGAATTTTTCCTGATCGGTCAATAATATAAGTTGCTGGAACTGGGAGCTCCCATGTATCATTTCCGTTATGGATTGTTAGATCCGCACCATATTCCTTATAAATTTTAATTTGATAATCAGGTAGCTTAAATATTAAATTGTAGTTTTCAGCAACGCTTCCGTTCGTATCACTTAGAACAAGAAATTCTAACTCGTTTTTTTCTTTCGTCGTGAGTGAAGAATCAGGAGTTTGAGGACTAATAGCAATTAATTGTCCTCCTGCTGCGGTAATATCTTTTAATACTCGTTGGTAAGCTCTTAATTCTAGATTGCAATACGGACACCATCCGCCTCGATAGAAAGTTAAGATGACAGGTCCTTTTTTCAATTCTTCATAAAGGGTAATGGAAACGCCTGTGGGATCTTTTAATGTAAAATCAGGCGTTTGTTCACCAATCGATAATCCCTTTGCCATATTCGATTCGGCCAATTCTTTTGTTGCTTGTGCTATGAGTCTTTTGTTTTCGATCAAGACTTTTTGTTCAAAGCTTTCATGGAATTGCCGAATTTCATCAAATAATTTTGTCATTTTTTTCACCTCTTGAACGATTTTTCCATAGACTGTACCCGAGGCACAATCTACCCAAATAATAATGACAACGCCTGGTGCGGTACAGGTTCAATCAACCACACACAGACTAAACTACGACCAGAAAAGATAATTAGGTTCGGTTAAACGTTGGATAAACAGTTCCAATTCGAGTTTCTCGATCGTCCATGCTGGATCATTGCTGCCACCCAACCTGCAATGCATCCATCAATGCTTTCCACATCAAACTGTTTCATCCACCATACCTTCCTTCGCTGTTTAGTCTTTCATAAACTAAGACGGGGAATGGTTTGGATTTGTGACATTCATTAATAACTTTTTTTCTGTGAGAGTCTAAATTGCACGTAGAGCACCATTACGTCTAACTCGCTTTTAAAAACATGAGCTTTAAGCTCAACATCAACGTTAAAAAGACAATAGGATGCTCGAGACATAAAGATTTTGTCTCTAGGTTTAAAAACATCAGCATATGGTCATACTGTGAAGCTGTGGGTTTGGCAGCGACTTGCGCAAGTGACCGGGCTGCTTGTCGATCAGAACAAACCGAATCCGCCGTCCGTTCGCCACGTCCCGTGTCGTTGCCTGTATTTGTTTGAACGCTTGTAGCCCTGCATAGCCGCCTCCGATGATTATGCATGTCAAGTCGTTCATCTTTCCCAGCTCCTTTACGTTTTGTACATATAACAATGTAAGGCCCTGATTGTGACATCGGAAACAAACAAAAAATCATGCGCCCGTTTAATCAGCCGTTCTTTCGTGCCAGTTTGTTGAGTAAATCTGCCCGTTAGCATCCATGCAGCGCAAGAAACAGCGCTGCACCACAGAGGATGAAAATGGAGAAGCCGTCAATACTTCTACTACGGCTGGGAGAAGAAGGTCGATCAACTATGGTGCGTTAGAGCCCATCCGTTAGTCTGACTCCTACGACCACGGTGCATCACAGAATGTCGCTCCCTTTGGAAAGCACTCATGGTAGATTAATCCTATCTTGGTTTCTGCACCAGCTCCAACTTCTTTTTTCGTTTTCCATCGGTAGTTTACCCTGCAGCCTATCGGTTCGATCATCACCATCCTTCATTTTAGCCTTTATGAATCAATCCCAGGCTTCTACATATACTGTTCCATTATCAGAGTATCTTTTCACATAAAATTCAGCTTGATTATTAGAGCCATCGACCCAAGCATTAACATCTCTGAAGACATGACAATAAAGTCCATGGGCAGATTCCGTATAATAAAAATCATCACTTGTACTATTACCAAAGTAAACGCCAGATTTTACTTGATCGTCTGGGTTATATGGATCTTCTTCAAATAAATAGTAATAACCTTTTGGACTATAATAGGGAAGACAAACCCTAAAATCGCCTCCACCTGATTTAAAGTTTTTACTTTGTGTTCTAAACCAATCTTCCCCCATATAATCCCAACCAGCCGCAGAAGCGGTAAACGGAACAGAGACTGTCATAATCAGAGAAAACACCATCATAATCACTGGAACTATTACCTTTTTAGGCTTAAACATTTTCATAACTTTCATTCTCAGTTCTCCTCTACCGTTTGGATTTGAAAAATCTTATTATCCATATAATCCTATAAATCTACTATCCTTTCCAAAACAAGCTCTTTCATTATGATACAACGGCTTTTCGGGACATCGATCTGTAAAGATTGATTATAATTCCCCTTGGGGAACCATCCTCCCTTCGAAAGTCAAAAGGAGCTCCTAATACTCGGAAACGTTTCATCATGATTGCTTGGTGTGACTACGGCCAATTGTTTAACAACACAACGCCCAGTGCAACGACAATCATTTTAAACTTTTTCATGCTCATTCCTCCTAATCAATAAAATGTCGTACATCAAAATTGAGTTATTTTCTTGTACTTTAATACCACCATCCAAACGATAAACATTATCGCCCCAACTTAATCAACAAATGTTCTGTCTTTGAAGCTCAATAATTGATTTAATTCAAAAAAATCACCCTTCTCAATTGTTATAATGTTGTAAAAATTGAGCCGCAAGTTCGCCAATTGAAGCATATGCATGTGTTTTTGCCCTTAATCTCATTCTAACGTGTGCACCTTTGCTCTTACATGCATCGGTGAAAGAGTTTGCTCCCATTTACTTTAGCAATGAAAGGGTTTACTTTGATGATGAAAGGCATTGTGTTAATTCAACAAGATTAGCTCTTCCCAGTTGGAAGGGCTAATTTTATGCTTTCTATCTCCAAGCGCTAAAAGGGGTACAGCCAACATTTCGGAAATTTTGTACGCTAAGCAAATTTTGACATGAATATAGCCAAATACCTGTAGTAGAGAAAACGGCGTTTTCCTACAAGCTGAGCAGGATTAATCCTGCTTTTTCTGTGGGCCCCGCAGTCACGCAATCTAAGTGGTTCAAATCCACTCGGTAACTTTCCCTTTTAAAGTGCCGTAGCCGAAGGATTGCAGGAGTGAATCCAGAAAGTTTTTATAGAGACATACCTGATAGACGTTTTGAACTGGATGTTGATGAAGCGACTAAACAGGATCTTGGGCATGGCTTCATCCGTTATTTATGGGAACCGACTCAAGTTAGAATGAAGCCAAATGAAATTGTAGATTTTCGATTGAATGGGCAACAGGTTATTAGTGCAGGATACGCTACTGATCCATTGGAAGACATATATGTAGTACAAATGTATCCTAGACACATAAATGTTATGGCTGTTTTACTCCGTTTTAGTACATTGTGGTCTTATTCACCATCATCAAGAATTCATATGTGGTTGATAGTAAAACAAAGTTAATATCGAGACTAGATCCGATAGTTACTCCAAAACAAAAACCCCTTCTTCATCTGAAAATGTCGTTTTTAATGCGACTGCCTATCCGGAGGTTCATTTATACTGCCCAATGGAAATATTGATTTTATAATGGCCGTAGACCAGAATCTCATCCAACAGCTTGGACAGCTGATTTTGGTCAGGTACCTGGGCTTTTAAAATAAAACACGGCTCCCCGCTGACACGGTGAGCTTCTTTAATTTCATCTCGCTCCTGAATAAATTCCTGGAACTTCGTATGCCTATAATCCTTCATCTGAACGATAATAAAAATACAGTAAATGTTCCCAGCAATTTTTCGTTCAGCCGGACCGTATACCCTTCTATGACCCCGATCTCCTCCAAACGCTGAATTCGATTGGCTACGGCCACACCAGACAGATGGACAAGCTGCCCGATCTGTTTCCATTGCATTCTTGAGTTGCTTTGTAAACAGCGTATGATCTCCATATCGATGTGATCAATCATGTCAACCATCCTT